>NZ_JBIATN010000005.1:129436-427181 GCF_042891825.1 Streptomyces sp. NPDC001852
GGGGCGCGTGGGGGGCGGGGGGCCGCCCCCCCCACCCACACACCGCCCCCCCCCGCCGGCCCCCGCGGGCGCGCCCCCGCGGGGGCGTGTTCGGCCGGGGGCCCCCCCCCCCCGCCGGCGTCAGAGGGCCAGACCCACGTGCGCGAGCGCCTGCTTCAGCAGCACCCCGTGCCCGCCCGGCATCTCGCTCTGCACCGCCGGGGAGACGGCCTCCTGCGGGCTGAACCAGACCAGGTCCAGCGCGTCCTGCCGGGGGCGGCAGTCGCCCGTGACCGGGACGATGTAGGCGAGGGACACGGCGTGCTGGCGCGGGTCGTGGTACGGCGTGATGCCCGCCGTCGGGAAGTACTCCGCGACCGTGAACGGCTGCAGGGACGGCGGGACGCGGGGCAGCGCGACCGGGCCGAGGTCCTTTTCCAGGTGGCGCAGCAGCGCGTCGCGGACCCGTTCGTGGTGCAGGACGCGGCCGGAGACCAGGGTCCGGCTGACCGTCCCGTCCGGGCCGATCCGCAGCAGCAGTCCGATACTGGTGACTTCGCCGCTGTCGTCCACGCGCACGGGCACGGCCTCGACGTACAGGATCGGCATCCGGGCCCTGGCCATTTCCAGCTCGTCCGTGGTCAGCCAGCCGGGCGTCGTCTCGGTCATGTCAGACATTGCTTGATCATACTTTCCGGGTGGGGCGGCCGCCGGTATCGCGGGCCGGGTCGGATACGGGAGGTCCGTACAGGCGCAGGGCGTTGTCGCGGCCGGTCCAGGCCGCGATCCGCAGGGCGTCGGGCAGGCTCAACTCGTCGGCGTCGACGCGGGCCTGCAGCAGATCGGCCAGCCCCTGCCGGAAGCACAGGGCGCCGAGGTGGTGGAATTCGGCCAGCCCGTAGGCATCGGAGCTGTAGAGCAGTTTGCGGAACGGGGTGATCTCCAGCGCCTCCTCCAGCACCGCCCGGCAGCGGGCCGGGCCCGTGTGGTGCAGGGCCAGACCCACGTCCAGGTGCACCTGCTCGAACACCGCGGACAGATAGGCGGCCTGGCGGTGGTACGGCCAGCAGTGCAGCAGCAGCACCGGGACCGTGCCGGCCGTCAGCCGCAGCCAGTCGGTCAGCAGGACCGGGTCGGCGTGGTGCAGCCTGAGGTCGGCGTCACCGAAGCCGGTGTGCAGCTGCAGCGGCAGGCCGAGGTCCACGGCGGTCCACAGCAGTTGCCGTACCAGCACCGGATCGGCGAGCCGGCCGCCGTCCGCGAGCCAGTGCCGGGCGGCCCCGGTCACCTCCGCGTCCGCCGGGCGCGCCGGGTCCAGGGCGAAACCGGTGCGGTAGGCGGCCACCGACTTCACGGCCACCACGCCCGGCCGGCGTACGGCGTCCTCGGCGGCGGCACGGAAGCGGGCCGCGTACTCGCCCGCCTCCACGCCCCGCGCGGCCACCGCCTGCGCCACCTGCTCCAGGCGTACGACCTCGAAGGCGGCGGCGCCGGAGGCCTCCGCCAGCTCGGCCGGGGAGGTGAGCGCGAGCGGGGCGTGGCCGGTGTCCACGAGGAACGCCCCGGCTCCCGCCGCCCGCAGGAAGCGGCGGTTGACCTCCTGCCAGCCGCATTCCGAGCGGCGGGCCAGATAGTCGGCCGGCGGCGCGTGCCGGGGGAGGTCCAGCAGGGGTGCGCAGTGCCGGCGTACGGCCACGCCGGCGGGGGTGTCGAAGGGGGACGCACCGGGCCAGGCCTCGCCCTCGGCCAGCAGTGGGGCGAACTCCTCGGGCGCGAGGTCGGCCGTCACCGCGCCGTGGCAGTGATGGTCCACCAACTCCAGTTCGGCGAGGGCCTCGTGGACCGGTCCGGGCGCGGTCATGGTCAGTACACCCAGCGGTAGGCCGCCGCCACCCGCGCGTCGTCCAGGCCCTCGACGGCCGCCGCCTCGCCGAGCCGGACGGCGGTCACCGCGTCCGCGAGCACCGGGCCCAGCGCGGACCGCAGCACCTCATCCGCCCGGAACTCCTCGACGGCCTGCGGCAGCGACCGCGGCAGCCGCCGTACGCCGAGAGCCGCCGCCTCCTCCGTGCCGTACCGGGCCGGGTCGCCGGTGATCTCCTCCGGGAGGGTGAGGGAGGAGCCGATCCCGTCCAGACCGGCGGCGATGACACAGCCGAGGGCGAGGTAGGGGTTGGCGGCCAGGTCGACCGGCTTCACCTCCAGGTTGGCCTCCTGCTCCCGGCGGCCGGCCGTGCCGGTGATCACCCGCAGCGCGGCCTCCCGGGTCTCCCGGCCCCAGGCGGTGAACACCCCCGCCCACTGGGACGGTTTGAGCCGCAGATAGCTGGCGGGGCTGGGTGCGGTGACCGCTGTCAGCGCGGGCAGCCGGGCCAGGATCCCGGCCGCGAAGGACTCGGCCTCGGGTGTCATGCCGTAGCGGCGCTCCCCGCCCGCGTGCAGGTTCACCCCCTCGCGCCGGCAGGACACGTGGATGTGGCCGCCGTTGCCGACGCCCTCGGCGGACACCGCGGGCGAGAACGACACCCTGAGGCCGTGCCGCCCGGCGACCGCCCGGATCGTCTGCCGGACCAGCACGCTGCGGTCGGCCGCCGCCACCGGGTCCAGTGCGCCCACGGAGACCTCGAACTGCCCGGCGGCGTACTCGGGATGGAGCTGGTCGACGGGCACGTCCTGGGCGGCGAGCGCGGCCAGCAGGTCGGCGGTGCAGTCGCTCAGTTCGACCTGCCGGATCGCGCCGTACGCCGGGCCGGACACCGCCGGTACGAACGCGCCGGCGGGTGCCGAGCCGAGCCCGACCGCCCACTCCACCTCGATCGCCGCCCGGAAGGCCAGGCCGTGCCGCTCGGCGGCGTCGGCGACGATCCGGCGCAGAAAGGTTCGGGCACAGCCGGGGTGCCGGGTGCCCTCCTGCGTGATGCGGTCCACCGGCGCCCACGCCCAGCCGGGCTGCCCGGCCAGTTCCACCAGCCGGTCCAGGTCCGGGTAGAGCCTGAGGTCACCGTCCGGGGAGCCGAGGACGTCGGTGGTGACGATCGAGTCGTCGGCGAGGAACGTGTCGAAGACCGGGGACATGCCGACGCCCCAGGACACGGCCGCCTCCAGCCGGGCCGTCGGGATCGTCTTCACCCGGCAGATGCCCGCGGTGTCCACGTAGGCCAGCACGATCCCGCGCACGCCCCGAGCGGCGAGGTCGGCCGTGAGTCCCGCGACCCGGCGCAGATCCTCCGGGCGCCCGCCGGGCACGGGGTCGGCAAGAGTGGTCATACGTCCTCCTCGGCCATACGTCCTCCTCGGTGAACCTCGCTGCCGCGGCCGGCACGTCCTCCCGGGCGGCGGTCCGCCCGGTGCCGGCGTCAGGGTTTCACGGCCACTGCGCCGAACTGCGGCACCGCGGCGGCCGCCACTCCGGCGCGCCACTGCGAGCAGGGCACCAGACCCGGCTCGACCGGTTCCAGGCCGGTGAGGAAGCCGGCGATCTCCGCGTGGCTGCGGGCGGTGATCGGCGGGGTGGCGTTGGCGTTCCAGAACTCCATCGCCGCCCGGTTGCCCTCGCCGCCCACGTCACGGTCGTAGGTCGGGTGGGTGAGGACCAGGTGGCTGCCCGAGGGCAGCGCCGCCATGAGCCGCCGCACGATGGCCCGGGCCTCTCCGGTGTCCAGGACGAAGTTCAGGATGCCCAGCAGCATCAGCGCGACCGGCCGGGTCAGGTCCAGGGTCTCGGCGGCGCGCCGCACGATGGTGTCCGGGTCGTGCACATCGGCGTCGACGTAGTCGGTGACGCCCTCGGGGGAGCTGGTGAGCAGCGAGCGGGCGTGCACGAGCACGATCGGGTCGTTGTCGACGTACACGATCCGGGACTCCGGGGCGATCCGCTGCGCGATCTCGTGGGTGTTGTCGACGGTCGGCAGTCCGGCGCCGACGTCCAGGAACTGCCGGATCCCGCGCTCGGCGACCAGGAACCGCACCGCCCGGGCCAGGAACTCCCGGTCCGCTCGCGCCACCGCCCGGATCACCGGGAACATGCCGGCGACGTGCTCACCGACCCGCTGGTCGACCTCGTAGTTGTCCTTGCCGCCGATCCAGTAGTTCCACACCCGGGCGTTGTGCGCCACCGAGGTGTTCAGCCTGTCCGGTCCGGCCGTCGGGGAGTGGCCCTCGGTCACGTCGCCGCCCTTCTCCGGTCGCGGTCGTCCTCCGCCGCCATTGTGCCGCCCGGTGATTGCGCTGTCCCGGGAAACCCGCACCGTGGGCGGTTCGGTGCGACTTCGGGACGTTTCGGACCGCGAGGAACCGGCTCGGGCCGTTTCGGCCCATGAGGAACACTGGACCGGTACGCCGTCCCCGACCGGAAGCAGGACATGCCCGCCACGCCCACCCCCCTCCGCGACACCCCCGGCCCGCCGGCCGGCCCCGCCGACATCCGCCTCATCGTCACCGACATGGACGGCACGCTGCTGGACGACGCCCAGCGGATCCCCGACGGGCTGTGGCCGATGCTCGCCGAACTGCGCCGGCGCGGCGTGCTGTTCAGCCCGGCGAGCGGCCGCCAGTACGCCACGCTGGCCCGGCAGTTCGCCGAGGTCGCCGAGGGTATGGTGTTCATCGCGGAGAACGGCACCTACGTGGTCCGCGACGGCGTGGAGCTGAGCTCCGACCCGATGGACAAGGCCGTCGCCGCGGGTGTGGTCCGCACGGTACGACGGCTGGTCGCGGACGGCGTGGACGTCGGCGCCGTGGTGTGCGGCAAGCGGTCGGCGTACGTGGAGCGTACCGACGAGGCGTTCCTGGCGGAGGTGCGCAAGTACTACGCCGAGCACCGGATCGTCGAGGATGTCACCGCTGTCCAGGACGACGTGATCAAGGTCGCGCTTTTCGACTTCGGGTCCGCCGAGCACTCCACCGCCCCGGCCCTCGCGGAGGCCGCCGCCACCCACCAGGTCGTGGTCTCCGGCGAGCACTGGGTGGACGTCATGAACCGCACCGCCAACAAGGGCACCGCCCTGCGCGGCCTGCAGCGGGCGCTCGGCATCACGCCGGCGCAGACCATGGTCTTCGGCGACTACCTCAACGACCTCGAGATGCTCGACGCCGCCGAGTGGTCCTTCGCGATGGCGGGCGCCCACCCCGAGGTCGTCCGCCGGGCCCGCCACCTCGCTCCGTCCAACAACGAGGGCGGCGTGCTGCGGACCATCTCCCGGGTGCTCGGCCTGTAGCGCCGTACCGGCTCGTCAGGGTGTGCGGGGTTTGCGGCCCACCGCGCCGTACAGCGAGACCGGCCCCGTGCCGTCGGCCGCCTGTTCGCCGCGCCAGGCGTCGACCGGTACGACGCCCGGTTCCAGCAGGTCGAGCCCCTCGAAGAAGGCGGCCACCTCGCCCCGGGAACGCGCGACCAGGGTCACTCCGCCGGCCGCGTACGCGGCGATGCCCTTCTGCACGTTCTCCGGCTCGAAGTCGGCCGTCATCGTCGACAGCACCAGCAGGCTGCCCGGCGCGAGCGCGTCGACCAGCGTCGACACCACCTCGTGGGCGCCGTCCTCGTCGGCGACGAAGTGCAGCAGCGCGATCAGGGACAGGGCCACCGGGCGGCCGAAGTCCAGGACGCTGGCGGCCTGTTCGAGGATGGCGTGCGGATCGCGGGCGTCGGCCTGCACGTACTCCGTCACGCCCTCGGGGGTGCCGCGCAACAGCGCGCCCGCGTGGGCCAGCACGATCGGGTCGTTGTCGACGTAGACCACCCGCGCGTCGGGCGCCACCGACTGCGCGATCTGGTGCAGGTTCGGCTCCGTCGGGATGCCCGTGCCGATGTCCAGGAACTGGCGGATGCCGTCCTCGGCGAGCGCGCGCGTGGCCCGCTGCATGAACGCCCGGTTGGCGCGGGCCGCCCGTGGCGCACCGCCCCCGTCCACCGCCGCGATCTGCCGGCCGAGCCGCTCGTCGACGGGGTAGTTGTCCTTGCCGCCGAGGAACCAGTCGTACACCCTGGCCGGATGCGGCCGTGTGGTGTCGATGTGCTGTGCCGGCTCGGTCCCCGTCACGTGCTGCTCCTTCACTCCCGCCGGGATGCGAGCAGCAGTCTGACACGATCATGACGCGCGGCGCAGACAGTCTTCGGCCACCTCCTTGTCGAGTGCGGCCCGCACCAACGCGGCGGCCAGCACGGCCGGTTCGGTGTTCCCGGCGAGCTCGGTGAGCTTGTCCGGGTCCTTCGGCAGGCCGAGCCGCTGCGCCCCGTCGAGCGCCTTGTCGTCCAGGTAGGGGGCGATCTCGCGCCAGACGCGCTGCGCCTCGCGCAGGAAGATGTCGGCGCCGGCCGGCCCGACCCCCGGCTCCTCCTGGAGCAGCCGCCTGAGTTCCCCGGTGTCGCCGTGCGCCTCCTCGTGCAGCCGGCGCAGGTCCCCGGACCAGCGGTCCAGCAGCAGCTCGGCACCGTCACCCAGTTGGGTGGCGGTGCGCTCGTCGTAGCGCCGGTAGCCGCCGCGGCCGAGCGCGTCCACCCGCTGCTGCCAGTCCGCGTCGGCCATCCGGCGCGGGCTGTCGAGGTGGTCCTCGTGCAGGGCCTGGGCGGCGGCCACCGCGACCGAGGCGCGGATCCGGGCGCTGAGCAGCAGGGCCAGCACGAGCAGCCGGTACAGCGGCTGCGGGGTGTCCTTCAGCCTGATGCCCGCCTCCTCGGCGTAGGTCCGTCCGTGCGCGGACAGCAGCTCGCGCAGGACTCTCTCGTCGCGGTCCATGGCTAGGGCTTGAGCGGGTCGTGGCCCAGCGTCATCAGCCGGTGCCGTCGGCGGGTGTCCTCCGGCGCCGTCTCCGGCTCCGGCTCGTCCGCCATGTCCACCAGGTCTCCGACCGTGTCGACGACCTCGTGCATCACGCGGATGTCGTCGTCGGTGAGGTCCATGCGGCGCTTCTGGAGGATGGCGAGGACATGCTGTCCCGTCTCCGTGCCCGCCTCCTCGGGCAGCGGCTCGGTCTCCTCGTCGGCGTCCCGGACCCGCAGCCAGGCCGCGAGCTCCGCCGAGGTCATGTTCACCACGCGGTGGAAGTCCTCCCACAGCGCTTCGGTTTCGAGGGCGTCGGCCATGGGTCCTGCCTTTCAGGTGTTGTCGAGCGGCCACTTCTCGGCCTCGAACAGCACCGTCGCCATCAACTCGACGACCTCGGTGCCACGCAGCCACGCGTCCTTGGTGCCGGGCGGCGCGAAGGCCGCGGCGATGGTCTCGGGCCGGCCGTTCGGCGGGACGCCCTCCTGCAGCGCGGTGCCGGTGACACCGAGTGCCCTCTCGGGCAGGGTGCTCTGCACCACGGTCATGAGCCCCTCGCCCCTTTCCGGCGTACGGTGCGTTTCCTTCGGGCCACGGAGCGCGGGTATCCATGCCGAAAGGGCGTAAACGTGCCTGATCAGCGGGGCAGGACCAGGTCCAGGAAGCGGATCAGCTCGGCGAAGACCTCCTTGCGGTCCGTCTCGTGGAACACCTCGTGCCGCGCCCCGGCGAAGATCCGCTCGGTGAGCCGGGAGCCCGCCAGCCGCTCCACGCCGATCCGGCTGCCCGGCAGGGGCACCAGCCGGTCGTCTTCCCCGTGCAGCCACAGCAGCGGCAGCGGGCCGATGTCACCGCCCCGGTCGACGGTCTCCAGGGTGCGCGCGAACGCCTCCACCGTCGGCCGCTTCATCGGCCCGTGCCACACCAGCGGATCGGCGGCGTAGGCGGCACCGACGGCCGGGTCCCGCGAGAGGGCGGCCGGGCTCACCGGGGTGTCCGGGATCTCCGGCAGGGCCAGCAGCCGCCCGGGCAGCTCCCAGCCGCCGATCACCGGCCCGGACAGGACCAGCGCGCTCAGCTCGGCGCCGTAGCGCTGGGCGTAGCGGGCCGCGATCAGTCCGCCCATCGAGTGGCCGACCAGGACGAGCGGCAGCCCGGGGTGCGCGGCACGGGCGAGATCCGCCACCGCGTGCACATCGGCGACCACGTCCTCGAAGTCCTCGATCAGCACCCGCTCCCCGGCCGACCTGCCGTGGCCGACGTGATCGGGTCCGTACACGGCCGCCCCGTGCCCGGTCAGTACGGCGGCCGGCTCGTCGTAGCGGCCGGCATGCTCGCCGTATCCGTGCACCACCAGGGCCAGGTACCTCGGCGCGGGGTGCGGCCACTCGCGCACGGCGACCGGGCCGTGGGTGCCGTCGAGGGTGTGCTCGCGGACGTGGTGCATGTCTCCTCCGGAGGGCGCGGGGTTGTCCGGGGGGATCTTCCCAGCGGGCCGGTCGGAGGTCTATAGTCCAAAACTAGCAGTGCTAATTAAGTGTTGCCGGGTGCTCATACAGTGTCCCGTGTGGTCCGCCGATCGACAGTGCCGTCGATCGGTCGTAGGTCAGGAGTCGAAGCCGTGCGTCCCGTCCACTTCGCGGCCGCCCGCCGCACCCCCATCGGCAAGCTGCGCGGAGCGCTGTCCTCCGTCCGCCCCGACGACCTGGCGGCGACCGTGATCCGCCATCTGGTGGCCGACGTGCCCGCCCTCGACCCGGCCCGGGTCGACGACGTCTACTGGGGCGCGGCCAACCAGGCCGGCGAGGACAACCGCAACGTGGCCCGCATGGCCGCCCTGCTCGCCGGGCTGCCCGAGTCCGTGCCCGGCGCCACCGTCAACCGGCTCTGCGCCTCCGGCCTCGAGGCGGTCACCGCCGCCGCCCGCACCATCGCCGCGGGCGAGGCCGACATCGTGATCGCGGGCGGCTCGGAGTCCATGAGCCGCGCCCCCTTCGTGCTGCCCCGCCCGGACGAGGCCCTGCCGCAGCGCATCGAGACCCACGACACCCGGCTCGGCTGGCGCCTGGTCAACCCGGTGATGAAGGACCTGCACGGCCTGCTCTCCATGGGCGAGACGGCGGAGGAGGTCGCCGAGCGGTACGGCGTCTCCCGCGAGCGCCAGGATGCGTTCGCCCTGCGCAGCCACCAACTCGCCGCCGCCGCACGCAAGAACGGCCACTTCGACGACGAACTCCTTTCGGTGGAGCGGCCGGACGGCATCGTGGTCGAGCAGGACGAGTGCGTCCGGGAGGACACCTCGCTGGAGAAGCTGTCGAGGCTGAAGCCGGTCTTCCGGCAGGGCGGCACGGTCACCGCGGGCAACGCCTCGCCGATGAACGACGGCGCGGCCGGACTGCTCCTGGTCAGCGAGGAGGCCCTGAACGAACTGGGCCTGGAGTCCCTGGGCCGCTACGCCGCGGGCGCCTCCGCCGGGGTCCACCCCGATGTGATGGGCATCGGCCCCGTCCCCGCCACCCGCAAGGCGCTGGCCCGGGTCGGCTGGGACATCGCCGACCTGCAGGAGGCCGAGTTCAACGAGGCGTTCGCCGCGCAGGCGCTCGCCTGCGTCGACCAGCTGGGCATCGACCCGGAGCGGGTCAACCCGACCGGCGGGGCCATCGCCCTCGGCCATCCGCTCGGCTGCTCGGGCGCCCGCATCCTGACCACGCTCCTGCACCGGATGCGGCGCACGGGCGCCGAGCGGGGTCTCGCGACCATGTGCGTGGGCGTGGGACAGGGAAGTGCGGTGCTGGTCGAGCGGCACTAGCACATCGCCCACGGGGGATCTGGTCAGTCGAGCCGCAGCAAGGAAACGGAGCAGCACTCCATGGCAACCCTGTCCGTCGCCGCCATCCTCGCCGAGAACGCCCGGCGCCGTCCCGAGAAGACGGCGCTCGTCGAAGGCGATCTGCGGCTGACCTTCGCCGAGGTGTGGCGCAGGGCCCTGGCCCGCGCGGGTGCGCTCACCCGGCTCGGCGTACGACCGGGCGACCGGGTGGCGCTGATGGCGCCCAACACCGCCGAGTTCCCGGTCGCCTACTACGCGATCGCCGCGGCCGGCGGAGTCGTCGTCCCCGTGCACCTGCTGCTGTCGGCCGGTGAGGTCGAGCACGTGCTCAGGGACAGCGGGGCGACGCTGCTGCTCGTCCACCCGGCCCAGGCGACGACCGGCCGGGCCGCCGCGGAGGCCACCGGCGCCCAAGTGGTCGTCCTGGGCCAGGAGTTCGACCGGCTCGCGGCCGATGCCGAGCCGCTGCCGTCGTACGTCACCCGCACCGCCGACGACCCGGCGGTGATCTTCTACACGAGCGGGACGACCGGCGTGCCGAAGGGCGCCGTGCTCAGCCACTTCAACCTCGTCATGAACGCGACCGTCAACGCCTTCGACGCCAACGACATCCGCGCCGACGACATCGCCCTCGGCGCGCTGCCGCTGTTCCACGCCTTCGGCCAGACGGTGTCGCTCAACTCCACCTGGCGGGCGGGCGCCACGCTGGTACTGCTGCCCCGCTTCGACGCGGCCCGCGCCATCGAGCTGATGGCCAAGGAGGGCGTGAACACCTTCCACGGCGTGCCCACCATGTTCGTCGCCCTCGCGGCGGCTGCCGCGGACGCCGCCGCGCTGCCCGCCCTGCGGGTGTGCGTCTCCGGCGGGGCGTCGCTCCCGGTCGCCGTACTGGAGCGGTTCGAGGACGCGTTCGGGGCGAAGATCTACGAGGGCTACGGGCTCTCGGAGACCTCGCCGACGGCCACCGTCAACCAGCCGGTGTTCGGCACCCGGGCGGGGACCATCGGCCACCCGCTGTGGGGCGTCGACGTGGAGATCGCCCGCGCCGAGCCGGAGGGCCGCATCGAACTGCTGCCGCCCGGCGAACTCGGCGAGGTCGTCATCCGCGGGCACAACGTCTTCTCCGGCTACCTCGGCCGGCCCGAGGCCACCGCCGAGGCCCTGGTCGACGGCTGGTTCCGCACCGGTGACCTCGGCACCAAGGACGACGAGGGCTTCCTCAGGATCGTCGACCGCAAGAAGGACGTCATCATCCGCGGCGGCTACAACGTGTACCCGAGGGAGGTCGAGGAGGTGCTGATGCGCCACCCCGGCATCGCCCAGGTCGCGGTCATCGGCCTGCCGGACGAACTGCACGGCGAGGAGGTCTGCGCCGTCGTCGTACCGGCACCGGGCGCCGCGCCCGACGCCGCCGCGATCACGGAGTGGTCCAAGGAGCACCTCGGGCGGCACAAGTACCCGCGGCGCGTGGAGTTCACGGACGCGATGCCGCTCGGGCCCAGCATGAAGGTGCTCAAGCGGGAACTCCGGGCGCAATACGCGGAACGGTGACGGAACGCGAAGGGCGGGCCGCGAAGGTCACCGCGGGGGTCACCTGGCGAGACGGTCCTTACGCCGGAGGCTTGTCCGGACATAGCATCGGTCTCCGCATGAACACGATGACGCTCTGGCACATATCCGGCTGGGGGTTCGCGGCACTCGCCTGCGCGGCCCTGCTCGTCGGCTTCTCCAAGACCGCGGTGAGCGGGGCCAACACGGTGAGCCTCGCGATCTTCGCGGCGGTCCTCCCGGCCCGCGCCTCCACCGGGGTCCTGCTGCCCGTCCTGATCGCCGGTGACGTGCTCGCCGTCCTCACCTACCGGCGGCACGCCCACTGGCCCACCCTGTGGCGGCTGTTCCCGGCCGTCGCGGCCGGGGTGGTGGTCGGCACGCTGTTCCTGGTGTGGGCCGACGACGGAATCGTACGGACCTCGATCGGCGCGATCCTGCTGCTGATGGCGGGGGTGACGGTGTGGCGGCGGCGCACGGCGGACACCGGGGAGGCACCGGACCGGGTCACCTCCCGCGCCGGCCGCGCCAAGGCCCGCTCCTACGGCGTGCTCGGCGGGTTCACCACGATGGTCGCCAACGCGGGCGGCCCGGTGATGTCGATGTACCTGCTGTCGGCAGGCTTCCGGAAACTCGGCTTCCTCGGCACCTCGGCGTTCTTCTTCCTCATCGTGAACGTGTCGAAGGTGCCGTTCAGCGCGGGCCTCGGCCTCATCGACGGGCGCTCGCTGCTCCTTGACGCAGCGCTCGCGGTGTTCGTCGTGCCCGGCGCGTTGTTCGGCAAGTGGGCTGTGAACAGGATCAACCAGCGACTCTTCGAACAACTCGTGATCGCGGCGACCGTCGTGGGCGGAGTGCAACTGCTACTGCGCTAGCCCCAGCAGGGCCGGGAGGTCCGCGAAGGAGTCCAGGACATGGTCGGGGGTGCCGCTCGCCCGCTCCAGGGCTCCCGGCAGGAACTTGCCCGTGCGGACCAATACCCCGGTGATGCCGAGCCGTTGCGCCGCGAGCACGTCGTACTCGACATCGTCCCCGATCATCAGTGCCTGCTCCGCGCCCACCCCGAGACGCCCGAGGGCCGCCTCGAAGAACGCCCGCGACGGCTTGCCGGTGACCTCCGCCTCGACCCCGGCGGCCGCCTCCAGGCCCGCCAGGAACGCCCCCGCGTCGAGCTGGAGTCCGTCGTCCGTCCGCCAGTACAGGTTCCGGTGCATGGCGACCAGCCGCGCGCCCCGCTGGAGCCGCCCGAAGGCACGGTTGAGCGCCTCGTAACCGAACTCCGGCCCGGCGCCGCCCAGCAGGACGACGTCCGGTACGTCCTCGTCGGAGTCGCCGACCAGGGTGATCCCCTCCAGATCCGCACCGATGTCCCCGCTGTTCAGCAGCGCGACGCGGGCCCCGGCCAGATGGCCGGCGGTGGCCGCGGGCGCCGTCAGGACGTCCTCGGCGCCCACCGGGAACCCCGCGTCCGCGAGCGATCCCGCGATGGACGCCCGGGACCGGGAGGTGGTGTTGGTCACCAGGACCACTCCCAGCCCCGTCTCCCGGACGGCCCGCAGCGCCTCGACCGCTCCCGGCAGCGGCTTCCAGGAGACGGTGAGGACGCCGTCGATGTCGATCAGCACGGCACGCACGGACTGCACGGACTGCATGGTTCGACGGTAGCGACCCGCACGGCGGACCGTCCCGTACCACCTCGTACGCTCACCCCTATGCCCGCGCATGTCCTGATCCTCGGCGGCACCGCCGAGGCCCGCCGCCTCGCCGCCGGCCTCGCCGCCCGGACCGGCGTCCGGGTGACCACCTCCCTGGCCGGCCGGGTGGCGCGGCCCGGAGCGGTCGCGGGCGAGGTACGGATCGGCGGCTTCGGCGGTGCGGAGGGCCTGGCCGACTGGCTGCGCGCGCACCACGTGGACGCCCTGGTCGACGCCACCCACCCCTTCGCCGAGGCGATCACGGCCAACGCGGCCCGTGCGGCGGCGGCCACCGGAGTCCCGGCGGTGGTCCTGCGCCGCCCCGGCTGGCGGCCGGGCCCCGGCGACCGCTGGTACGACGTCCCGTCCCTGGGCGGTGCCGCGGCGGCACTGCCCGGCCTCGGCCGCCGGGTCTTCCTCAGCACCGGGCGCCTGGGGCTCGCCGCGTTCGCCCACCTGACGGATCTGCACTTCGTCGTACGCTCCGTCGAACCGCCCGGGCCACCCATGCCGCCGTCCACCGAACTGGTCCTGGCGCGCGGCCCGTTCACCGTCGCCGAGGAGACGGAACTGCTGCGCACCCGTCGGATCGAGGTGCTGGTGACCAAGGACAGCGGCGGGGAGGCCACTGCCGCGAAGCTGACGGCGGCGCGGGAACTCGGCCTGCCCGTGGTCGTCGTACGGCGCCCCCCGCTCCCGCAGGGCGTGACGGTCGTCGCCGACGTGGCGGGCGTGCTGGAGTGGCTCGGTCTCAGCGGCTCGCTGGAAGCGACGTGATGGGCCGTCGTTCGTCTGTGGCGCCGAAGTCTCTGTTCATGCCCGCCGGCGCAGCCGCATATCGACACGGCGCCGCCCGCTGGCCAGATTTCGTACGACGTCGGGGGAACGGAAGTTTGTGGATCGAATGGGTGACCTTTGGGGGAGGGGCTCGTTGCGTGTGGTGAGGGCTTTTTGGTGCCGGAGAGGGAAGGGAGGGGGCATGGGTGGACTGCGGGAGGTGGCGGCGCCGTTCGTTGCCCTCGGCCCGTCCGGTGTCGCCGTGCGTACCCGCCTCAAGAACCTCACGGCCGGCGATGAGGAGGTACTCAGGCTGGTCGGCGGGCATCTCGGCAGGCTTGCCGGTCGTGATCTTCGGGTCCGCTGCGCTGCCGGCCTTGAGCATGACACGGAGGCGTGGGCGCAGCGCAAGCGGACCCTGACCGAGGAGTGCTCCTCGCGGTGGGCCGGGTCGGTCACGAAGGCCACGCACGATAGGAAACCCGCCCCCGTATCCCCGGACCACGGACACGATCCGCGCGCGCCGGATACGGAGCGAAAGCGGGGGGCCAGTGTGCCCACAACCGTTCGGGGTACGCGGCTGAGCACGAGTCCTGGCAGCAGGACTCACTCCCGCTCAGTCTCTAGGAACGGTTTCTGCGCAGCAGGTACGTGTCCATGATCCAGCCCTTGCGCTCGCGCGCCTCGGCCCGCACCCGCTCGATGCGCGGACCGGCCTCGGCGATCGGACCCGAGACCAGGAGCTCGTCCGGAGTGCCGAGATACGCACCCCAGTAGATGTCGATGTCCTCCCCGGTGTACTCCCGGAAGGCCTGGTGGGCGTCCAGCATCACGACCACGTCGTCCACTCCCTCGGGGAACCCCTCGGCCAGCCGCCGCCCCGTGGTGATCTGCACCGGCCGGGCCACCCGGTTCAGGCCCGTACGGTGCCGGGCGACCAGGGTGGAGACACTGCTGATGCCGGGTATCACGTCGTACTCGAACGCGACCGCGCCACGCTCCAGCACCTCCTGAAGGATTCCGAGCGTGCTGTCGTACAACGCCGGATCGCCCCACACCAGGAAGGCGCCGGTGCCGTCCTCGCCCAGCTCCTCGGCGATCAGGCGCTCGTAGATCCCGGCGCGGGCGCTGCGCCAGTCCTCCACCGCCGGCGAGTACGCCGACCCGCCCGCCTTCCGGTCCCGCTCCGGGTCACGCGCCTCCACCACCCGGTACGACCCCTCGGGCAGATGCGCGTCCAGCATGTCCCGGCGCAGCTGGGTGAGATCGCTCTTCACCTCGCCCTTGTCGAGCAGGAAGAACACGTCCGTGCTCCGCAGCGCCTTGACCGCCTGCAGGGTCAGTTGGTCGGGGTCGCCCGCGCCGATACCGATGACATGAATCTTTCGCACGCCCCGAGTCTGCCGCATGCCACTGACAGCCGGGAACGGGCCCGTACCGGAACCGGTCAGGAACGGAGCCGGGGCGCCTCGTCCGCCGCGTCCACCGGCCCGTCCCCGCCCTCCACGCGCGCCGCCAGCTCCCGCGCCCACCGGGTGAGCCCGGCGAGATCGATCCCGTACGGCCGGTCCTCGCCCTGTTCGGTCTCCCATGCCACGAGCGCCCCCGCGCCCCGCCGCAGCAGCCGGGCCCCGCCGACGGCGTTCCCACGCGCCGCGTGCGTGAGGCCCACCGCCAGCTGGGCGAGACCCCGCCACAGCGTGCGTTCTTCCTCGGGCCCCGACTTCCAGGCGTCCTCGAACACCTCGTGCGCATGGAACGGCTTCCCCGCGTCCAGCAGCGCCTGAGCCTCCTCGACCGTCTCCCGCGGCCGCCGCACGACACCCTCCGGCTGCCGGGGGACGCCCTCCGCGCCATAGGGCAGCGGCCGGCCGAGCCCGTCCCGGGGCCGCGCGCTGCGTGCCCGCCCCTCCGGGTCCCGGTCCCTGGCATCCGATGCGCCCGTGTTCGTCATACGACCGATTGTCCCCGGCTCACCCCCGGGCCCTCTTCGGCCCACCCCCGAAGGTGGGGTAAAGTGCTGTTCGCGCGATCACGCGGGTCACCGCGAGTGAGCGCATCGGGACGTGGCGCAGCTTGGTAGCGCACTTGACTGGGGGTCAAGGGGTCGCAGGTTCAAATCCTGTCGTCCCGACTTGCTGAAACAGCAGCTCGGAGGCCGTATCGGTGTAAGCCGAAACGGCCTCTTGAGCTATGTATGGAAGGTCACGTCGGCCCGGTCGCCGCCCCGCCACAGGTATTCCGTCAGTTCTTCCCCCGCCGTCCGTTCCGCCGCCGGGGTTGCCGGCAGAGGCCAGCAGAGCGCGGTGTAGAGCGCGCGTCGGTGCAGGTCCACGGTGGCCCGGAACAGATCGCCGTATGCGGCGGCGTTGGCGAGCAGCGAGAACCGGTGCAGCAGCCACACCAGAACCAGCGCGATCGGCGGTAGCCAGGGCACCCACCAGGCCCACACCAGCGCGAGCGCGGTCCAGATGACATACGTGACCGACCGGTGCAGCGCCGCATGGGCGGCCTGCAGGTCGGTTCTCGACTGCTCCGGGAGAAGGGCCCAGAGGTGCGGCCAGCACTTGACCGCGTCGAGGCCGTACTTGTCCCTGGCCTCGCTCTCGGCGGCCCGCAGATACATGCCCAGCCGGGTGGGCATGTGCAGCGCCGCGCGGGGCGGACAGCGCCGCAGTTCGAGGTCCAGGCGCTGGTACTCCCCGTCCTGGTCCGCGTCCGCCGTCCCGTTCGCGACGAGGGGCGCGAGTGCGTCGAAGCGGTCCTGCAACGGCTGCAGTCGCCGGGTCTGCCGGTCGGTGAGGTACCGGCGCACGAGGCGGAGGGACGGCCACCAGTAGCCCTGCAAGCCCCGCAGGACGGGCTGGGAGATCCAGTCCACGAGCTGGGCCGACACGGCGATGACGAGCAGCCCCGCCACGAGCGCGAGCACCTGAAGGACGAGGGGCTGCGTCCGCAGCGATTTCGCCCGGTCGGCCAAACCGGCCGTGCCATGGGCATGGACGTACGCGGCGGCTCCCAGCGCCCAGAAGAGCAGCGCGGGAAGAGCGACGGCGAGCCACCTCTCACCGAGCTTGGTGCCGATGGTCTCCCAGAACTTCCCCAGCACTCCCTGCACTCCCGTCAGGCTTTGACCAGGATGACGCCGTGTGTGGCGCATCGGGGGACGTCCTGTCCCACGTGCCGCCGCCACCAGACGAAGTCCCCGCCGACCGGACAGACGAACTTGGGTCCCGGCCGCAGCGTCTCCCCGTCTCCTGCCGGTCCCGGTGTCACGGAGCCGCGAGTGCCTCCGGGAACGAATTCCGGCGGGACGTCGAACTCCAGGAACTGCGAGACCCACACCTCGGTGACCGGGTTGCCCTCCAGGACCCCTCGCACCAGATCCGCGCTGTCCGGCCCGGCGCCCTTCTGCAGCAGCCGGGCGAGTTCGTCGTCGATGCGCGTGGCCAACTCCGGCGCGAAGGAAAGGAGGTCGGGGAGGTAGGGGCGGATCGCCCGAGCGGCGTCCAGAATCCCGGCCGGGGGCGGATCGTCCGGGGTCGGCGAGGCGTCTTCGTTCGGCACCACCACAGAGTGCCACACCGTCCCTTCGCGCCAAGGCAGTTGGCATCGAATCAGCGGGGCGCCGAGGCAGTCCCGCACCTCGGACCGCTCGCGCAGTTCTCGCCTTCGAACACCCCACGGGCCTCGCCCTTGCTACGGTCGTGGGACCACGTGCCGGTCACACCGGGCGTGGGCGGGGCCCATGCCCCGGGGGGACGAGTGCGCGCGGTGGAGTGTGATGGAGCCTGAGAGCGTCCTGGCAGCGGCAGCGGCGCTGCTGACCGAACTGGGGGAGACAGCCGGGCTCCGCAAGGATCTCACCGCGATCCTCGCGGACCCTGAGGGGGTCGACTCCGACACACTCGCCGACGACGTGGTGAGCGCGGTGCTGGCACATCCCGAGGCCGTCATGCGCTTCGAGGAACTGCTGGAGCCGACGGAGGCCCGCCGCGCTGCCCGCCGCGCCGAGGTCCTCGCCGCGGCCGGACCGGCCGCCTCGGCACCGGTCCTCGAAAGCGCGGCCGACCCCTCGGTGTGTTGCGGGTACCCCCGTATCGAGGCTCCCGGCGAGGTCGTCGCGGGCTGGGAGTTCAGCATCGTTGTAGGGCTGTCGCCGGAAATCATCGGTTCCGTGGTGGGCAACCCCCTGCGCAGTGAAGCCTGTTCCCGGCCCCTGACCGTCACCGTGCAGACACTGGCTGAGGGCTTCACCCTGGTGGAGGGCGACTGGACCGCCGACCTGCGGGTCACGGACACGGAGCGCTATCCGTGTCGCGTGCTCAGGGTACGCGCCGATTCGAAGGGGCGCCGGGTCCGGTCCGGGACGTTGCACGTGGTCTACAGCGTCGCGGGGGAGGTGGTGGGGCTGGGCGTGAGGTCCATCGCCGTCGTCAGCGAGCCCACCGCGCTCGGTGAGTGCGCGGAGTCGGCGGCGGGCGCGCCCCGGGCGCTGCTGCTGCCGCGGGGAGACGAGCCGGCCGACCTCACCGTCACCATCCTCCCGTCCGAGCGCCCTGGACGATTCCTCTTCCAATACCAGTCGCCCCATGTCCGTGTGCCCGGTCTGCCGGACGAGTGCTACGTGGGCGAGGACGCCCCGCAGTACGCCATCTCTCTGATCAACAGGATGGCGAGCCGCAAGGGGCGGCCCGACCTCATGGCCTTCATGACGGGGCTGGGCAAGGAGATCACGGATGTGATGCCGACCCGCCTGTGGAGTGTGCTCGCAGAGGTGGCCGAGGCCGTATCACCTCGGGTGCCCACGGTGTTGCTCCAGTCGTCCGAGGCGTACATACCGTGGGAGCTGGCCGTCGTACCGGACACGCCGGCCGGCGACCGGCCCGCGTTCCTCGGCTGCCAGGTGACGCTGGGCCGCTGGGTCCTCGCCGACCGGCGGATCACGGTGCCGCCACCGATGGTGGTGCGGGCCGCGTCCATGACGGTGATCTCCGGTGTGTACCAGACCGATGGCTGGCAGCGACTGCGCGAGGCCGAGCTGGAGGCCGCGACGCTGCGGGCGAGCTACGGCGCCACCAGCGTCGAGGCGAGCCTCAGCGATGTCATCAGCTACTTCCGTGACGGACCGATCGCTGGGATCGTCCACTTCGCGGGACACGGCCAGCACACGGAGGGCGGCTGGGACAACGGGTTGGTGATGGTCGACGGGATGACGCTCGATCCCACCACCGTCAAGGCGTACGACTTCCCGGGCGAGACCTTCGTCTTCCTCAACGCCTGCAAGGCGAGCGCCGTGCAGGGTGCGTTCGGCGGCTACGCCGGGCTCGTGCAGGCCTTCCTGTACGTCGGAGCCTGTGCGGTCGTCTCGCCTCTGTGGTCGTTGGACGACCGGGACGCGCGATGTCTCGCCCTGGCCTTCTACCACCGCGTCCTGGGGGGCGAGAAACCCGCGGAGGTGATGCGGTCGTTGCGCGCCGCGGCGAGGGACGACGCGGACCTGGCGTCCAGTGCGTTGGCGTACCAATTCTTCGGGCACCCGCACATGCAGGTGGAGCGGGTCGGCCAGTTCTGCGCCACCGGGGGTGATGCGGCGTGAGCGGGAAGAGGCGCGGTTCGCGGCAGGGCCGCGGCACGACCGCCGGACCCGGCGGCGGCATCCCCTCGGGTGTCACGGATCCGGAGCAGCTGGTGGAGGAACTGCGTTCGCGGCCGCACGACAGCGCCGAGGAGGCCCTCCAACTGGTGCTGGAGATCACGGCCATCTGCGCGGAAAGGCTCCGCGCGGCCGAGTCGGCGTCGGATGTCGACGAGGCCCTGCACATCCTCGAGCGGACGGCGCAGACGTTTCCCGACGGGCCCCTGCATCACTACTTCGCCTTCGGCTCCGGCGTCGCGCTTCTGGAGGCGTTCAAGATCCGTCGGGACCCCTCCTACCTGGCGCGGGCGCTCACCGGACTGCGACGCGCGGAACAGGACATCGCCGCGGAGTTCGGCACCGTACTCGCCCGCTACGCGCTCGCCAATGCCCTGCTCACCGCGTTCGAGGCGGGCGCGGCCGAGGAGTCCGCCGTGGAAGAGGCCATCGGGCTGCTGTCCTCGGCCATACGCGACAGCGATCCGAGCTACCCGCGCCGAACCGACCTGGTACGTCTGCTGGCCGTCGCACAGTCGATCCGCTACCGGTCACAAGGGGGAGAACGCACGGCGGCCGAGGAGTTCCGTTCCGCACTGTCCCAGCTGACCCGGCAGCGAGCACGCGAGAGAAGGGCATCGCCGCAGTGGCGGGACCTGGCCAACACCCAGGGGTGGATGCTGCTCGTCAGCTTCAACGTCGAAGGCCGGCAGGACGACCTGGAGAAGGCGGTCCAGGTCCTGCGCGAGGCGGCGGACTCCGACGTCGCTGACCGCACCCATGTCTTCCTGATCGAGGACGTCGTTCCGGACACGCGACGCAACCTCGCCGAGGCGCTGTACAACCGCGCACTGCGCGATCACCGGTCCCAGGACCTGGATTCCGCCGTGCGGCTGCTGCAGACGGGGCTCATCCACTGCCGTCCGGCTCAGCGCCCGGACATGCTGCAGTTCCTCGCCGATGCCAGCATCGTCCTGTACGACGTGCGGGGTGACAGGAGCGACCTCGACCGGGCCGTCTCCGCGGGCGAACTGGCCTTGGGAGTCCTGCCGCTGACCAGCAGCTCCCACCGGGCCATGCTCGGCTGGGCCGCCGGTCTGCGCTCGGCTCTCCATGTGCGGACCGGCGAGCGGGCCCACATCGACCGCTCGGTGGGGCTCTGGCGGGAGGCCGCCCTTGCCGCGGAGGCGCAGCACACCAGCGCGTCCGAGCAGCTGCAGGCCCTCGGCGACTGTCTCGTACTGCGACTCCTCCAGTACCCGTCGGCCGGCCCCCGGGAGGTGCGGGAACACCCCGTCGGTGACCTGCCCACCGCTCTGGCCGCGTTCGACAAGGCGGCACGTCTCGCTCCGGCGGAGTCCGAGGAACGTCATGAGGCCCTCCGCCACGCCCTTCTGGCCCTGATCCTCTACGGAACCTCCAGCGGGGACGCCACCGCCCTGGAGCAGGCCTGCCGCCTCGGTGAGGACTTCCTGCACCGGAGCACCCGAGCGGCACACCGCAGGCAGTTCGGGCTGCTCTGCGCCAGGGCCCACTCGGCCCTCGACGAGTTGGACGGAGCACCCGGGGCCGGGAAGCGAGAGCTGCTGCGGTATCTGACTGCCGCGGACCAGGACGAGGTGACGCGGGGGCCGGAGTTCGTCCCCGACAGCGCCATCGTCGGCGATCTGGCCCTGGAGTCGAAGGACTGGTCGGGAGCGGTTGCGGCCTATCTTCAGGCGCGGCTCAGTGGTGAGCGGCCAACCGACGAGTCACGACCAGGTCGCGCCGTGCTGTGGGCTCATGTCAAGCGGCGCGCGGGTACGGGGATGGCGTACGCCTACGTACGTCAAGGGCGGCTGGCCGAGGCGTTTCTCGCGCTGGAGGAGGTCTGCTCCAGCGTGGAGTCACTCGGTACGACACTGCCTTGGGGCACCGAAGCGAGGTTGGTGCCCCCAGCCCCTCTGCAGGAAGTGCAGCGGAGGCTGTCCGACCAGCAGGTCGTGCACCTCTTCACGACGGTCGAGGGCGGGGCCGCCTTGATCACGGACCGGGACGGAGTTCGCTCCGTGCTCCTGTCGGACCTCGACGCCCAGCGCGTGAACGACCTCTCACGGCGCTTCCAGAAGGCCGCCAACGAGGGGCGGGCATCAATGAGTTGGGCAGGTGTGCTGGAAGAGACCTGCGCCGAGCTGTGGAACCGCTGCCTGGGCCCCGTGGCGCAGGCAGTGGACCCCGAGCGGCCCGTCGTCCTCGTTCCGACCGGGCACCTCCGGCTGCTGCCCCTGCACGCGGCCTTCCGGCAGGACTCGGGCACCCCTGCCAAGCGCCGTTACCTCCTCGACGAGTGGCTGCTCAGCTACGCGCCCAGCGCCTCGTGCCTCGCGACTCCCCGCTCAGCGCGCTCCTCCCGGGGCGGCATGCGGATCTTCGGGTGCGCATACGAAGCTGGAGCAGCCGCATCGTCGTGGCTGCGCCACGACGACCTCTGGGACGGCATTCTCGACCGCGCCTCGATCCCGGATGTGCTCAACAACGAGAGCTGCGTCGTCCACTTCGCCGGACACGGGAGCACCAACCCCCTGTCGCCTCTGGACAGCTGGATCAGTCTGGACGACGGGCGCCTCACGGTGCGGGGCATGCTCGCGCAGGGCATCCGGTCGCCTCTCATCATCCTGTCGAGCTGCGACAGCGGCACCTACGGCACAACCGCCCTGTCGGATCCCGTTCCCCTGCCCTACTCCCTGGTGATCTCGGGTGCGAAGGGATGTGTGGCCGCGCTGTGGCAACCCGGCGATCTGGCCGTCCGCCTGCTCACCACGTTCTTCTACGAGGAGTGGGAGTCCCGTTCCCCCGCCGAGTCGCTCCGCCTGGCCCAACTCCGCCTGCGCGACATGACGAACGAGGAACTCGTCACCCACATGCCGGAACTGGCCGACACCGCCCCGCAGTCCGCCCGGTCACGAGCCCGGTGGGCCCGCATGCAGCCCTTCGCCGGTGTGGGCCATTGGGGGGCCTTTCTCTATGCCGGAAGCTGAACCGCACCATGGTGATCGAAGTTCCGCAGGCGTTCGTACGCGGCACCGTCGCACGCGAGGGAGAGCCCGGCAGGGCCTGGCTCGCCACCCTGCCCGGGGTCGTGGCGGACCTGCTGCGGCGCTGGGAGTGCCGGCCCGACGGCGCCGGGGCCGCTGTGCTGAAGGTGTCCTTCCCGCACCCCGGCAACGTGCACGAGCCGGACGCCTTGGCGGTCTGGCGCGGCCGGGGTGCCGTGCTGCTGCACGCGCGGGACGACGAACGGTTCGCGCTGCTGCTGGAGCGCGCCCCCACCACGACCCTGGCGCGGGCGGCGGACGACGACGAACTCCTCGCGGTCGCCGGGCGGATCAACCGCCGTCTCGCGGTGCCCGCCCCGCCCGGTCCGCCCCGGCTGCGGGAGCGGGCCGGCGCCTGGGCGGAGCGGCTGCGCACGGACGAGGCGACGCTGCCGCACCGGCTGCCGCGGCACGTGGTGGACGCCGCCGTGGCGACCGCACGCGAACTGAGCCCGGGACAGCCGGACGCGGGCAACATCCTGCGTGCCGACCGCGGGCCGTGGCGCGCGGTCGACCCCAAGGGATACGCGGGCGACCCGGCGTACGACGGGGGAACGCTGCTGAAAACGTACGCGGTGCACCGGGCCGCGGCCGGCGAGCTGCCGCAGGCCCTGCACCGCGCGTTCGACGTCTTCGCCGAGGCCGCCACACTCGACCGCGAACGCGTCCGGCGCTGGGCCCAACTGCACGCCGTCCAGGCCGCGTTCTCAGGGCGTCGGCATGGATTCCGCAGGGCCCGCCAGGGGGTGCGGCTCGATCGGCTCATCGCCTTCGCCGACCACCTGGCGGAACCGCTCACGGCAGCGGAATCCCGGTGAACGTCACCTCGGTTCCCGCACGACCGCCACGTCGCCCGGCGCGACCGTGACCGTGCCCGCCGTCCCCTTGCCGGTCAGGAGGTCAAACGAGCCCGGCGCCACGGGGAGTTCGGCGCCCCGGCCGGTGTGGTCGATGACGAACAGGTAGTCCGCCTCCGGCCCGCGCCGGCGGACCACCTCCACACCGGGCGGGGCCGTACGCACCGCCTCCACTCCCGCCTCGCCCCGGACGCGGTCGAGCAGCGCGGACAGGGTGGCCGGGTCCGGCAGGGTGGCCAGGTACCAGGCGGCGCCGGTGCCGTGCGGGTGGCGGGTCACCGCGGGGACGCCGGACAGGGGGCCGTCGGCGTACGACGCGACCGCCTCGGCGCCCTCCAGCCGCAGCCGCTCCGACCACAGCGTGCCCGCCGCCCCCTCCGGCACCGCACCGCAGAGTGCGACCCGCTCGCCGGGCAGCAGCGGGAACGGCTCGTCCGAGCGGACGCCGAGCACCTCGCGGAACGCGCCCGGGTAACCACCCAGCCGCACATGGCAGTTCTGGTCCACGGCCCCGCTGTGGAAGCCCACGGCGAGCGTGCCACCACGCTCGGTGAACGCCGTCAGGTTCGCCGCCCCTGTGCCGTCGACGAGGTACAGGGGCGGGACCAGCACCAGGCGGTAGGCGGAGAGGTCGGCCTGTGGCCGCACGAAGTCCACGGCCACACCCGACCGCCACAGCGGCTCGTACCAGGCCCGCACCAGGTCCGCGTAGCGCAGCTCCCCGCTCGGCTGCGAGGGCAGTTCCAGGGCCCAGCGGGCGTCCCAGTCCCAGACGATCGCCACCTCTGCCGGGTTCGTGCTGCCCCGGACCTCCGCCAACGCCCGCAGATCCGCGCCCAGTCGGACCACGTCCTGCCAGATCCGGCTGTCGATGCCCGCGTGCGGCACCATCGCCGAGTGCCACTGCTCGGCGCCCGCCTTCGACTGCCGCCACTGGAAGTACGCGACGCCGTCCGCGCCGCGCGCCACGTGGGCGAGCGCGTTGCGGCGCAACTCGCCTGGTTTCTTCGCCCGGTTGACGGGCTGCCAGTTCACCGCGCCGGTCGAGTGCTCCATCAGCAGCCACGGCCCGCCCGCCAGGGAGCGGGTCAGGTCGCCGCTGAGCGCGATGTCGATCTCCGACTCCGGGTCGCTGGACATCAGGTAGTGGTCGTTGGAGACGATGTCCAGCTCCGGCGCCCAGCGCCAGTAGTCGAGCGCGTCGAAGTTGGACATCACCATGAAGTTGGTGGTGGCCGGGACCGACGGCGCCGCCGCCCGCAGCACGTCCCGTTCCGCCGTGCACAGCGACAGCAGCTCGTCGGAGCAGAACCGGCGCCAGTCGAGCTGGTGGGTGGGGTTGGGTACGGCACCGGTGGCGCGCGGCGGCAGGATCTCCTCCCAGTCGCCGTACCACTGGCTCCAGAACCGGGTCCCCCAGGCGTCGTTGAGGGCTCTCAGGTCGTCGCCGTAGCGGGCCCTCAGCCAGCGGCGGAACGCGGCCGCGCTGGTGTCGCAGTAGCAGGCCGCGTTGTGGCAGCCGTACTCGTTGTGCACGTGCCACATGCGCACCGCGGGGTGGTCCGCGTACCGCTCGGCGAGTGCGCCCGCGATGCGCAGGGCGGCCTCGCGGTAGGCGGGGGAGGACGGGCAGAAGGTCTGCCGGCTGCCGTAGGAGAGGGTGCGGCCGTCGCGGTCGACCGGCAGCGCCTCCGGGTGGGCACGGAAGAACCACGCCGGAGGCGCCGCCGTGGGCGTGGCGAGGTCGGCGGCGATGCCGTTCTCGTGCAGCAGGCCGAGGACCTTGTCCAGGTGCGAGAAGTCGTACGCGCCCTCGGACGGCTCCAGCAGCGCCCAGGAGAAGATGCCGACGCTCACCAGGTTCACCCCGGCCTCGCGCATCAGGCGCATGTCCTCGGCCCACACCTCCTCGGGCCACTGCTCGGGGTTGTAGTCGCCGCCGTAGGCGAGACCGGGGACGGACAGGGTGGGTTTCACTTCGGTTCGGTTCTCTTTCACGAAACGCGCGGGTCAGCCCTTGTTGGAGCCCAGGGTCAGCCCGCTGACGAACTGGCGCTGCAGCGCGAAGTACACGATCAGGGTCGGGATCGCGGTCAGCAGGGAGCCCGCCGCCACCAGGTTGGGGTCGGTGAAGTACTGGCCGGAGAGGTTGTTCAGGGCCGAGGTGATCGGCATGTTCTGGCCCGTCGAGATCAGCACCAGCGCCCAGAAGAAGTCGTTGTAGATCCAGATCGACAGCAGGGTCGCCAGGGCCGCCATCGCCGGTTTGCACAGCGGCAGGGTGATCTGCCAGTACAGCCGCCACACCGAGGCGCCGTCGACCAGCGCGGCCTCGGTCAGCTCGTGCGGCAGCGAGCGCATGTAGTTGCTCAGCACGAACGCGCAGAACCCGGACTGGAACGCCACATGGATGAGGACCAGGCCGAGCGCGGAGTCGTACAGCTTGCCGCTCTGCGTGATGCCCGGCAGGTTCGTCAGCAGGTACAGCCGGTATAGCGGGGTGATGATGACCTGTTGCGGGAGCAGGTTGCCGGCCGTGAAGACCAGCAGCAGGGCCAGATTGAGCCGGAAGTCGAACCGGGCGACGTAGAACGCCACGCAGGACGACAGGAACAGCGTCAGCAGCACGGCCGGGATCGCGATGACCAGCGTGTTGCCGAAGTAGTGCAGCATGTCCGACTGTTTGAACGCGTTCGTGAAGTTCTCGAACGTCAGTTTGTCCGGCCAGGAGACGTAGCCCTTGGCGCTGGTCTCGCTGTACGGCCGCAGGGCCGAGAAGATCGCCCACAGCAGCGGTGCCAGCCACGCCAGCGCCGTGCCGGCGAGGAAGACGTGCAGCAGGACGCGGGCCGGGCGGATCGGGGCGCGCCGCTTCAGCGGCGCCGCGACGGTGGTGCTGCTCATGCGCGCCGCTCCTTCCGGAAGGTGGCGATCAGATACGGGATGATCACCGCGAGGGAGATCACCAGCAGGACGACGGCGATGGCGGAGCCGTAACCGATGCGGCTGGACTCGCCGATGATGTTGTTGGTGACCAGGATCGACAGCAACTCGGTGCCCTGGGCGCCCTTGTTGAAGACGAAGACCAGGTCGAAGGCGCGCAGCGCCTCGATGATCGTGACGACCAGCACGACCGTGTTGGTCGGGCGCAGGGTGGGGAAGATGACGCTCTTGAACGTCTGCCACTCGTTGGCGCCGTCCAGCGCGGAGGCCTCCCTGAGCGAGGGGTCGACGCTCTTCAGACCGGCGAGGTAGAGGATCATCATGTAGCCGGTGTGCCGCCAGGACGCGGCGATCAGGACCGCCCACAGGTTGAGGTGCGGGTCGCCGATCCAGTCGATGTAGTGGCCCGGCTTGTTGGCCCCGATGATGCTGTTGATCAGGCCGGTGTCCGGGTTGTAGACGAGCTGCCAGACGAATCCGATGCAGGCCATCGAGATGACGACCGGCAGGAAGAACGCGGTCTGGTAGACCCGGCTGAAGCGGATCTTCTTGTCCAGCTGGACGGCGAGGAAGAGCCCGAGCGGGGTCGGGATCAGGATGAGCACGACGAACCAGATGATGTTGTGCTCGACGGCCGGCCAGAACTGCGGGTTGTCGTTGAAGAGTTGCTTGAAGTTGTCCAGGCCCACCCACTTGATCGAGTCGAACCCGATGCCGTCCCAGGTGGTGAAGGCGAGGAAGATCGAGGCGATGGCGGTGCCCCACACCAGGAGCACGTGCAGGATCGTCGGCACGCCCGCCATCAGGGCGAGCGTGAACCGGTCACGGCGGGTCAGCAGGCGGCGATGGCCGTGCGTGGCCCGCGTGCGCGCGGGCGAGGCGCCCGGAGGCGGCACGGCGGCCGCCTCCGGGGACTTCGTGGTCGTGTCGGTCGTCATCGGGCCGCTCACTGGGACGCGAAGATGGTCTTCTTCTGCCGCTCGATGGACGAGAGCAGGCTGTCCACGTCCTTGGGGTTCTGCAGGAACTTCTGCAGGCCCGGCTGCATCACCGTGGAGGTGAAGTCGGGGCGGGAGTCGCGGTCCATGAACTGGGTGAGGCTCTTGGCGTTGCCGATCATGTCGAACGCCTTCTTCTGCAGCGCCGAGTACGCGGAGGTGCTGGCCTTGTTCGACGCGGCGACCACGCTCGGGTCGGTCTTGAGGTACGTCTCCTCGGCAGCCGGACTGCCCAGGTACTCCAGCAGCTTCACGACACCGTCGTGGTTCTTCGGGGACTTGCTCACCATGAAGCCGTCGGTCGGCGCCTCGACCGTGTCCTGGCCGTATGCGGAGTTGATCTCCGGGAAGGGGAAGAAGTCGAGGTCGTCCAGGTCGGCCTTGTTGGTGAACTGCTGGGCCACGAAGGAGCCGAGGAGGTACATGCCGGCCTTCTTGGACACCAGCGTCTGCGCGGCGTCCTCCCAGGTGCGGCCCATGAAGCCGTCCTGGTGGTAGGGGAGGAGCTCGGCCCAGTGGTCGAAGACGGCCTTCACCTTGGGGTCGGTCCAGGAGGCCTTGCCCGCCATCAGCTGGACGTGGAAGTCGTAGCCGTTGAGGCGGAAGTTGATCTGGTCGAAGGTGCCCATCGCCGGCCAGGCGTCCTTGTCGCCGAAGGCGATCGGGACCAGGCTGTCCTTCTTCATCTGCCTGCACAGGGCGACGAGTTCGTCCCAGGTGGTGGGGACCTTGTAGCCGTGCTGCGTGAAGACGCTCTTGCGGTAGAAGATCGCCCAGGGGTACGTCGTCAGCGGCACGAAGTAGTACTTGCCGTCCTGGCCCTTGCTGAGCTTCTTCATCGCGTCGGGGAAGTTGTCCCCGATCTTCGCCCAGACGTCGTCGATCGGCGAGGCCAGGCCCTTCGCCGCGAAGAACTGCATGCGGTACCCGGCGAACCAGTTGAACACGTCGTCCGGCGTGCCCTGCAGATACGAGTTGATCTGCTCCTGGAAGGTGTTGTGGTCCTTGGTGTTCACATCGACCGTGATGCCGGACTGCTTCTTGAAGTCGTCGTACACGGCCGCGAACGCCTTCTTCGGCACGGCGTCCGAGGCGTTGGAGCCGAGGGTGACGGTCTTCGGGTCCGAGGCGGAACCGCTGCCTCCGCAGGCGGACAGCAGGGGTATGCCGGCACCGGCGAGCAGGGCGGCACTGCCTGCTCCGCGCAGGACCGAACGACGGCTGGGACCCGGGAGGGAGAGACCGGAGGGGGAGAGGCGCATGGCGGCTCCTGAGGAATGCAGGGCTCGGTCAAGGGGATGAGTTGATCACCGAAAGGTTTTCGAAACCGCTCAGAAACCAACTCGACCGAACATCGTGGGCGTAATAACAGCCCCATGTCCGCTCATGAGTCAATAGGTCAGTCCTCTCTGTGCTGTCTCTTGCCCGAAACGTAATCGTCACCGTTACCTGCGTGTTCGCCGGTGCACAGAGCCAAGAGCCCCCTCGACGCGGGCGGCCGAGGGGGCTGTGTGAACACGGGTGGTTCCGCTTCGGGTCCTGACCAGGGGTTCGGTCCGCGGCTCAGGCGCGGACCAGCAGTTGGAAGTCGAAGGCGTATCTCGATGCCCGGTACACATGGCTGCCGTACTCCACCGGCCGCCCCGTGACGTCGTACGCGGTGCGCCGCATGGTGAGCAGGGCCGCGCCCTCCTGCTCGTCCAGCAGGGCACCCTCCTCGGCCGTCGCGCTGCGGGCGCCGACGGACTGGCGGGCGCTGTGCAGGACGATCCCGGCGGACCGCATCATGCGGTACAGCCCCGTCGACTCCAGCTGCGGCGTGGGGAGTTCGAGGAGTGAGGCCGGCAGGTGGTTGCACAGGAACGCCACGGGGTGGCCGTGGGTGCGGCGCAGCCGCTCCAGCACGACGACCTCGGCGCCCTCCGCCACGCCGAGGGCCGCGGCCACCTCCGCGCCCGCCGGGACCCGTTCGTTGCGCAGCACCCGGGTGGTCGGGCCCTGCCCGGCCGACTCCAGGTCGTCGTAGAGGCTGCTGAGTTCCAGTGGCCGCCTCACCTTGCTGTGCACGACCTGCGTGCCCACGCCGCGGCGGCGCACCAGCAGCCCCTTGTCGACCAGGGACTGGATCGCCTGGCGCACGGTGGGCCGGGACAGGCCGAGGCGTACGGAGAGGTCGACCTCGTTGCCCAGGAGGTTGCCCGGGGCCAGCGTGCCGTGTTCGATGGCCGCCTCGAGCTGCCGGGCGAGCTGGTAGTACAGCGGTACCGGGCTCGTGCGGTCCAGGGCGAAGCCGAGGGAGTCGACCGCGCGATCACCCGGTGCCGTTCGCTGTGGGGTGCGGTGTACTGGGCTCATGCCTCTCAGGTGTAGGTCCCGCAGGCCGAGGGTGTCAATGGTTTGTACTTACATTCGGACCTGCTTCTGAAATGATGTCTTAACAAAGTATTGACAGTGGGCGCCCCCAAGGACTTGGATCGCGTCCCAACGCATCAGCGTCCCTTCCCCCGTCGCACGCACAGTGAGGTGCAGGAAAGATGGACCGCTCTTCTCCCTCCCGCTCCCGGAGACTGGCCCCGGTGGTGGCGGTCGCCGCCGCGGCGGCCCTGACCCTCGCCGGCTGTTCCAGCAGCCATGGCGGCAAGAAGGCCGAGGAGGCGGCCCAGAACGCCTCGGCGGGCAAGGCCGACACCCCGCGCATGACCGTCGCCCTGGTCACGCACCAGGCGCCCGGCGACACCTTCTGGGACACCGTCCGCAAGGGCGCCGAGGCCGCCGCCGCCAAGGACAACGTCAAGCTCGTCTACTCCGCCGACCCCAACGCCGGCAACCAGGCGAACCTGGTGCAGAACGCGATCGACCAGAAGGTCGACGGCATCGCCGTCACCCTGGCCAAGCCGGACGCGATGAAGAGCGTCATCGGCAAGGCGGAGCAGTCCGGCATACCCGTGGTCGGCCTGAACTCCGGGCTGAGCGACTGGAAGAAGCTCGGCCTGCTGGAGTTCTTCGGGCAGGACGAGAGCGTGGCGGGCGAGGCGTTCGGCGACAAGCTGAACACCACCGGCGCCAAGAAGGTCGTCTGTGTCATCCAGGAGCAGGGCAACGTGGGCCTCACCCAGCGCTGCGACGGGGTGAAGAAGACGTTCAAGGGCACCACTGAGACGCTGTATGTGAACGGCACCGACATGCCGTCCGTGAAGTCGACCATCACGGCCAAGCTGAAGCAGGACAGCTCCATCGACACCGTCGTCACCCTCGGCGCCCCGTTCGCGCTCACGGCGGTGCAGTCGCTGGGCGACGCGGGCAGCAAGGCCAAGGTGGCCACCTTCGACCTGAACAAAGACCTCGTGAAGGCCGTCCAGAACGGCTCGATCGAGTTCGCCGTCGACCAGCAGCCCTATCTGCAGGGCTACCTGGCGGTCGACGCGCTGTGGCTCTACAAGTACAACGGCAACTACAGCGGCGGCGGTGTCCAGCCGGTGCTGACCGGCCCGGCCTTCGTCGACAAGTCCAACGTCGACAAGGTCGCCGAGTTCGCCGCGAAGGGGACCCGGTGATGAGCATGGCCCAGCAGGCTGAACCGGCCCTCGGCAGGCCGCCGGCGGCCGGACCCGGGCAGACCGACGGCCGCACCGCACGCCGCCCGCTGGCACTGCGGCTGCTGGCCCGGCCCGAGGTGGGCGTCTTCCTCGGCGCCGCCGCCGTACTGGTCTTCTTCCTGATCGTCGCGCCCTCGGTCCGCCAGGGCAGCTCGATGGCCACGATCCTCTACCAGTCCTCGACCATCGGGATCATGGCCCTGCCGGTCGCCCTGCTGATGATCGGCGGCGAGTTCGACCTGTCGGCCGGCGTCGCGGTGATCTCCTCGGCACTGACCGCCAGCATGCTCAGTTACCAGCTGACGCTGAACGTCTGGACCGGGGTGATCGTCGCCCTGGTCGTGTCGCTGGCGATCGGGTTCTTCAACGGCTGGATGGTGGTCAGGACCGGCTTGCCCAGCTTCCTGATCACGCTGGGCACCTTCCTGATCCTGCAAGGCGTGAACCTGGCCGTGACCAAGCTGGTCACCGGCAACGTCGCCACCGACGACATCAGCGACATGGACGGCTTCGACCAGGCCAGGAAGGTCTTCGCCTCCTCGTTCGACGTGGGCGGGGTCCAGGTGAAGATCACGGTGGTGTGGTGGCTGGTGTTCGCGGCGCTGGCCACCTGGGTGCTGCTGCGCACCAGGTACGGCAACTGGATCTTCGCGGTCGGCGGCAACAAGGAGAGCGCGCGGGCCGTCGGTGTCCCGGTGACCTTCACCAAGATCTCGCTGTTCATGCTGGTCGGGTTCGGTGCCTGGTTCATCGGCATGCACAACCTGTTCTCCTTCAACACCGTGCAGTCCGGCGAGGGGGTGGGCCAGGAGCTGATCTACATCGCGGCGGCCGTCATCGGCGGATGTCTGCTCACCGGCGGCGCCGGGTCGGCGATCGGCCCGGTCTTCGGTGCCTTCATGTTCGGCATGGTCAACCAGGGCATCGTCTACGCCGGCTGGAACCCCGACTGGTTCAAGGCCTTCCTGGGCGTGATGCTGCTCGGCGCCGTCCTGATCAATCTGTGGGTCCAGCGCACGGCGACCCGGAGGTAAACCGATGACTGACAACACATCCGGAACCCACGGCGCGGTCGTCCAGGACGCCGTGCCCCAGCAGGACGGGTTGCTGGTCGAGCTGCGCGGGGCGGGCAAGTCCTACGGCAACATCCGCGCCCTGCACGGCGTCGACCTGAGGGTGCACGCCGGCCAGGTCACCTGTGTGCTGGGCGACAACGGCGCCGGCAAGTCCACCCTCATCAAGATCGTCTCCGGGCTGCACCAGCACACCGAGGGCGAGTTCCTCGTCGACGGCGCCCCGGTGCGGTTCTCCAGCCCGCGCGAGGCCCTGGACAAGGGCATCGCGGCGGTCTACCAGGACCTCGCCACCGTCCCCCTGATGCCGGTGTGGCGGAACTTCTTCCTCGGCTCGGAGACGACCAAGGGCCCCTGGCCTCTCCGCCGGCTCGACATCGCCGGGATGAAGAAGACCGCCGACCAGGAGCTGCGGAACATGGGCATCGTCCTGGACGACCTGGAGCAGCCCATCGGCACCCTCTCCGGCGGTCAGCGCCAGTGCGTGGCCATCGCCCGCGCCGTCTACTTCGGCGCCCGGGTGCTGATCCTGGACGAGCCCACCGCCGCCCTCGGCGTCAAGCAGTCCGGTGTGGTGCTGAAGTACATCGCCGCCGCTCGCGACCGCGGCCTCGGCGTCATCTTCATCACCCACAACCCCCACCACGCCTACATGGTCGGCGACCACTTCAGCGTCCTGCGCCTGGGCACCCTGGAACTGTCCGCCTCCCGCAGCGAGGTCAGCCTGGAGGAACTGACCAACCACATGGCCGGCGGCGCCGAACTTGCCGCCCTCAAACACGAGTTGGCCCAGGTGCGCGGCGTCGACACCGAGGAACTGCCGGAGGAGAGCGACCTCACCGCACCCGTCGCGCCCTCTGCGGAAGGAACCCCCTGACCATGGCCACCCCCACCCCGCTGGACCGCATCCGGGTCGGTTCGGCCCCCGACTCCTGGGGCGTGTGGTTCCCCCACGACCCGCGGCAGGTGCCCTGGGAACGCTTCCTCGACGAAGTGTCCGAGGCCGGCTACGAGTGGATCGAACTCGGCCCCTACGGCTACCTTCCCACCGACCCCGCGCGCCTCGGGGACGAGGTGGCCCGGCGGAACCTCAAGGTCTCCGCGGGCACGGTCTTCACCGGCATGCACCGCGGCCCGTCCGTCTGGGCGGAGACCTGGGCGCACGTCAGCCAGGTCGCCGCGCTCACCCAGGCGATGGGCGCGCGGCACCTGGTGGTCATCCCGTCCTTCTGGCGGGACGACAAGACCGCCGAGATCCTGGAGCCGCCGGAGCTGACCGCCGAGCAGTGGGCGCACCTGACCAAGGGCATGGAACGGCTCGGCCACGAGGTCAAGGAGACGTACGGCCTGGACATCGTGGTCCACCCGCACGCCGACACCCACATCGACACCGAGGCCCACGTCGAGCGCTTCCTGGACTCGACCGACACCGAGCTGGTCAACCTGTGCCTGGACACCGGGCACTACGCCTACTGCGGCGGGGACAGCGTCAAGCTCATCGAGACCTACGGCGAGCGCATCGGCTACCTGCACCTCAAGCAGGTCGACCCGGACGTCCTCGCCGAGGTGATCGCGGGCGAGGTGCCGTTCGGGCCGGCGGTGCAGCGCGGAGTGATGTGTGAACCGCCTTCCGGCGTCCCCGAACTGGGGCCCGTCCTGGAGGCCGCGCAGCGGCTGGGCGTGGAACTGTTCGCGATCGTCGAGCAGGACATGTATCCGTGCGAGCCGGACAAGCCCCTGCCGATCGCGGTGCGAACGCGGCGGTTCCTGCGTTCCTGCGGAGCCTGACAGGATTCCGCCCGCGTGCCCCCGGGAACCAACCGGGGGCACGCGGGCGTTGTGCACGACGACGGGGGACGTCCGCGCAGACGGGAGGACGAGATGACACACCGCACCGAAACCCGCAAGGCGGCCCGGGACACGACCGACCCGGCCCTCCTGCGCCACGACCGCTTCGGCACGCTGCCCGAGCGGACACGCCCCGAGGACATGGTCGAGACCAGGCCGGCCACCTTGCCCGACCCGGCGCGGGACACCTACAACCCCGACGAGTGGCTGATCCGTTACTGCGGCTGAGACAGGGATGCGGCGCCGGGCACCTACGCCCGGCGCCGCCCGTGTCTCTCAGGCCTGCCGGACCTCCGCGATCGTCACCGGCCGGTGCTCCTGGAGGGACAGGGTGCAGGCCTCGGCGATCCAGCCCGCCTCCAGGGCGTCCTCGACGGTGCAGGGGGAGGGGCGGGTGCCGGCCACGACCTCGGTGAACGCGGTGAGTTCGGCGCGGTAGGCGTCGGCGAAGCGGTCCATGAAGAAGTCGTGCGGCCTGCCGGACGGGAAGGTCACGCCGGGTTCGACCGAGCGCAGCGGGAGCTTGTCCTCCAGGCCGACCGCGATGGAGTCGGCGAAGCCGTGGAGCTCCATGCGGACGTCGTAACCCCGGGCGTTGTGGCGGGAGTTGGAGACGACCGCGATGGTGCCGTCGTCCAGGGTGAGGATCGCTCCGGTGGTGTCCGCGTCGCCCGCGGCCCTGATGTAGTCGGCGCCCCGGTTGCCGCCGACCGCGTACACCTCGGTGACCTCGCGGCCCGTCACCCAGCGGATGATGTCGAAGTCGTGCACCGAGCAGTCGCGGAAGATGCCACCGGAGGCGGCGACGTACGCGGCCGGCGGCGGCGCCGGGTCCAGGGTCGTGGAGCGGACCGTGTGCAGCTTGCCCAGCTCGCCCGCCTGTACGGCGGCCCGCGCGGCGGTGAAGCCCGCGTCGAAGCGGCGGTTGTAGCCGATCTGGATCGGCACGTCGCTGCCCCGGACGGCCCGCAGCACCTCGACACCCTCGCTCATCGTCTTCGCGACGGGCTTCTCGCAGAAGACCGGGATGCCGGCCTCGACGCCGGCCAGGATCAGGGCGGGGTGGGCGTCGGTCGCGGCCGCCACCACGATGCCGTCCACGCCGGCGGCCAGCAGTGCCTCCGGCGAGTCCACGACCTCGGCACCGAACCGCTCGGCGGCGGCCTTGGCCGCGTCCGCGAACGGGTCGGTGACGACGAGCGACTCGACGGCGTCCAGTCCGGAGAGGGTCTCGGCGTGGAAGGCGCCGATGCGGCCGAGGCCGAGGATTCCGATGCGCATGGGGATGAGGCTCCTTGCAGTTCCTGTGGAGACGAGGAAGTTCCTACGGTGACGAGCGGAGAGGGAGATTCAGTCGAGACCGCCGAGCACGTTCTGGTCCCAGTCGATCACCGACCCGGTCACCACCCCGGACCGGTCGGACAGCAGGAACACCACGAAGTCGGCGATCTCGTCCGGTTGGCCCAGCCTGCCCATCGGCAGCTTCGCCGCGGCCTGCTCGCGCCAGTCGTCGCCGGCGCCGTGGAAGGCGCGCTGGGTGGCGTCCTCGCCCTCCGTCGCGGTCCAGCCGATGTTCAGTCCGTTGATCCGGATCCGGTCCCAGCGGTGGGCGTGCGCCGCGTTGCGGGTCAGGCCCGCGAGGCCCGCCTTGGCGGCGACGTACGGCGCCAGGAACGCCTGACCGCCGTGCGCCGAGGAGGTGATGATGTTGACGATCGTGCCGGGCGCCTTGCGGGCCACCATGTCGGCGACCGCCGCCTGCATCGCGAAGAACGGCCCCTTGAGGTTGATCGCGATGTGCGCGTCGAACAGCTCCGGGGTGGTGTCCAGCAGCGTGCCGCGGGAGGTCAGCCCGGCGGAGTTCACCAGGCAGTCGATGCGGCCGTGGGCGTCCACCACCTCGGCGACCGCCGCCCCGGCCTGCTCGGCGTCCGCCAGATCGGCGCGCACGAACATCGCCTCGGCACCGGCCGAGGCCAGCTCGGCGACCAGCGCCTCACCCGGCTCCGTACGGCGGCCGGTGACCGCCACGACGGCGCCCTCCCGGACGGCCGCCCGCGCGATCGCGGCACCGAGCCCCTGGCTGCCGCCGTTGACCAGGACGATCTTGTCCCGGAGAAGTCCGTCGAGAAGTCCCATGAATGTCGGCCTTCCTCAGCCGGCTCGTCGTTCGGTACCGGCCCGCAGCTCCGCACGGAGCCGCTCCGGGGACCACCTCTCACGCACCGCCCGCCGCAGCACGTCCGCCTGCGCGGGCGGGGCCAGGCCGTCGACCGGCGGGTCGCTGTCGAGATTGGTCGGGAAGGGGTAGCCCTCGGCGCTCGCCGCGATCACGTTCTCCAGCCACGCCTCGCCGGCCCCCTCGGCCGCGCGCCGCGACAGCACCGGGAACACCGCGTTCGCCACCGCCTCACGGTCCACCGCCTCCATCGCGCGCCCGAAGGCGGAGGACACCTGGAGCAGGTTGGCCGTGCGCCGCACGTCCGCCGTGCGGTTGGTGCCGGCGGCGTGGAAGAGCGCTGGGTTGAAGAAGGCCGCGTCACCCTTGGCGAGCGGGAGCTGCACATGGTGCGCCTCGAAGCACGCCTGGAACTCGGGGAGCCGCCACGCCAGATAGCCCGGCTCGTACCGCTGCGAGTACGGCAGATAGAGCGTCGGTCCCGATTCCACCGGCATGTCGCAGTGGGCGACCGCGCCCTGGAGCGTGAGCACCGGGGAGAGCCGGTGCACATGGGCCGGGTAGGCGGCCGCGGCCGCGTTGCTCAGGAAGCCGAGGTGGTAGTCCCGGTGCGCGGTCTGCCCAGCGCCGCCCGGGTTCACCACGTTGACCTGCGACGTCACCTGGTAGCCGGGTCCCAGCCAGGCCGCGGAGACCAGGGCCAGGACGTCGTTCGCGTAGTAGTCGGCGAACGCCTCCGGGTCGTACAGGGCCGTCTTCTCCAGCGCGTTCCACACCCGGTCGTTGGCGCCCGGCTTGGCGAAGTGGTCACCGGCGCCTGCCCCGGACGCCCGCTGTTCGGCGATCAGCGCCTCGAACACGGCCGTGACCCGGTCGACGACCTCCGGGTCGGGGAACGCCCCACGGACGACCACGATCCCGGGGCCGTCGGACAGGGCGCGTACCAGTTCCGCCGCCAACGCCCGCCGGTCATCGGCCGCCCGCAGCCGCTCACCCTCGTACACCAGGACGTTCTCCGTCACCGAGGCGGCGTGCGGGTGGTCCGCGAGGCGGGTGGTCCGGTCGATCAGGGTGCGGAAGGCGGCCGGATCGCAGTCCGGCTCGGACAGCCAGGTACGGCCCGGTACGGCGGCGACGGACATCGGTGTCCCTCTTTCGGTCACAGGAGCGGCGCGGTCCTGTCATTCTTGTCATGACAAACCCCTCCAACAACCAGCAGCCAGCCATCAAAAACCCCTCAAGGAGCCGGCCCATGGGGCACCCGTTCCCGATCCGGGAGATCGCACGTCAGGCGGGTCTCAGCGAGGCCACGGTGGACCGCGTGCTCAACGGCAGGGGAGGGGTGCGCGAGAGCACCGCGCAGGAGGTGCACCGGGCCATCGCCGACCTCGACCGGCAGCGCACCCAGGTGCGGCTGGTCGGCCGTACGTTCATGGTCGACATCGTGGTCCAGGCGCCCGAGCGGTTCAGCACCGCCGTCCGCGCGGCCCTGGAGGCCGAACTGCCCTCCCTGCACCCGGCGGTGGTGCGCTCGCGCTTCCACTTCCGCGAGACCGGCCCGGCCGCCGAGCAGGTCGGGACGCTGGACCGGATCGCCCGGCGCGGCTCCCAGGGCGTGATCCTCAAGGCGCCGGACGTCCCCGAGCTCACCGCCGCCGTCGGCCGGCTCACCGCGGCCGGCATCCCGGTCGTCACCCTGGTCACCGATCTGCCCGCCAGCGGCCGGATCGGCTACGTCGGCAGCGACAACCGGGCCGCCGGCGCCACCGCCGCCTATCTGACGGGCCAGTGGCTCGGCGACCGGCCCGGCCATGTCCTCACCAGCCTGAGCAGCGGCTTCTTCCGCAACGAGGAGGAGCGCGAGATGGGGTTCCGGAGCGTGATGCGGGCCCGGCATCCGCAGCGCACCCTGGTGGAGATCGCCGAGGGGCAGGGCCTGGACGCCACCCAGTACGACCTGGTGCGCGCCGCCCTGGAACGGGACCCGGAGATCCGGGCCGTGTACTCCATCGGCGGCGGCAACGACGCCACCCTGCGCGCCTTCGCCGACCTCGGCCGGGCCTGCGCGGTGTTCATCGCCCACGACCTCGACCGCGACAACACGCGACTGCTGCGCGAGCACCGGCTGTCCGCCGTGCTCCACCACGACCTGCGGCACGATCTGCGGGAGGCCTGCCACGCGGTGATGCGCTTCCACGGCGCCCTGCCCCCCGCCGGACCGCTGCTGCCCTCGGCGATCCAGGTCGTGACGCCGTACAACATGCCGGCGCAGACGGCCGAGTGAGGAGGATACGGCGGTGACACGCACCGAGCACGTGGAGATCGAGGGCACACCGCTGGTCGCGACCCTCGTACCGGGCAACGGGATCGGTCTGCTGGCCCTGCACGGCAGCAACGAGGGCGGCACCGCCGAACTGGCCCGGACCGTCGCGCACCGCTGCGGCGCCACCAGCCTCGTCTTCACCCAGCCGGGGGTACGGCGGCCCGTCCACATCCCGTCCCCGCGCATGGCGGTCGACCACTGCGCACTCCTGCGGGAGTTCCTGGAGCGGGTCGCGCTCACGGTCTCGCTGCACGGCCACATGCGCCCCGAGGCGCCGCACACCGTCTACCTCGGCGGCGGCAACCGGGACGCGGCCCGCGTCCTCGCCGAGGCGCTCGCCGCCGGGATCCCGCAGTTCCCGGCCGTGACCGACCTGATGGAGATCCCGGCGGACCTGCGCGGCGTGCACCCCAGGAACCCGGTCAACCTGACGCGCCTCGGCGGAGTCCAGGTGGAACTGCCGCTCCTGGCCCGCACGAGCGGGGAGGCGAACACTCCGCCGGGGGCGGTGGTCGACGCGCTGACCGCCGGGGTCAAGGGGCTGAGCTCGGCCTGAGCCGGTCCTCACAGGTTGATCGCGTAAGCCTTGCGCAGCGTCTCGTGCACGGTCCATGTCGTACGGTCGCCCGCACGCAGCACCGCCATGTCGCCCGGCCCCACCGTCAGCGTCGGCCCGTCCTCGACCTCGACCGTCGCGCGGCCGCTGATCACGACGAACAGTTCGTCGGCCTCGGTGTCGGTGACCACGCCCGGCGTGATCTGCCAGATGCCACGGATCTGCCGGCCGTCCGGAGACTCCCAGACCACCTTCCCGGTGACCTCGGGGTCGCCGGAGACGATCTGTTCCGGCTCGAGGGGCTCGGGTTCGAGGTCGGCGTCGGGGATGTGGAGCGCGAAGCTGTGCGTCATGCGGCGAGCCTAGCCAGCGCCGAGACGCGCCGAAGCCGACAGTGTGTGGGGCATCGGGGCTGGTGGGAGGACAGTTCGTCGGTCCGTGCGGACTGGCGGGGAGGCGCGGCACGGGTGACCGTGGGGAACATGTCCGAGTCCACCGCGGCCGGCCCGGCACCGCCCCGGCGGCACGACACACGCGAGGCCGTCCTGTTCGGCGGCGTGTACGGCGCCGTCCTCGCCAGCTCGATGGTGGCGGCGCTCAGCCAGTACGGCCGTACGACCGCCGCCGGCCGCCGCTACGACGCCGTGTGGCTCCTGGTGACCGCCCTCGCCTCCGCCCTCGCGCACGGCTACGCCCACTACATCGCCGAACGCGCCCCGTACAGCCGCTGGGACGTGATGCGCACGCTGCGGGACGAGTGGCCGCTGGTCACGGCCGTGCTGCCCACGGTCTTCCTGCTCGCGGGCGCGGGCTGGGGCTGGTGGCCGCCGAACGGCGTCGAGTACCCGGTGTTCGCCCTCAACATCGGGATCCTCTTCGCCCTCGGCCTGATCACCGCCCGCTGGTCCTCCCGGAGTTGGCCGATGGCCGTCCTCATGGGGATGGGCGACGCGCTGCTCGGCGTGATCGTGGTGGTGGCGAACGCGCTCATCAAGTAGGCGGGTCCTGCCGAGAGCGTGCTCAGCGGGCGGTGCGTACGCCGTCCAGCGCGATGGCGAGAACCCGGTCGCGCTGGGCGTCGTCGTCGAAGGCCGTGGCGGTGATGCCGGCGACCATCCGCAGCAGGTCGACGAAGTCCATGTCCGGCCGGGCCACGCCCGCGTGCTGGGCGCGCTCCAGGAGCGGGCCCCCGGCGGCGTACATCGAGTCGCGGCAGGTCTGGAAGATCTCCGACTCGTCGTTCAGCGCCTCGCGCACCGCGCGCTTGGTGACCATGTAGCCGGCGAAGCGGTCCAGCCAGGCCGTCAGCGCCTCCCACGGCTCGAGGTCCGCGACCTCCACGGCCGCCCCGCACAGGGCGTTGACCTCGTCGGCGTAGACGCTCTCGAAGAGGTCACGGCGGGTGGGGAAGTTCCGGTACAACGTGCCGATGCCGACGCCCGCGCGGCGGGCGATGTCCTCCAGGGAGGCGTCCGAGCCGTGCTCGGCGAACGCCTCGCGGGCGGCGGCGAGGAGGGCGTCGTAGTTGCGGGCGGCGTCCTTGCGGTGCGGCCGGCGGGCCGCCACGATCTCGCCGACGGGGAACGGCGTGGCCGTCACTGGTGCCTCCCAGAGGGAATCGATGAACCGGAGGAACGCATCCGGTTCGATTGAACCGGAGGTGTGCCTCCGCTAGAGTGGAGGGGTACCTCCACTTTAGCAGCGCGGGGGCCGCTCCGCCCTGGGCAGACGTGCCCGGCAGGAATGCCCCTCTCGCCCATCCCAGCGCTCCTCTCGGAGAGGCTCTCCCATGCCCCGCAAGTCCACTCGCCTCACCTTCGCGGTCCTCGCGACCGGTGCGGGCGTGTTCTCGATGCTCCAGTCGCTGATCGCGCCGGCCCTGCCGACCGTCCAGCACGCCCTGCACGCCTCCCAGTCGACCGCGACCTGGGTGATGACCGCCTATCTGCTGTCTGCCTCGGTCTTCACGCCGATCCTCGGCCGGGTCGGCGACCTCGCCGGCAAGAAACGCACGCTCGTGGGCGTCCTGCTCGCCGTCCTCGCCGGCTGTCTCGTCGCCGCGCTCGCCCCGGACATCGGCGTGCTCATCGTCGCCCGGGTCGTCCAGGGCGTCGGCGGCGCCCTGTTCCCGCTGTCCTTCGGCATCATCCGCGACGAGTTCGCGTCCGCCGAGGTCAGCGGCAGCATCAGCAATCTCTCCGCCGTCATCGCCGCGGGCGGCGGGGTCGGCATGGTGGCCGCCGGACCGATCGTCTCCGCGCTGGACTACCGCTGGCTCTTCTGGATCCCCGTGGCGATCGTCGCCGCGACGGTCCTGATCGCGCTGGCCTACGTCCCCGAGTCGCCCAAGCGGGCCCAGGGGAAGGTCAGTTGGTACGGCGCCGTGCTGCTCTCCGCGTGGCTGGTGGCCCTGCTGCTGCCGCTGAGCCAGGCCGGGCAGTGGGGCTGGGGGTCGCCGAAGGTGCTCGGCCTGTTCGCCGCCGCCGTCGTGCTGTTCGCCCTGTGGCTCACGGCCGAGGCCCGCTCGCGCAGCCCGCTGATCGACCTGCGCGTGATGCGGCTGCCCGCGGTGTGGACCACCAACGCCGCCGCCCTGCTCTTCGGCGCGGGCATGTACGCGATCTGGTCCTTCCTGCCGGGCTTCGTCCAGACGCCGACCGCGGCCGGCTACGGCTTCGGAGCGAGTGTCACCGCCTCCGGCCTCCTCATGCTCCCCATGCTGGTGGCGATGTTCCTCTCCGGCGTCCTCTCGGGCCGTCTCGAACCCCGCGTCGGCGCCAAGGCGCTCCTCACCACGGGTGCCGCACTGGGCGCGCTGGCCTGCGGATTCCTCACCCTCTGGCACGACGCCCAGTGGCAGATAGCCGTGGTGGCCGGGCTGTTCGGCCTCGGCATCGGACTGGCCTTCGCCTCCATGGCCAACCTCGTCGTCGGCAGCGTGCCGCCCGAGCAGACCGGCGCCGCGACCGGCATGAACGCCAACATCCGCACCATCGGCGGCTCCATCGGCGCCGCGCTCACCAGCGTCCTGGTCACCGCCCGCCTCCAGCCCTCCGGCCTGCCCTACGCCTCCGGCTACACCCACGGCTGGGCCCTGCTCGCCCTCCTCTGCCTGGCCGCGGCCGGCGCCGCCCTCCTCGTCCCGGCCCGCCACCAGGGTCGTACGACGGTCCCCGCCGCGGGGGCGACACGGGCACCCGCTCAGGTGCGGTAGGGTTGACCTGCGTGATCACGCGGGACGCCCCGGGTGAGACCGCAACGGGACGTGGCGCAGCTTGGTAGCGCACTTGACTGGGGGTCAAGGGGTCGCAGGTTCAAATCCTGTCGTCCCGACGTGCGGAAACGCGGGTCGGTGGCCGTGTCGGAGTCAGTCCGACACGGCCACCGCTCATTCCGGTGTGACGGAGGCTCAGCCGGACGTCCCCGCCGGGGTCGTCGTGGTGGTGAAGCCCTCCTTCTTGTTGGCCGCGACGGCGAAGTCATTGGTGAACGTCGTGCCGAGGTTCACCTTCGAGGTCGCGTGGCCCACCAGCTCCTCCGTGGTCAGGACGTTCTTGGGACCGCCGGCCGGCATGATGCCGTCCGGGAGGAACTGGCCCTTGTCCTGAGTGAGGGCCGCGACGTAGTCGGCCTTGGTGACCAGCTGGTTCTGCACGAACGACTGCGGCAGCTTGTCGGCGATGTCGGCCGCGCTGTGCTTGTCGATCCAGTGCATGGTGGCCACGAGCGCGTCGACGACCTTCTGCACCGCGTCCTTGTGCGAGTTCACCCAGTCGGTACGGGCGATGACCCCCGCCGCCGGCCAGGCGCCGCCCGTCGCAGCCTGGGCGCCCGAGGTGGTGGCCACGTCGACCGCCGAGTAGCCGACCCCCTTCTTCTCGATCGCGGCGACCGTCGGCTGCGTCGTCATGACACAGGCCACCTTGCCGTTCTGCAGCGCGGCGATGGCGGTGGAGCCCGCGCCGACCCCGATCCGGTGGAAGTCGCTGGTCTTCAGGCCCTTCTTGGCGGCCAGGAACTGGGTGAGGGTGTCGGTGCCCGAGCCCAGGTCAGTGACGCCCAGCGTCTTGCCCTTGAAGTCCGCGGCCGAGTGCACCCCGCTCTTGGTGGCGCACATCTCCCGCTCGCCCGGGGCGCCGGACAGCTGGACGACGTCCTCCACCGCCTTGCCCTTCACCTGGAAGTCGATCGTGTGGTTGTACCAGGCGCCGGCCATGTCCACCTGCCCCGAGGCCATGGCGTCCTCGGCGCCGGTGCCGCCGTCCTGCTCGGTGCTGAGGACGACGTTGACGCCGTACTTCTTGTAGAAGCCGAGGTTCTGCGCGAGCTGGTACGGCAGGTAGATCTGCTTGTCGATGCCGCCGACCATGAGCCTGACGGTCGGGGTCCCGCTGGAGCCGCCCGAGCCGGAGGAGCTGCTGGAACACGCGGTGGCCGCGCCGAGGGCGAGGACGGTGACGAGGGACGCGGTGAGGATTCTCTTGGACATGGCGGCTCTTTCGTTCTGAGGAAGGGGCGGTGGGGAAGGGGGAGGATCAGAGGCTGTTGGCCTCGGAGGGGGCCGGCGGGCGCCAGGAGAGGAGCCGGTGCTCGAGCTTGCCGATCAGCCACTCCGCGCCGAGCACGATCACCGCGATGACGAGCATCGTGGCGAACACACCGTTGGGGTCGAAGTTGTTCTGCGCGGTCTTGATGACGAGGCCGAGGCCGCTCTGCGCGCCGAGCACCTCGCCGACCAGCGCGCCGACGATGGCGAAGCCGAAGGCGCTGTGCAGGCTCGCGATGATCCAGGTCAGCGCGGACGGCACGATGACATGCCGGATGATCTGCAGCTGGGAGGCGCCGAGCACCCGGGCGTTGGCGAGGATGTTGCGGTCCACCTCGCGAACGCCCTGGAAGGCGTTGAAGAACACGATGAAGAACACCAGCACGGCGGCGAGCAGGATCTTCGGGGTGACGCCGATGCCGAAGGCGACGATGAAGATCGAGCCGAGCACGATGCGCGGGATGGCGTTGACCATCTTGATGTACGGGCCGAGGACGTCGGACAGGAAGCGGCTCTGGCCGAGCGCGACACCGAACACGACCCCGGTGACGGCGCCGACGACGAAGCCGACGAGCGCCTCCTGGATGGTGGTCCAGATGTTCGCGTAGAAGGACCCGAACTCGGTTCCGTTCTGGAAGAGGTCGATCAGCCGCTGCCAGATCCCGGACGGCTGTCCGAAGAAGAACGGGTCGACGATCCCCCAGGTGGTGAAGGCCTGCCAGCCGCCGATCACGAAGGCCGCGAGGCCGAGGCGGCCCGCCCACACCAGCGCGACCCGCCGTCGCGCGGCCCGTTTGGCGGCGGCCGCGGCCGAGGCGTGCCCGCCGTCGGCGGCCGGGACGGCGGATGTGGTGGACGTCGTGCTCATGCCTTTCCTCCTGCGGTGCGTGCGTAGGCGCGCTCCACCTCTTCGCGCAGCGTGTCCCAGATCTGGTGCTGGAGCTCGATGAAGCGGGGCTGGTAGCGGATCTCCTGGACCGAGCCGCGCGGCCGCGGCAGGTCGATGTCGAAGACGGCCTTGACCGATCCGGGGCTGGACGTCATGACGACGACCCGGTCGGCGAGCGCCACGGCCTCGTCGAGGTCGTGCGTGATGAAGATGACCGACGGACGGATCTGCTCCCACAGGTCCAGCAGTTCGGTCGACATGATCGCCTTGGTCTGCACGTCCAGGGCGCCGAACGGCTCGTCCATGATCAGGATCTTGGGTTCGTTGATCAGCGCAGCGGCCATCGCCACGCGCTTGCGCATGCCGCCGGAGAGCTGGTGCGGGTAGCGGTCCTCGAAGCCGGCGAGGCCCACCCGGCGCAGCCAGTCGCGCGCCGAGGCCTGCGCCTGCTGCTTGGGCACCCCACGGAAGACGGGACCCATCAGCACGTTGCCGAGGACGGTCTTCCAGGGCAGCAGCGCGTCCGCCTGGAACATGAAGCTGACGCCGTCGGTGACGCCGTCCACCTCGCGGCCGCCGACCCTGACCGAGCCCTCGCTGGGCCGGTCGAGCCCGGACACCATGCTCAGGGTGGTCGACTTGCCGCAACCGGTGGGGCCGACCACCGCACAGAACTGACCCGGTTCCACGGTGAACGACACGTCTTGCAGCGCCGTGAACACCTCACCGGCAGGGGTCATGAATCGCTTGGTGAGCCCGGAGATCTCGATGCGCGCGTCCTCGCGCTCTGCTGCACCGGCGATCGGGCTCGTCGCGACATCGTTTCGCGAAGCCATGTGAGGCCGTCTCCTTCCACACCTCGTGGGGTCGAGGAAGGCAGACGCTAGAGGTCACCCCGTGTTACGTCGCTGTTTCCCAGGTATCTCGCGAAAGCCGCGTTAACCGGGGTTCTGCTCGTTCTGCTCAGTGAAACGGGGGTGGGCAGGATTTCGGCCATCAGGCACAATCACGCCACCACGGGTCCGGCGGCAGGGCCGGCCCGGCACCACGCGGGACAGAGGCGAAGAGGCACCTGTGACACGCATCCGTATGCGGATCGGGCGCGGCGGGAGGGGGAGACTCTCCGCGCGGATCCTCGCGAGCCAGCTCCTCATCCTGGCGCTCACGGGCGCCATCGGCTTCGTCCTGTTCGCCTTCGCACAGCGCTCCGCGCTCGACCGCACCTACGAGGAGCGGGCCGTGGGCATCGCGCAGACCGCGGCAGCGGACCCGCAGATCCGGCGGGCCATGGCGCAGGGCGACGGCGGTGACGTGGTGCAGCGCGCCGCCGAGCGGATCCGGCGGGCGTCGGGGGCGTCGTACGTGGTGGTGATCGACCTGCACGGCGTCCGCCACTCGCACCCCATGCCGCAGCTGGTCGGCTCGCCGGTGGCCGAGCCCCTCGTGGCGCTGGACGGCCGGCCGCACGTCGGCACCGACCAGGGCGCGACCGGGCGTTCCGCCAACGGCAAGGCCCCGCTGTACGGGCCGACGCACCAGCTGGTCGGCGAGGTGTCGGTGGGCATCCCGGAACGCCATGTGCTCAGCGAGCTGTGGCGCGAGCTGCCCACCTTCGGCCTGTACGCCGCGATCGCCACAGCGCTCGGTGCCGCGGCCGCGTATGCGCTGGCCAGGCGGCTGAAGCGGACCACGTTCGGGCTGGAACTGGAGGAGATCGCCGGACTGCTGCAGGACCGCGAGGCGATGCTGCACGGCATCCGCGAGGGCGTGGTCGCCTTCGACCCCGACGGCCGGATCACCGTCGTGAACGACGAGGCGCGCCGGCTGCTCGGCCTCGGCACCGCGCTCGGCCGGACCGTCGAGGAGGTGCTGCCCGACGGCCGGCTGCGCCGCGCCCTGGACGGCACCCTCACCGGCAGCGACGTCAGCGTCCTGACCGACGAGCACTGCCTCGTCGTCAACCGCATGCCGGTCACCCTCCACGGCCGTGAACTCGGCGCCGTGGTCACGGTGCGGGACCGCACCGAGATGGTCGGGCTGCTGCGCGAACTGGACTCCGTGCGGGGCCTGACCGACGCGCTGCGGGCCCAGCAGCACGAGTTCACCAATCGCATGCACACCCTGGCCGGCCTGCTCGACATCGGGGAGTACGACGACGCCTACGAGTTCGCCGTCGGCGCGGCCGGCGCCGGCCAGGGGCTCACCGAGTCCGTGCGCAGGCGGATCGGGAACTCGCTCATGGTCGGTCTGATCGTGGCCAAGACCACGGTCGCCGGCGAACGCGGGGTACGGATCGTACTGACCGACGACTCGGCCCTCGGCCAGGATCCGCCGCACCTGCACCGGCTGCTGACCATCGTCGGCAACCTGCTGGACAACGCGGTGGACGCGGCCGGCGAGGGACTGCGTCCGGCCGACGGCCGCGAGGTACGGCTCACCCTGACCGAGAGCTCCCACGAGACGCGGGTCCGGGTCGCGGACACCGGTCCCGGGATCCCGCCGGAGGCGGCCGAGTCGATCTTCGAGGACGGCTGGTCGACCCGGCCGGAGCGGGGCACCGCCCGGCGCGGCCTCGGCCTGGCCCTGGTGCACCGGCTGGTGCAACGGCACGGCGGCACCATCACGGTCAGCGAGGGGCCCGGCGCGGTCTTCACGGTCGTACTGCCGCTGCCGGGCACGGCCCTCGCGCCGCAGGGAGCACCGTTCACCACAGCAGTGCCGGCGGGAGGCGAGCGCCGATGATCCGGACCCTGGTCGTGGACGACGACTTCCGGGTGAGCCACATCCACAGCGAGTACGTGAGCCGCGTCCCCGGCTTCCACGTGGTCGGCGAGGCGGCGACCGTCGCCGAGGCGCTGGAGGCGGTCCGGGCACTGCGCCCCGACCTGCTGCTGCTCGACATCTTCCTGCCCGACGGCAGCGGGCTCGACGTGCTGCGCAGGCTCACGGGGGACGAGGGCGGCGCCCGCCCCGACGCCCTGATGATCACGGCGGACCGGGACATCGAGTCGGTGCGCAGCGCCATGAAACTCGGCGCCGTGGGCTACCTGGTCAAGCCGTTCGGCTCGCCCGACCTGTGCGAGCGGCTCACCGCCTACCAGGAGCTCCAGCACCGGGTGGAGGTGCTCGGCCCGGCCGCCGAGACCGACCAGGCCGATGTGGACGCCCTGTTCAGCGCGGCCCGGCCGCCCGCCGTGCCGCGGGTGCCGGCCAAGGGCCACTCGGCGCCCACCCTGACCCTGGTGCACCAGGCGCTGCGCTCGGCCGACGGCCCGGTGTCGGCGGCCGAGGCGGCCGAACTCACCGGCGTCTCCCGCGCCACGGCCCAGCGTTATCTGTCCTACCTGGTCAAGGAGGGCATGGTCCGCCTGGAACTCCGCTACGGCGCGACCGGGCGGCCGGAGCACCGCTACCGCATCGTCACCTGAACCGGCGGACGTGTCGTCCCGTCGGTTCGATCAGCCCTGGGGCCGGCCCGGCGACCGCCACGCCCTTGTCCGCTTGGCCCCACCCGCCGGCCGCGGTGCGCACCGCGCGCCGAAGCCGACGGCTGCGGACCTGCGGTCGTCATCACGGTCCCGCCCCGGCAGCGGGGCCACGCTCGTACGTCCGCCGCGGGGAATCGGCCCGCCGGGCCACCGCGAGCGGCGTGCCGTCTGCCGGCGGCCGTGAACGATCGGCCATGCACCGGGGGACCGGCGAGCGACCGGCCGTTCACCGGGTGCGGGACCCGGCCTCGGCCGTATCCGCCGGCTTGCGCTGCCGGCGCGCCGCCATCACCGCGTGGACCAGGACCCCGGCGAACAGGAACAGCACGCCCTGGTACACCGCCGCGTAGCCGGCGCCCGCCATCAGCCAGAGGGAGAAGGCGGCCGCGACCGCGGTGATCACCGAGTCCCGCACCAGCCGGCCGCGGTCCACCGACCTGCCGGAGACCAGGTGGAACAGCTGCGCCGCCGTCGCCAGCAGGTACGGCACGGTCGCGGTGAACGTGGTGACGAGGACCAGGACGTCGAAGACCTTCGCCGAGCCCGACAGGTAGTTGTACGCCGTGAGCAGGGAGGAGAGCACGACGGTGACGCCGACGCCCACCGTCGGCACGCCCCGGCGGCGACGGGCGAAGGCGGCCGGGAACAAGCCGTCCCTGGCCGCGGCGTACGGGGTCTGCGCGCTCAGCAGCGTCCAGCCGTTGAGGCAGCCGGTCATCGACACCAGCGCCGCCAGCGCCACCGCCGTACCGCCCCAGCTGCCGCCGAACATCGTGTTCACGGCGTCGGAGAAGGGGGCCGTGGAGGCCACCAGCCGCTTGTGCGCGACCGTGCCGAAGACGGACAGCGTGCCCAGCAGGTAGACCAGCGCGGCGCCCGCGGTGCCGATCACGGTGGCGCGCCCCACGTTGCGGCGGGCGTTCCTGACCTCGCCGGCGCTCACGGCGGCGGACTCCACCCCGAGGTAGGAGAAGAGCAGCAGGGCGGCGGAGGCGGAGACGGCACCGACGGCGCTGTGCCCGCTCGAGTTGAACGGGCCGAGCCGGGACGGGTCGAAGAAGAACAGGCCGCCGACCGCGACGAGCAGCAGCGGCACGAACTTCAGCACGGTCGACACCAGTTGGACCGCGCCGACGTACCTGGTGCCGGCGAAGTTGGCGAGGGCCGGCAGCCACTGCAGGGCGAGGGCGGCCAGACAGGCGGTCCACTTGTGGTCGTCGACCGGGATCAGCACGTCCAGGTAGCCGACGGCGGCGACCGCGAGCGCCGCGTTCGACACCCAGGTGGTGATCCAGTACGCCCAGGCGGCGAGGAACCCGGCGAAGTCACCGAAGGCCTCGCGGGTGTAGACGTAGGGGCCGCCGGTACGGGGGTCGCGCGCGGCGAGCCGGCCGAAGACCAGCGCGAGCGCGACGGCCCCCACGGTCAGCACGGCGAAGGCGATCAGGCTGACCCAGCCGTACGGCGCGATGGAGGCGGGGAGCAGGAAGATGCCGCCGCCGATGATGTTGCCCATGACCAGCGCGGTCGCGACCGGCAGGCCGAAGCGGCGGGCGTGCTTGCCGGCGGTGCTGTGCGTGCCCTCTGCGGGGACCTCGTGGGCCTCGGTGGGGGCCGGAGCCGGCGGGGGGACGGTTCCGGTGACGTGCATGGGGGGATGTACCTCTCATCGAACAGATGTCCCAGGATCGCCGGGACGGAGCCCATGGTCGGGGAAGTGCCCATCCGCCGCAAAATCGCCGTTTCTTGTGGGGTCCGGCCCCGCCGATCACGGAAAAAGTGAGCTTGAGTGACCCTTGCGCAGTGAAATATCCCGCGGCCCGGACGTGGGGCGGTTCCCGGGGGCGGCATCCCCGTCCCAGGCGTGGACGCCCTCTTGACGTTGCCGGATGCCGGATCGACACTCCTGGATGGGAATCCTAGTGAACAGGTAGGGAATGATGACGCGCCTCGAAACCGGCACCGGCCTCGCGGGCCGTACGCCGCTGCGCGCGCCCCTGCTCACCTCCCGCCGGCACATCGATCTGCTGCGCGTCTGCAGCGCGATCAGCCTCTGCCGCTGAGCCGGGGCTCCGCGCGCCACCGGCCGGCGCCGTTCGTCGTCGCGCACGTCCGTACGTCCATCACCCGGGGAGACGCATGTCCATCACTCCGCTCGCCGCCGTTCCGTCCGTCCATCGCGCCGCCCCCGTCTTCCGGGGCCGGATCGGCCGGGACGCGCGCAGCGGCCACTACGCCGTGCCGCACCGCTACCGGCTCCATCTGTCGACCGCCGACCCCGACGGACTCCGCCTCGCCGTAGGGCACAGCCTCCTCGGCCTGGACGGCGGTTGTCCGGTCACGGTCCTGCCCGCCGTACCGGACTGTCCCGGCGGCGGCCACTCCGCGCTGCGCCCGCTGTACGAGGCGAGCGCCCACCACTACACCGGCCCGGCCCTCGCGCCCGTGCTCAGCGACGACTGGTCCGGACGGATCGTCAGCACCCGCGCCCGCGACATCCTGCGTGACCTCGACCGTTTCCCGCGCGGGGGCGGTCCCGCCCTGTATCCGTGCGGTCAGGAGTCCGTCATCGAGGCCGTCGAGCGGATGTGCGCCGAGGGGATCGAGGAGGCCGCGCAGCGCGCCGGGCAGGCCGGCACCGACCCCGCCGGGCAGGCCGCCGCCCTCGACGCGCTCCTCGACACCCTGGGCAGGCTGGAGAGCCGGCTGACGGGAGAGGAGTACCTGGTCGACGGGCGGCTCACCGCCGCCGACGTCGAACTGTGGGTCGCCCTGGTGCAGTTGGACACCGTCCACCGCTGCCACCTCGACGCCTCCGCCGTCCACCGCATCGCCGGACACCGTGCCCTGTGGGCCTACGCCGCCCGTCTGGCCGCCCGTCCCGCCTTCGGCCGCCACCTCGACCTCGACGGCATCTCCCGCCGCCACCACGGCCGTTGCAGGGGCCTGGAGGCCGCCGGAGCCGCCGTCCAGATCCTGGACTGGGTGGGCCACGCCGCGGATGCCGGGGACGCTTCCCGCAGGTGAGAGCGGGACGGATGACGTCCAGCAGGCGGACGGTCGTTGACATTCGAACGGACAACTGCCTTACTTGCGGCTCAGAACGGTCATGAGCGTCAGCGCCAAGCCCTGGCTCGCTGACCGGCAACCCTCGCACCGCGGTGGGGTGCCCCAGGTGACGACCGGACCGGAATGACGTTTTCGGTAAGCGCGAGGGCCCCGCGGGGCCGGAACAGTGACAGGTGACGCCATGTACGCAGCTCCCAGGACGGCCGTGAGCCGCCCCCAGGGCTGCGTACGGTCGTACGCCGGGCTCCTCGTCGCCGACCGCGCCGTCGATCTGCTCCGCGTCAACAGCGCACTGTGTACCGCACCGGGCCGTGCCCGCTGTCAGGGCTGACGTCTCCTCCCAGCCCCCCTTCCTGATTTTTCCCCCTCGCCTTCCCGACGCACCCCGCCCCCGAGGTGTGCCGTCGCCCGCCCAGCCCCCGGTTCCCACGTGCCGCCGAGCGCCGCCTCGCGCCGCAGTGCCGTAGCGGCCCGCACCCGTGCGCCACGACCCGGGGTGTCCGACCCAAGCCGGAGCCCGCCATGAGTGAACCCCCAGGCGCTGCCGTCTCCCTCGCCGAGGCGCCGCCAGCCGACACTTCGTCAAAACCCCTGAAAGCCCAGCGTGTTCAGCCGCTGCGTCGGCCCGGCCGGTGGATCGCCACCGCCGCCGTCCTCGTGATCGTCGCCCAGATCCTGCACGGACTGGCCACGAACCCCTTCTACCAGTGGGACCGCTTCCGCTACTGGTTCCTGCGCCCCACCGTCCTCGACGGGCTCCTCGTCACCCTCGAAGTCGCCGCCCTCAGCGCGGTGTTCGGGCTCCTCGGCGGCATCCTGCTGGCCCTCGGCCGGCAGTCCGGCAGCCCGGTGCTGCGCGCCGTGAGCTGGACCTACACCTGGCTGTTCCGCTCGGTGCCGCTGATCGTCGTGCTGATCTTCCTCTACAACTTCTCGGCCCTGTACAAGACGGTGAGCCTCGGCATCCCCTTCGGCCCCGCCTTCGTCACCTTCGACGAGTCGAGGCTCGCCACCGACATGACGGTCGCCGTGGTCGGGCTCAGCCTCAACGAGGCGGCGTACGCGGCGGAGGTCGTCCGCGGCGGCATCCTCTCCGTCGACCAGGGCCAGCACGAGGCGGCGGCCGCACTCGGCCTGCCCAGGGGCTACCAGTTCACCCGGATCGTCTTCCCGCAGGCCCTCAGGTCCATCACACCGAACTACGTCAACCAGCTCATCGGCCTGATCAAGAGCACCTCGCTGGTGTTCTACGTCTCGCTGCTCGACCTCTTCGGCTCCGTGCAGACCATGGGCAGCACCTACCCCGGCGACATCGTGCCCCTGCTGCTCGTCGCCACCGTCTGGTACCTGATCCTCACCAGCGCCGTGTCCGTCGTCCAGTTCTACGTCGAGCGGTACTTCGCGCGGGGCGCCACCCGCACCCTGCCGCCGACCCCGCTGCAGAAGGCGCGCGCGGGCCTCGCCGACTTCCGGGCCCGGCTGCGCAGGGAGGCCGCCGTATGACCGCCACCGACACCCTGGAGACCACCCCGGCCGCGCTGGAGGTCCACGACGTCCACAAGTGGTACGGCACCCATCGCGTCCTCGACGGCATCGACCTGACCGTGCGCCCCGGCGAGGTCACCGTCGTCATCGGCCCCTCCGGCTCCGGCAAGTCCACGCTGCTGCGGGTCATCAACCACCTGGAGAAACCCGAGGTCGGCCATGTCAGCGTCGGCGGCGAGCTGATCGGCGTCAAACGCGGCAGCGGCGGCCGGCTCAGGGAGCTGAGCGAGCGCGCCATCCTGGCCCAGCGCAGCCGGATCGGCTTCGTCTTCCAGAACTTCAACCTCTTCCCGCACCTGACCGTCCTCGACAACGTGGCCGCCGCGCCCGTCGCCACCGGCCGGCTCGCCAGGCCCGAGGCCCGGGAGCTCGCCCGCGAACTGCTCACCCGGGTCGGCCTCGGCGACCGTACCGGCGCCTACCCGCGCCAGCTCTCCGGCGGGCAGCAGCAGCGCGTCGCCATCGCCCGTGCCCTCGCGCTGCGGCCCGGAATCATCCTCTTCGACGAGCCGACCTCCGCCCTCGACCCCGAACTGGTCGGCGAGGTGCTCTCCGTCATCAAGGACCTGGCCACCAGCGGCACCACCCTGGTCATCGTCACCCACGAGATCGGCTTCGCCCGCGAGGTCGCCGACCGGGTCGTCTTCCTCGACGGCGGCCGGATCGTCGAACAGGGCTCGCCGGACGAGGTGCTGGACAGGCCCCGGCACGAACGGACCCGGGAGTTCCTCGCCAAGGTCCTCTGAGCACCCGTGGCCCCGGTATCCCGTATCCCCCTGACCCCCGCAGTTCCCGAACGACAAGGACAGCCATGCCCACCCAGCTCTCCCGACGCAGCCTGATACGCGGCATCACCGCGGCGACCGCCGCCGCCACCCTCGCCACCGGGCTCGCCGCCTGCGGTGGCAACAGCGACGCCGCCACCACCACGACCGACACGGCCGGCACGGTCACCGTGGGCAGGGTGTCCAACGGCGCCGCCCGGCAGACCGGGTTGAAGGTCTCCGAGGTCAAGTCCATCAGCGCCGAACTGCCCGCCGCCGTACGCAGGAACGGCAGCCTGAAGATCGCCGTCGGTGCCCTCCCCGACGGTTTTCCGCCGCTGGCGTACATCGGTTCCGACCAGAAGACCCTCACCGGAGCCGAACCGGACTTCGGCCGCCTGGTCGCCGCGGTCCTCGGGCTGAAGCCCCAGATCTCCAACTACACCTGGGAGAACATGTTCGTCGGCATCGACAGCGGCAAGGCCGACGTCGGCTTCGCCAACATCACCGACACCGAGGAACGCAAGAAGAAGTACGACTTCGCCTCCTACCGCAAGGACAACGTGGGCTTCGAGGTGCTGAAGAAGAGCACCTGGGAGTTCAACGGGAACTACGAGAACCTCGCGGGCCGGACGGTCGCCGTCGACAACGGCACCAACCAGGAGAAGATCCTCCTGGAGTGGCAGGCGAAGCTGAAGAAGGAGGGCAAGAACCTCACCGTCAAGCACTACCAGAGCAAGAACGCCACCTATCTGGCGCTGACCGGCGGCAGGATCGACGCCTACTTCGCGGCCAACCCCGGGGTCGCCTACCACGTCACCCAGACCGCCAAGTCGCCCGACCCGACCCGCAGCGCGGGCACCTTCTCCGGCGCCGGTGCAAGCCTCCAGGGACTGATCGCGGCCACCACCAAGAAGGACAGCGGGCTGGCCAAGCCGATCGCGGACGCCATCAACCACCTCATCGAGAACGGGCAGTACGCCAAGTGGCTCGCCGCCTACAACCTCTCCGACGAGGCCGTCGCCACGTCCGAGGTCAACCCGCCCGGCCTGCCGCTGAGCAACTCCTGAGAGGAACGCTCCCGCATCGTGCAGGTGGTGCGGACGCGCGCGAGGCGGTGCGCGGCGCGGGAACAACCGCGGCCGCCCGCGCGTTGTGCGTCATGACGAGATCCGCTGGACGGGCCAGGAGGCCCGCCGCGGCCGACGGACGGAGGTGACGGCCGTGACACGTGTACTCCCGCCGTACGCCCCGTGCCCGTACCGCTCCGTCCGGCTGATATCCCGGCCGCACATAGATCTCCAGCGCGTGTCCGCCGCGCTCTGTCGCCACTGACCTTTCCCCCGGCCGCAGGGCCAGGGTCTCCTCCTGCCGCGCTCGCCCTCGCCGACGCCTGCCCTCGCGAGCCGGTGTTCCCGTCCGGACATCAAGGAAGGCACCGACGTGTCCTCAACCCCCTCCCCGACTCCCGCCGACCGACTGCACCTTGCCGTCGCCCTGGAGGGCACCGGCTGGCACCCCGCCTCCTGGCGCGAGCCGGTCGCCCGCCCCCGTGACCTGTTCACCGCCGGCTACTGGGCCGACCTGGTCACCGAGGCCGAGCGCGGTCTCATCGACTTCGTCACCATCGAGGACGGCCTCGGCCCGCAGTCCTCCCATTTCCTCGACCCCGACGAGCGCACCGACCAGGTGCGCGGCCGGCTCGACGCGGTCCTCGTCGCCTCCCGCGTGGCCCCCCTCACCCGCCACATAGGCCTGGTCCCGACCGTGGTGGCCACCCACACCGAGCCGTTCCACATCTCCAAGGCGATCGCCACCCTCGACTACGTCAGCACCGGCCGCGCGGGCCTGCGCGTGCAGATCACCGCCCGGCCGAACGAGGCCGCCCACTTCGGCCGCCGTACCATCCGCCGGATCGACGCCTACGACAGCCCGGCCGCCCAGGACGTGGTCACCGAGCTGTTCGAGGAGGCCGCCGACCATGTGGAAGTGGTCCGCCGGCTCTGGGACAGCTGGGAGGACGACGCCGAGATCCGGGACGCGGCGACGGGCCGGTTCATCGACCGGGACAAGCTGCACTACATCGACTTCGAGGGGCGCCACTTCAGCGTCAAGGGCCCCTCGATCACCCCGCGTCCGCCGCAGGGGCAGCCGCTGGTCACCGCCCTCGCCCACCAGACGGTCCCGTACCGGCTCGTCGCCCGCGGGGCCGACGTCGGCTATGTCACCCCGCACGACGTGGAGCAGGCACGTGCGATCGTCACCGAGATCCGCGCCGAGCAGCAGGCCGCCGGCCGGGCCGGGGACACCCTGCACGTCTTCGGCGACCTCGTCGTCCTTCTGGACGACAGCGCGGCGCAGGCAAGGGCGCGGCGGGAGCGGCTGGACGCCCTCGCCGGTGCGCCGTACGCCAGTGACGCCCGGATCTTCGCCGGTACGGCCGCCGAACTCGCCGACCTGCTGGAGGAGTTGGCGGCGGGCGGGCTGACCGGGTTCCGGCTGCGGCCCGCCGTCGCCGGGCACGACCTGCCCCGCATCAGCCGCGACCTGGTGCCCGAACTCCAGCGCCGGGGCCGCTTCCGGGACGCCTACGAGGCGGACACCCTGCGCGGCCTGCTCGGCCTCGCCCGCCCCGCCAACCGCTACGCAGCAGCCAACGCCTGAGCAGCCGGAGAGGACGACCGCACCCCATGAGCAAGCCGCTGAAGCAGATCCACCTGGCCGCACACTTCCCCGGCGTCAACAACACCACCGTGTGGAGCGACCCGGCCGCCGGCAGCCACATCGAGTTCAGCTCCTTCGCGCACTTCGCCCGGACCGCCGAACGCGCCAAGTTCGACTTCCTCTTCCTCGCCGAGGGGCTCAGGCTGCGCGAACAGGGCGGATTGATCTACGACCTGGACGTCGTCGGCCGCCCCGACACCTTCACCGTGCTGGCCGCACTGGCCGCCGTCACCGACCGGCTCGGTCTGACCGGCACCATCAACTCCACCTTCAACGAGCCCTACGAGGTGGCCCGGCAGTTCGCCAGCCTCGACCACCTCTCCGGCGGCCGCTCCGCCTGGAACGTCGTCACCTCCTGGGACGCCTTCACCGGCGAGAACTTCCGCCGCGGCGGCTTCCTGCCGCAGCAGGAGCGCTACTCCCGCGCCAAGGAGTTCCTCGCCACCGCGACCGAGCTCTTCGACTCCTGGCGCGGTCACGAGATCCTCGCCGACCAGGCGACCGGCACCTTCCTGCGGGACGCCAAGGCCGGCGCCTTCGTGCACCAGGGACAGCACTTCGACATCCACGGCCGGTTCAACGTGCCGCGCTCCCCCCAGGGCCGCCCCGTGATCTTCCAGGCGGGCGACTCCGACGAGGGCCGCGAGTTCGCCGCGGCCGGCGCGGACGCGATCTTCAGCCGGTACAGCACGCTGAAGGAGGGCCAGGCCTTCTACACGGACGTCAAGTCCCGCCTCGCCAAGTACGGCCGCCGCGCCGACCAGTTGCTCATCCTGCCCGCCGCGACCTTCGTGCTCGGCGACACCGACCAGGAAGCCGCCGAACGCGCTCGCGAGGTGCGCCGGCAGCAGGTGAGCGGCGCCACCGCCATCAAGCACCTGGAGTTCGTCTGGAACCGGGACCTGTCGGCGTACGACCCGGAGGGCCCGCTGCCCGACGTCGACCCGCTGCTGAGCGAGGAGCACATATCCAGGGGCCGCGCCCAGGTGCGGATGTACCGCGACCCGATCGCCATCGCCCGCGAGTGGCGGCAGCTCGCCGAGGCCAACAAGTGGTCCATCCGCGACCTGGTCATCAACACCGGCAACCGGCAGACCTTCGTCGGCTCCCCGGCCACGGTCGCGCAGACCATCAACGACTTCGTGCAGGCCGACGCCTCCGACGGCTTCATCCTCGTCCCGCACATCACCCCCGGCGGCCTCGATGCGTTCGCCGACAAGGTCGTACCCCTGCTCCAGGAACGGGGCGTGTTCCGCGCCGACTACGAGGGCACTACCCTGCGCGACCACCTCGGCCTCGCCCACCCCGACGCCGACCACGACACCGGCGCCGCGCCCGAGCGGGCCGCGTCGTGAACAACGCGGTGCTCGCCGAGGAACTCGGCTTCGACGGGTTCGGCGTGGGGGAGCGGCACGAGAGGTCGGTCCAGGACCACGCCCACCCCGCCCGGACCTCCCAGGAGGCGCGGGAGGCCCACCGGCCGGTCATCGACAAGGTCCACCGCTGTCACGAACAGGCCGCCGTCGCGCCGGTGCTGCGCAAGGGCATCCCGGACCCGCCGTTCCCGTGGGCACCGGTCCTGCCCGAGCCCGCCGACCGCTGAGGAGTCACCGCCATGTCCTCCGGCACCCCCCTCGGCGTTCTCGACCTGGTGCCCATCGCATCCGGTTCGAGCGCGCCCGAAGCGCTGCGCAACTCCATCGATCTCGCCCGTCGCGCCGAGGAGTTCGGCTACACCCGCCACTGGTTCGCCGAGCACCATCTCAACCCGGGCGTGGCCGGCACGTCCCCGGCCGTGCTGCTCGCCCTGACCGCCGGGGCGACCTCCACGATCCGGCTCGGCTCGGGGGCCGTCCAGCTCGGCCACCGCACCGCGCTGTCCACGGTCGAGGAGTTCGGCCTGGTCGACGCCCTGTACCCCGGCCGCCTGGACCTGGGCCTCGGCCGCTCCGGAGGCGGCCCGCCCGGAGAACGGCAGGCGCCGCCCGCGACGGTGACCCCGGTCGTCGACGGCCGCGCCCCGGGCGGCCTGCTGATCCCGCCGCGCTTCTCCTTCGCGCACCTGCTCGGCTCGCCGCGCATCGCCCTCCAGCGCAAGCTGCTCCTGCTGCCGAACGCCGAGTCACAGGAGTACGGCGAGCAGATCGACGACATCCTCGCGCTGCTCGCCGGCACCTACCGCTCCCCGGAGGGCATCGAGGCACACCCCGTGCCGGGCGAGGGGGCCGAGGTGGAGGTGTGGATCCTGGGCAGCAGCGGAGGGGTGAGCGCCGCGGCGGCGGGCGCGAGGGGACTGCGGTTCGCCGCGAACTACCACGTCAGCCCCGGCACCGTCCTGGAGGCAGTGGACGGCTACCGGGCCCGCTTCCAGCCGTCCGACGCGCTCGACAAGCCGTATGTCAGCGTCTCCGCCGATGTGGTGGTCGCCGAGGACGACGAGCGGGCACGCGAGCTCGCCGCCGGGTACGGCCCCTGGGTGCGCAGCATCCGCACCGCCGAGGGGGCCATCGCCTACCCGACACCCGAGGAGGCCCGGGCGCACCCCTGGACCGACGAGGACCAGGCGCTGGTCCAGGACCGGCTCGACACCCGGTTCGTCGGTTCCGCGGGCCGCGTCGCCGACCACCTCGAACAGCTCCAGGAGGCCACGGGCGCCGACGAACTGCTGATCACGACCATCACCCACGACCACGCGGACCGGGTCCGCTCCTACGAACTGCTGGCCGAGGAGTGGCGGCGCAGATGACGGCGGCGCGGGCGGCCCGGCCCACTCCTTCCGGTGTGGTCGCGGGGGGGCCCCCCCCCCGGGGGGGCCCCCCCCCCCCCCGCCCCCCCCCCCCCGCCCCCGGGGGGGTTGGGCCGGAGGGCCGCTCCAGCCACCGCACCCCGGGCCCCCCCCACCCCCCGGGGGGGGGGGGGGGGGGGGGGCCGGGGGGGGGGGGGGGGGCCCGCCCCCCCCCCCCCGGCGGGGGGGGGGGCCCCCCCCCCCGGGGGGGGCCCCCCCCGCGACCGCTTCCCCCGGCGCCGGACCTGTGGTCGGTGTCGTCCGTGTGCCGTCACCAGCACATGACCGCCGTCTCCCCCGAACCCCAGGTGGAGTGCAGGCGGACGCGGACGACATAGCGGCGGCCCCTGACGAGCCGGACCCGGACGGCGGCGTTGTCCGGCGTGCCGCCGTCGTCGTGCCCCGCGAGGAAGCGCGGCACCCCGTCGCGCTCCTCGAAGACCACGAGCACGCTGTCGGCGTCGCCGAAGGTGCCCACGGTGTAGTCGCGGGTCTCCGGCGGTGCCACGGCGAAGTCGGCCTGCTCGCCCGGCCCGAGCCCGAGCGGTGCCGACCGGAACGGCACCAGCTCGTCCGGCCCCGCCGGGTTCGCGGGCGGGTACCAGCGCAGCACGAACTCCTTGTCGGCCGGGGAAGGGTCACCGGCCGGACTCAGCCCCCCGCGGTACTGCTCCGGCTCCAGCACCAGCCCCGGGCCGAACGGGAACGTCATCACCGACTGCGGATCCCACACCGAGCCGCTCGCCTCACCGGCGTCCAGCTCCCGCAGCACGTTCGTGTACGTCGTCTCCCGGTTCCAGAAGTTCGGCGGACCCGCCAGCTCGGAGTACACGGCCTCGTCGTCCCAGTGGAGGGCGGCGTACGGGCTCTGGTGCTCGTGCACCATGCCGAGCGCGTGCCCGATCTGGTGCAGCACCGTCCCCCGCTCCCCGGGCCCGGTCACGTCCCAGCCCAGGTTCATGGTGCGCTCGCTCCGGCCGACCGACAGCGCCTCCCGGCCCACCGCCGACCAGGAACCGCCGCCGGCCTGGAACCCGATCCGCAGCTCCGCCTCGCGCCGGTCGCCGACCTCGGCGAACGTGACGCCGATGCCGAGCCCCTGCCAGGCGCGGAAGGCGTCGCGGACGGCGTCCCGCTGCTCCTCGCCGCCGGCCCAGGGCACCCGGCGCGGCTCACCGGTCCCGGGGACCGGGATCACCGAGGAGGCGCAGGCGTCGGAGCCGTCGAAGAAGGCGAAGTGCAGCACCGTGCCGTTGACCCACATCCGCCGCCCGGCGAGCAGCGCGCCGAGCCGCTCGGCGGTCAGTCCCGGTGCGAAGCACGGGGCCGGCTGCCGCGGGAGCGAGCAGAGGCGTCGGGTCATGCGGCCAGCCTGCCCGCCGGCCGGTGCCGGGCGCCTGAGTCGGGGGCTACTCAAGTCGCCCTGTATCAAACCTGAGTACGCGCGCTCTGCATGATGTGAGGACTTACGAGCAGGACGCGAGGACGCCGGAGTTCCCCTGGCCGTTCACCGGCCGGGAGGACGAACTGGAGCGGGTGCGCGGGGCGTCGGCCGCCGGCCGGCCCGGCATCGTGGTGACGGGACCGGCCGGCCACGGCAAGACCCGGCTGATCACGGAGGCGGTCCGGGGCACGGAGCACGCCCTGGTCACCGGCACGCCCGAGGCCCGGGACCTGCCCTTCGCGGCCTTCGCCCATCTGCTGCCCGACGCCGTCCCGCCGCACCGCGCGGTGCGGATCCTGTCCGGCGTACGGCTCCTCGTCGTGGACGACGCCCATCTGCTGGACGACGCCTCCGCCGCCCTCGTGCACCAGCTCGCCGTGCACGGCCGCACCCGGCTGGTCGTGGCCGCGGTGGACGGCGGGCCCGCGCCCGGTGCGGTGTCCCGGCTGTGGACGGGGGAGCTGCTGCCCCGGCTGGCCCTCGAACCGTTGCCCTGCGGGGACGTGGCCCACCTGCTCGCCGCCGCCGGCCTGGAACCGCTCACCGTCCGCCGCCTGCACCGGGTGTGCCGGGGCGATCTGCGACTGCTGCGGGACCTGGTGGGCGCGCTGGGCAGGGCCGGGCGTCTGGTTCCCGTGCCCGGCACGGACGAACGGGCCTGGCGGGGGCCGCTGCCGGTCACCGCGGCCGTACGCGAACGACTGGCGCCGGTGCTGGAGCGCTCCGGCCCCGCAGGGCGGGACACGCTGGAGCGGCTGGCGTTCGCCGAGCCGCTGGCGTTGTCCCTGTCCCGGGACGGCCTCGATCTCGACGTCCTGGAGCGCCTGGAGACGGACGGCCTGATCCACGTCGACGACGACAGCGGTGAGGTCACCCTCGCCCATCCCCTGCACGGACCGGCCCTGCGCGCCACGGCCGGCACGCTGCGCGCCCGCCGGCTGGCCACCGGCGCCCCCGGCCCGTGCGGCCCGGCCCTGGAGTCCGAACGGCGGGCCCTGGCACGGCGGATCGAGCAGCTGGACGTCCGGCCGGTGCCGACACCGGTCGGGGAGTGGCTCGTGGCCGAGGGCGCCGTGCTCCCGGCCGGGTACGCCGCCGTCCGTGCCCGGTTCGCCCGGCTGCGGGGCGAGCTGCGGGACGCCGCCGCCTGGGCTCGCCAGGGGTTGCGAGGGGTGCCGGGGGACGCGGCCTGCGGTGCCGAACTGCGCCTGGCCGAGGGCGGGTTGCCGGAGGCGGGCGATGGTGATGTGTACGCCCGGTACGACGCCGTACGCCTCGGGGCGCCCGGGCGGGTCGCCGGGCGGCTGCCCGCGGGCAGCGTGTTCGCGCGGCACGCGGAGGCGCTGGCGCGCGGTGACGGGGCCGGACTGGACCGGGTCGCCGAGGGCCTGGAGGAGCGTGGCTTCCTGCTGTTCGCCGCCGAAGCGTACGCGCAGGCCGTACGGGCACACCGCGATCCGCGTGCCGCACGGCTCTCCCGTACCCGTGCCGCCGCTCTCGCGCGCCGGTGCCAGGTCGCCCGCACGCCGGCGTTGGCGGGGCTGGTCCTCGGCGAACTCACCGCCCGGCAGCGGCAGATCGTGACGCTCGCGGCATCGGGGCTGAGCAACCGGGAGATCGCCGAGCGGCTGACCCTCTCCGTACGGACGGTGGGGAACCATCTGTACAGCGCCTACAGCCGCCTTGGCACCGGTGACCGGGGAGCGTTGCCGTCGCTGTGCGAGTCGGCGTGACCCTCACGCCGCTCCGAAAGCGGCGAACGCCCAGCCCGTCGCCTGGTGGACCGGGTCCCCGGGCAGGGCCGCGCGGGCGTCGCGGAGGGCCTCGGCCAGCGAGAGGCCCATGTCGAGGCCCTCGTGGAGCGCGAGCATCAGGGGCACCACCGCCGCGTCGTTGACCGGCGCGCTGCTCGCCACCACCCCGGCCGTGCCGAGCGGCAGCAACGCCGTGACCAGGCCGAGGAGTTCGTCGGCGCCCACGGAAGCGAGACGGGCGGTGTCGCAGCTGGAGAGGATGATCCGGTACGGGCTGCGCGCGAGCCGTTCGAAATCGTGCACGATGAGCGGGCCGTCGGCCATGCGCAGGGCGGAGAACAGCGGGCTGTCGGCGCGGAACGTGCCGTGGGCGGCGAGGTGCGCGAGGGCGGCGCCGTCCAGCTGTTCCAGGACTCGGGGGACCAGGGCCCCGTCGCCTTCCAGAACCGTCGCCGTGCCGTAGCGGCCGGCCAGTTCCGGCACCTCGGCTCCGCCGGTCGCCAGGCCCGGTCCGCGTACCAGCACATGCCGGCCGCCCGGCGGCGGCTCGGTCTCGCGGGCGCGCAGCCAGCTGCCCGCCGACGGCGACACACTGAGCACCCGGTCCCGCAGCGCGGGCAGCAGCGCCCACGGCACCCGGTGCAGCGCCCCCGGTGGCACGATCACCACCGGACCCGCGCCGAGCCGGTCCGCCGCCGCGCCCAGCAGCAGTTCCTGCAGGCGCAGGCCCGCGGCCTGAACCAGCGGCAGCCGGGCCTCGGCGCCGGGGTGGGCGAGCCGTCGCAGCCCGGCCTGTACGTGCTCGGCCTCGGCCACCGCCGCGGCCAGCGGCCCGCCGGTGAACCGCCGCACCCGGCCCTGCCCGCACAGCAGGACGTGCACCCGCCCGTCGACCACGGCGAGTTCGACCAGGCACGCCTCGCCGAGCCGGTCCAGCAGCCGGGCGGTGTCGAAGCGGTCGCCCTCGTGCGGGGCGGAGCCGCGTATGTGGCGGGTGCGGGAGCGGACCTCCCGCTCCAGACGCCGCTGTTCGCGCTCCAGCGCGGGCACCGGACGGCCCTCCATCCGGGCCTCCTCGGCGCGGGCCGCGATCTCCCGGTAGGCGGTCAGGCCGCTTTGCAGCGCCGGGTCGGCGGGTGGCCGGGTGGACGGCGCGGACAGCACGGTGGCCCGCCAGCGCTCGCTCCACTCCAGCAGTCGGCGCGGGGTGCCGTGGGAGAGGCTCACCTCCTGGGCCAGCGCGGCCAGTTCGGCGCCCTGCGCGGTGGCGTACGCCCGCAGCTCGGAGGCGCCGAGCGTCATCCGGTGGTCGTCCAGCACGTCCAGGCCGCGCCGGCAGGCCTCCAGCACACCTCGCCGGGACCCGGCCGCGCGCGCCCGGAGCGCCTGTGCCGCCCAGCCCGTCACCCGGGCCGGCGCCGGCCCGCCGTACCGGCTGCGCGCGGCCACCGCCAGATGCCGTTCCGCGTCCGCCGTCCAGCCCAGCGCGAGCGCGATCCGGCCCGCGAGCAGCGAGGCCTCCGGCGCGGCGGGCGAGCCGAAGGAGGCCAGCTTCCCGGCGACCGCCGCCGCGTCCGCCACCAGCCGCCCCGAGCCACGCCCGGCCGCCACCCGCGCCTCGATCAGCACCAGCCGGGCATGGGTCTCCCACCACAGCCGGCGCTGTGCCGCGAACAGCCGTACGGCGACGGCGGCGCGGGCCACGGCGGTGTGCGGGTCCCCGGCCGACCGGGCGGCCCGAGCGGCGGCGAGCAGCAGTTCGGCCTTGCGGGTGGACTGCCCGCCGATCCGGTCCAGCAGCGCGATCGTCGCGTCCGCCTCGACCAGTGCCTCCGGGGCCAGGCCGGCCGCCATCAGCACTTCGCAGCGCCGGAGGGACAGCATGTAGGTGGGCGTGCCGAGTTTCGCGTACCGCTCCTCGGCCTCGTCCAGCAGCCGCAGCGCCGCCGGGATGTCCCCGGACCGGAAGGCGGCCAGGCCCCGGCTCTCCACCGCGTCGGCCTTGTCGTGCTCCTGGCCGGTGGTGTCCCACAGCCGCTCCGCCGCCGTGAAGTCCGCGACCGCCCGGTCCACCGCCCCGAGCGCCAGATGCACGGTGGCCCGCAGCGTCAGTGCCCGCGCGGTCCAGATGTCGTCGCCGACCTGCCGCAGCACGGGCAGCGCCCGCCGTACGTCCTCCAGCGCCTCCCGGTGATGCCCCAGCACCCACCACACGTACGCCCGCCGGTACAGCACCCGGGCCCGGGTGTGCCCGCTGCCCCGCGCGACCCCGCGCTCGAAGGAGGTGAGCCCCTGCCGCGTGCGCCCCGCGTGCACCAGTGCGACCCCCAGGGTCGCCAGCACGTCCGCCTCGCGATCGGCCGACTCGGCGCGCGCCGCCAGGTCCCGCGCCCGCCGCAGATGCCCGAGCGCCACCCGCAGGTCACCGAAGTCCCGCTGCCAGATGCCCAGCACCTGGTGGGCCACGCTGGCGTGCAGCGGCGGCGGACAGGCCCCCAGCACCTGTTCCGCGCGTGCCCGGGCCTCGCCCGGGTCGGCGAACACCAGGGGCAGCAATTCGAGAACCGACTCGCTTCCCGCCGTCACGCCTCGCATGGTAGTGGCCACCTGTATCAGACGGTGGCCCCCCGGCTCTCACTGTCGAACACCGTCTTCAGGGGGAGGACAGGCCATGGCTCCACAGCGGTTCCACGAGCAGTTCGAGCACATCCAGCGCTCCATGCCGGACGTATCCCTGGCCATGGGGCCGGGCGACGACGCCCATTTCCTCTACGAGAAGGGGGTCGTCCTGGCCCGGGACGGCGCGGAGGCCCGCGCCGTCGAGGACGCCGTACGCGCCCACTTCACCGCGACCGAGGGACTCGACCCCGAGCACGTCCGCCGGGACGGCCCGGAGACCAACCGCACCGGCGTCACCCGCATCCGCACCGGCGACCCGAGCACCGGCGACGACACCGTCCCGCACGCGCTGCGCGCCCTGCGGGAGGCCGAGGAACGCCAGGGACGCCGGCTGGTGGGCCGCAACCACGTGGTGCACATCGCGGTCAACGCCTGCCCCGGCGACGAGCCCGTGCCCGTCGCCCGCACCCGGCCGGCCAACCCGGCCGCCGCCGACGGCGGTTACGACGCGGACGGCGCCGTCGGCGTCCTCGTCATCGACACCGGCCTGGTGCACGACCACGGCTCCTACCCGCTGCTCGCCCACACCACGGGCGACGCCCAGGCGGCCGAGACCGACGCCGACGGCGTGCTCCGCCAGTACGTCGGCCACGGCACCTTCATCGCCGGGATCCTCGCGGCCGTCGCACCCAACACCGCGATCACCGTCCGCGGCACCCTGAACGACGCCGGGGCGATCCTGGAGTCCGAGTTCGGCGCCCGGCTCTTCGAGGCGGTCGACCAGGGCGGCTGGCCGGACATCATCAGCCTCTCCGCGGGCACCACGACCGAGAGCGGCACCGGGCCGATCGGCCTGGACGCGTTCATGGGCGAACTGCGCGAGCAGGGCACCCTGCTGGTGGCCGCCGCCGGCAACAACGCCAGTGACACGCCGTTCTGGCCCGCCGCCTACGCCGCCCTGCCCGAGTACGCGGACAGCGTGCTGTCGGTCGGCGCCCTGCGCGCGGACGGCGACGGCGAGGCCTGCTTCAGCAACCACGGCCCCTGGGTGCGCGTCTACGCCCCCGGCGAGCACCTCACCAGCGCCCTCACCGGCTTCGACACGCCCGTGCCGTACGTGTACCAGCACTCCACCTACGACGCCTGCCGGTTCGGCTTCGACTATCCGTGCACCTGCCAGTTCCCGCGCCACACCGGCGTGCTGAGCGAGGGCCGGGAGAGCACCGGGGCCAAGCCGGACCAGGTGATGTTCGACGGCCTCGCCCAGTGGAGCGGCACCTCCTTCGCCACCCCGGTCGCGGCGGGCCTGGTCGCCGCCCGGATGACGGCGCACGGGGAGCTCGACCCGCGTACCGCCCTCGCCCGGCTGCTCGCGGGCGCCACCGACACCGCGGTGGTGCGCGGGGCGCACGTGACGGCGCTGCGGCCGGCCACCTGGCGCCCGGTTCCGGTCGTCGCACCGGCCGTACCCGCATGAGGTCCGGAACGCTCCGCTCCACGGCGTACCATGACGTGCCGTACACGAGGGGTGGAGCCGTGGACCGAACAGAGGTCGGCGCGCTCGTCCAGTCCGCCGTCGACGGGGACGCCGCGGCCTGGAAGGCGCTGGTGGAAGGGATGAGTCCGCTGGTGTGGTCGGTCGTGCGCGCACACCGGCTCTCCGACGCCGACGGGCACGAGGTCTACCAGACCGTGTGGTTCCGCTTCGCCCAGAACCTGGGCCGGATCCGCGAACCCGACAAGACGGGTTCCTGGCTGGCCAGTACGGCCCGCCACGAGTGCCTGAAAGTGCTCAGGAGCCTGGCCCGGCTGACCCTGACGGACGATCCGCGGGTGCTGGACCGGGCCAGCGACGAGCGGACCCCGGAGGAGTCGCTGATCGACTCGGAGGAGGCGGCGGACCGGGCCGAGCGGGTGCGCCGCCTGTGGCAGGAGCTGGACGGACTGGGGGAGCGCTGCCGGCAGCTGCTGCGCGTGCTGGTCTCCTCCCCGCCGCCCAGCTACGGTGAGATCTCGGCCGCGCTCGGTATCGCGGTCGGCAGCATCGGACCGCTGCGCCAGCGCTGTCTGCGCCGGCTGCGGGCCCGGATGAACGCACGGGGTGCGGCGTGAACGACGACCATCGGTTCCCGGAACCGGGCGCGGCGGACGAGGAGTTGGCGGACTCCCTGCTGGAGGAGGAGCTGCGCCAGGCGGCCGCCGTCCTCGACCCGGTCCCGGACGCCCTGCGACAACTGGCCCTGGACGCCTACGCGTTGCACGACCTGGACGCGAGGATCGCCGAGCTGACCTTCGACTCGCTCGTGGACGCGCTGCCGGTCAGGGGCGTGCCGGACGCCCCGCGGATGCTGACGTTCAGCGCGGGCGAGGTCACCGTCGACGTCGAGGTCACCGAGGACGGGCTGATCGGCCAGGTGCTGCCGCCGCAGACCGCGCGCATCGAGGTGCTCGGCGGCCCCCAGACCACCCGCCCGGTCACGGTCGACACCCTCGGCCGCTTCACCAGCGACACAGCGCCGGCCGGTCCGTTCGCCCTGAGGCTGCGGACCGGCGCGGAGGTGATCGTCACGGAGTGGCTGCGGGCCTGAACCGGGTCAGGCGGTCCAGGTCACGGGGAGCGTGCGCGGCCCGCGGATCATCGTCCGGTGGCGCCATCGCACCTCCTCGGCGGGCACCGCGAGCCGCAGCCCGGGCAGCCGGTCCAGCAGGGTGTCCACCAGCAGCTCGGTCTGCAGCCGGGCGAGCAGCGTGCCGGTGCAGAAGTGCGGGCCGTTGCCGAACGCCACGTGCGGGTTCGGCTCGCGGTCGGGGTCGATGCGGTCCGGGTCCGGGAAGACGGCCGGGTCGCGGTTGGCGGCGAGGTAGGAGACGTAGACCGGCTCGCCCGCCGCGATCCGGTGGCCCGCGATCTCCACGTCCTCCAGGGCGATCCGGGCGAGCCCGACCGAGCTGCGGTGCGGGATCCACCGGAACAACTCGTCCAGCACGGGGCCGCGGGCCTCGGGCCGCGCCCGCATCCGCTCCATCAGCTCCGGCCGGGTCAGCACCAGGTACAGCATCTGCCCGCAGTTGTGCGTGACGGCCTCGCCGCCGATCTGCAGCGGGCCGGCCAGCCCGACGGCCTCCTCCTCGCTGATCTCGCCGCGCGCCACGGCCCCGCCGAGCATCGAGTAGACGTCCTCGTCCCGGCTGTGCGCACGAGCCCGGATGATCGTTCTGATCCACCCGTACAGGCCCTCCTTGGCCTGGCCGGCCACCTCGGCCCCGTTGGTGGAGATGATCTCCCGGGTCCAGGCGTGCACCCGCTCCCGGTCCTCGGCCGGCACGCCCATCACCTCGCTGACCACGGTGAGCGGGAACGGCTCCAGCACCCGCTCGATCAGATCGGCCGGCGGCCCGTCCCGTACGACGCCGTCCACCAGCTCGTCCAGGATCTGCTGGGCACGGGGCCGCAGCCGCTTCATGGCGCTCACCGTGAAGGCGCCGGCGACCGGCTTGCGCAGCCGGTTGTGGTCGGGCTGGTCGGCCCACGCCAGCGAGCCCGGGCGGGGCGCGAAGTTCGGTGCCATCCGGGTCACCTGACGGCACGTCACCTCAGTGCGGCTGAACCGAGGGTCGTTGGTGATCAGCTTCACGTCGTCGTGGCGGGTGGCCAGCCACGCCCAGCCCTCGCCGAACGGCAGCCGGATCCGGGTCAGCGGACCCTCGCGCATCAGGCCGGCGAGGACCGGGTCGAAGTCGGTTCCGTCCAGGTCGGGCGTGGACCAGTCCCGTACGGGCGGCGGGGCGTGGCCGGTGAGCGTGGTCTCCTCGGTCATGCCGTCCAGCCTGGTACGGGTGCCTCCGGCTGTCCTGCGGTGTTGCTCCGAGTGGTGGGGCCGGGCGCCCATGGGGGTGGGGCCGTGTGCCGTCGGGCGTGTGCGGCTCGGTCTCGGCTGCTCGCGCCCACGCCGCGCAGCGGCATGCCACACACAGCCCCACGTCCCTTCGGGGCGCTGCACTCAGGACGCCTCGACCAGTGCGGCCAGGGCTGTGGCCAGGCGGTCCAGGCCCGGCCCCGCCGCCCCGCCCGGCTCCGCCATGTAGGTGTCCCGCCGGATCTCCACCATCAGGGCGCTGACCCGGGCGTCGGCGCCGTGGAACGCCAGGGGTACGTACGTCCCCGCGAACGGGCTGTCCAGGCCGGTCTCCCCGCAGTCCGCGAACGCCTTCCGAGCCGCTCGGACCAGCTCCGGCGGGGTGTGGAAGGCATCCGTGCCCAGGCACACCGGTGGACGCGGCCCGGTGCCGTGCAGCTCGTAGGGCAGGGGCTCGGTCGGATAGGAGTGCACGTCGATCACCACGGCCCGCCCGGTCGCGGCCAGCCGGTCGGCGACCGCCTCGGTCATGGCCCGCGCGTACGGCCGGAAGTACCGCGTCAGCAGCGGCTCGGGGTCGGTGTCCGCGGGCCGCAGCTCGCCCCGGTGCGTGGTCCGCGTGTACACGGCGCCCATGCCGACGGCCGCCATCTCCTCCCGCTCGTCGGGGAACCGTTCGGGATCCACGACCAGCCGTGACAGCCGGTTCACGAACCGCCAGGGCGTGACCGCGGCCAACTGGGCGGTGCGCTCGGCGAGTTCGGCGGTGTGCGCGTCCGTGATGTGGTCCAGCTCCCGCTCCAGCGCGGCGTCGTCCAGCACGATCCCCCGGCGCACGTCCTCGGGGACCGCCCGTGCCGAGTGGGGCACGTGCAGCAGCACGGGCGAGGCGGGGGCACCGGGGAGGAGTTCGTACGAGGGGGCGGGCGGGGTCACGGGCGGCTCCAGGGGCGTTGTCAGTGGCGGCGTGCAGGATCAAGGTGTCACACCGAATCCGAGCGAGGGGCGGGGCCGGAGCATGCCGATCACACATTCCCGGGTGGCGCAGCACGCCTTCCTGGACGGGCTGTACCGGGACGGGTACTTCCCGGACCACGTCGTGGACAAGGGCCGGGCGGTCCTGCTCGCCCTGTGCGCGCGGATCGAGGCTGAGCGGCCCGCCGACCTGGCCGCGCTGTACCGGCTGACGCAGGGCGCCACCGAGGAGTTCAACGCACTGGAGGCGGAGTTCGAGGCGGCCGGCAGCGAGATCGAGACGGTGGGCCCGCGAGGAGATGGGCGGCGACTTCTGGTTCGTCGCACGGGCCTACGGCTTCGAGGACGCGGACATGGAGGAGCTGATCGCCACCCGGGAGTGGTGACGGCCGGTCCGCCCTCCCGTACGGAGGCGGTGCCCGGACGTGCCTCCGCCCCGGCGGGGATACCGGCCGGGGCGGAGGTCACTCGGGTGAGCGGCTCGGATGCGGGCCTCAGCTGAGGGACGCCAGCGCCTCGTTCCAGGTGGCCGACGGGCGCATGACCGCGTCCGCCTTGGCCTTGTCGACCTGGTAGTAGCCGCCGATGTCGGCCGGCTTGCCCTGGACCGCGATCAGCTCGTCCACGATCTTCTGCTCGTTCGCGGCCAGCGTCTCCGCGAGCGGCGCGAAGGCCTTGGCCAGGTCGGCGTCGTCGGTCTGCCGGGCCAGCTCCTGCGCCCAGTACAGGGACAGGTAGAAGTGGCTGCCGCGGTTGTCGATGCCGCCGACGCGACGGGTCGGGGACTTGTCCTCGTTGAGGAAGGTCGCCGTGGCGCGGTCGAGGGTGTCGGCGAGGACCTTGGCGCGGGCGTTGCCGGTGGCCGTCGCGTACTGCTCGAAGGCGGGGACGAGCGCGAAGAACTCACCGAGGGAGTCCCAGCGCAGGTAGTTCTCCTTGACCAGCTGCTGGACGTGCTTCGGCGCGGAGCCGCCGGCGCCCGTCTCGAACAGGCCGCCGCCCGCCATCAGCGGGACGACCGACAGCATCTTGGCGCTGGTGCCCAGCTCCAGGATCGGGAAGAGGTCGGTCAGGTAGTCGCGCAGGACGTTGCCGGTCACCGAGATGGTGTTCTCGCCGCGGCGGATGCGCTCCACCGAGAGCTTGGTGGCCTCGACCGGGGACAGGATCCTGATGTCCAGGCCCTCGGTGTCGTGCTCCGGCAGGTACTGCTTCACCTTGGCGATCAGCTGCGCGTCGTGGGCACGGTGCTCGTCCAGCCAGAACACGGCCGGGTCGCCGGTGGCGCGGGCGCGGGTGACGGCCAGCTTGACCCAGTCGCGGATCGGGGCGTCCTTGGTCTGGCAGGCGCGGAAGATGTCGCCCTGGGCGACGGCCTGCTCCAGGACGACGTTGCCGGCGGCGTCGACGAGGCGGACCGTGCCGGCGGCCGGGATCTCGAAGGTCTTGTCGTGGGAGCCGTACTCCTCGGCCTTCTGCGCCATCAGGCCGACGTTCGGGACCGAGCCCATGGTCGAGGGGTCGAAGGCGCCGTTGGCCCGGCAGTCCTCGATCACGGCCTGGTACACGCCCGAGTAGGAGTGGTCGGGGAGGACGGCGAGGGTGTCGGCCTCCTGGCCGTCCGGGCCCCACATGTGGCCGGAGGTGCGGATCATCGCCGGCATGGAGGCGTCGACGATGACGTCGGACGGGACGTGCAGGTTGGTGATGCCCTTGTCGGAGTCGACCATGGCGAGGGCCGGGCCCTCGGCCAGCTCGGCGTCGAAGGACGCCTTGATCTCGGCGCCCTCGGGCAGGTTCTGCAGGCCGTTGAGGATGCCGCCGAGGCCGTCGTTCGGGGTGAGGCCGGCCGCCTTGAGGGTCTCGCCGTACTTCGCGAACGTCTTCGGGAAGAAGGCGCGCACCACGTGACCGAAGACGATCGGGTCGGAGACCTTCATCATCGTGGCCTTCAGGTGCACGGAGAACAGGACACCCTCCCGCTTGGCGCGGGCGACCTGCGCGGTGAGGAACGCCTCCAGCTCGGCGACGCGCATGACGGAGGCGTCGACCACCTCGTCGGCGATGACCTTCAGCGGCTCGCGCAGCTCGGTGACGGAGCCGTCCGCGCCGACCAGCTCGAAGCGGAGGGTGGTGTCCTCGGCGATGACCACGGACTTCTCGGTGGAGGCGAAGTCGTTCTCGCTCATCGTGGCCACATTGGTCTTGGAGTCGGAGCTCCAGGCACCCATGCGGTGCGGGTGGGTCTTGGCGTAGTTCTTCACCGAGGCCGGGGCGCGGCGGTCGGAGTTGCCCTCACGCAGGACCGGGTTGACGGCGGAGCCCTTGACCTTGTCGTAGCGGGCGCGGATCTCGCGCTCCTCGTCGGTCTTCGGGTCGTCCGGGTAGTCCGGCAGCGCGTAGCCCTTGGCCTGCAGTTCGGCGACGGCGGCGCGCAGCTGCGGGATGGACGCCGAGATGTTCGGCAGCTTGACGATGTTGGCCTCGGGAGTCTTGGCCAGCTCACCCAGCTCGGCCAGCGCGTCCGGGATGCGCTGGCCCTCGTTCAGGTACTCCGGGAAGTGGGCGATGATGCGTCCGGCCAGCGAGATGTCCCGGGTCGTCACGGGCACACCGGCCTGCGAGGCGTACGCCTGGATCACCGGCAGGAACGAATGCGTCGCCAGGGCCGGGGCCTCGTCTGTGTAGGTGTAGATGATGGTCGAGTCAGTCACCGGGTGCTCCGCTCCACGTCTGCAACATTGCTCGACATCAAGATATCTCGTGATCGAGGTCCGTTCGACAGGGGTCCCGGCCGGAAAAGGTGCCGCGTCCGTGCAACCGGACACGGCTCTTGATGGTCATGACAAGCGATCACCCGCCGACCACGGGTGGTCGCTCACCGACCCGGCGGCCGGACCCGACCAGCCGGCCGCCCGAGCGAAGGCGGATCATGAGATATCGCAGCAGAGTGACGGCCCCGGCGGCCGCCCTGATCGGCACGGCCACGGCGCTGAGCGTCGGCTCCCCGGCCCGCGCGGCCGGCACCGGAGCGCGCACGGGGGAGCCGGGTCCGGAGACCCTCGGCGACCCGGTCTTCCCGGCACTCGGCAACGACGGCTACGGCGTGTCGGCGTACCACCTCGACCTCTCCTACGACCCCACGACCAAGCTGGTGGAGGCCACCGCCACCCTGCGGGTCCGCACCACCCGGGCCCTGACCCGGCTCTCCCTGGACGCACTCGGCCTGGACATAGGCTCCGTGTCCGTCTGCGGCCGCACGGCCGGCTGGGAACAGGCGGACGAGAAGCTGCGGATCACCCCGGCCGAGCCGCTGCCGGCGGACGCGGCCGCCACCGTCCGCGTCACCTACACCGCCGACCCGCGCCGCACCCTTCCGCACACGGCCTGGGTGCCCACACCCGACGGCTTCGCGATCTGCCCGCAGCCGAACTCCGCGCACACCGTCTTCCCGTGCAACGACCACCCCTCGGACAAGGCCGACTTCAGCTTCCGCATCACGGTCCCGGACGGGCTGCGCGGGGTCGCGAACGGCCTGCTCACCGGCACCGAGAGCCTGGGCGACGGCCGCACGGCGTACTCGTACCGCTCCCTCGCGCCGATCGCCACGGAACTCGTCCAGATCACCGTCGGCGACTATGTGATCAAGGACCGGCAGGGCCCGTACGGCCTGCCCCTGCGCGACGTCGTCCCCGCGGCCCGCGCCGCCGCCCTGGAACCGGCCCTCGCGCTCACCCCCGGCCTGGTGACCTGGCTGGAGAGTCGCCTCGGCGCCTTCCCGTTCGAGACGTACGGTCTGCTGCCGTGCAACTCCGACGACCCGAACGCCTTCGACTTCACGGGCCTGGAGACCCAGACCCTGACCCTGTACAAGCCGAACTTCCTGCTCCAGGAGGAGAGGAAGATCGGCTCGCACATGATGCACGAGCTGGTCCACTCCTGGTTCGGCAACCTGGTCAGCCCCGCCACCTGGGCCGACCTGTGGCTGAACGAGGGACACGCCGACTTCTACGGGCTGCTCTACCGCTACGAGCGCGGCTGGACCGACTCCCTCGGGTTCACCACGATGGAGGCCCGGATGAAGGACACCTACACCCGCGGCGACCAGTGGCGCCACGACTCCGGCCCGGTGGCCGCCCCGAACGCCACGAACCTCTTCGACAGCCAGCGCTATCTGGGCGGCGTCCTCGTCCTGTACGCCTTCCGCCAACTGGTCGGCGAGGACGTCTTCCACGCCGTCGAACGCGCCTTCCTGGACCGCTTCCGGGGCTCCTCGGCGACGACGGCCGACTACATCGCCGTCGCCTCGGAGATCTCCGGCCAGGACCAGTCCGGCTTCCTGGGCGACTGGCTCAACGGCACCAGGACCCCGCGCATGCCGGGCCACCCCGACTGGACGGTGACCCCGGTCACCTCGTCGCTCATGACCCCGCACAGCAGGCGCGGCGGGCACTGGCACGAGAACTCCGCGACCTTCTGATCAGCGATGACGGGCGGGACCCGGGGTGGTCCCGCCCGTCATCTCCCGCTCGATCCAGCGCAAGATCACGTCCACCACGTAGACGTGTTCGGCACGGGTGAGCTCCCGCCCCCGGGGAATCCCGTGCCACCGCTCCAGACAGCCCCGGCAACAGGTGGCCGTCGCGTGCTGCGCGACGAAGACCGGATGGCCGCGGTACGGCGTCTGCTTGCCGTCCTTGTAAGGCTCGGCCGGCGCCAGCCGCTTGGCGACCAGGTCATAGGCATGCCACCGGATCGTCGCCGGGCCCTTCAGCTCGGCCGTCGCCCGGTCCCTGCCGCGCAGGTGGAACCGGGCCCGGAACGGCTGGCGGGCGAGGGTGTCGAGGCGCTGGTCCAGGGAACGGGGGTCGGGCGAGGCGGTCATGGTGTACCGAGCGTATGTCTCCGGGACGCGGCTCAGCCCAGCAGCAGGCGCTTCTGGTTCGCGAACTCCTCGTCCGTCAGGACGCCCTGGGCCTTCAGATCCGCCAGCTGTTTGAGCTGGTCGATCTTCTGGGTCATGTCGTCGGGGGCTGCGGCCGGCGGTGCGGCGGGAGCGGGCGGCGCCGCCTGTTGCGGCTGCGCGTACTGCTGCTCGTACTGTTGCTGTCGTTCGTAGTCCTGCTGGGCCCACCGGCCGGCCTGCCGCCGGGAGACGCGGTTGGACACGGCGGTGGCGGTACCGGCGACGACGGCGGTGCGTGCGACGCCGCGAAGCAGTCCGGGCATGTTCGGTCATCTCCCATGGTCGATGCGGCGGATGCGGAAGGGGACACACCGGTTCAGGCAGCCGCGGAGCCGCCGGGCGGCACCGTCTCCTCCGTGGCGTCCAGCGCCGCCAGCAGAGCCTGCACCGGAATACGGCCGCTCGCGACGAGCTGGGCCCCGCTGCGCCTGAGCGCGCCGGCGAGGGGAGCCGCCCACAGGTTCTCGTACACCAGCACCGCGGCCGAGTTGCCCGGCTCCAGCGCGTTGGCCGCCTCCTCCAGGTCAGTCTGGTCGAGCACGCGGGCCGAGGCTCCCTCGAAGACGGTCAGGTCGGTCTCACCGCCGACGTCCTGCAACTCCAGTCCGACGACCGAGCCGTCGGCCTCCTTCCGTACGAAGGCGAGGTCGATGATCCGGACGATCCCACGGTCGACGAGGTCGATCAGCAGCGGGAACGCCTCGCCCGTCATACGGTTGCCGGGGAACTCGATGACCAGGTAGTCGACGGGCCCCATCTCTTCGACACTGTCCATGACTTCTCCTCATGAGGCGCAGGGGAGTCGGTACCGCTCGCCCGCCCGTCGCCCCCCGTTGCCTTTCCAGTCCACCACGCGGCGCGTGGGCCCGCACACTCGGCTCCGGAGTGCCGCGGGGCGCCGGACCCACCACGCTGGTCCCAGTCGGAAAGGAGCGATGTGATGCCGACCGCCGGGGCGCCGTCAGCAGGCGGGGGCCACCTGTCGTGCGCGCAGAGCCTTCCGCAGGGACCCTGATGGCGGCGGCAGAGCGTGCTCGGAAGCTGACCGCCCGGGCGAAATCGGTGCACCGGCGGGCGGAGAGCCGGTTCCCCGTGGTCACCCATCTCGCGGACCGCATGGTGTCCGTGAACATCTTCGATTCCGGTACCCGCCTCGCGGCGCAGTGCTTCCTGACCGCGGTCCCCCTGCTGTTCGTCATTGCGGCATACGCTCCGCAGGCCGTGCGCCATCAGCTGATCACCTCCGTGACAGCGGTCTTCGGGCTGACCAGCAAGACGCGCGCCGAACTGGAGCAGGCGCTCCAGCCCAAGTCCGAAGCCCTGAATCAGACCACCGGCGTGGTGGGCGGACTGATGGTGCTGCTGTCGGCCACCGCGGTCAGCCGGGCGATGCAACGCCTGTGCAAGCGGGCCTGGGAGATCCCGCGCACCGGTACCCGGATCGCCCCCTGGCGGTGGATCGCATGGCTGGCCCTGTGGCTCGGTGTCCTGGTCCTCCAAGGCCCTTTGCGTGACGGCTTCGGAGCCGGTGCCTGGCTCGGCGTCGCCCTCACCTGGGCCAGCCAGGTGGGCCTGTGGTGGTGGACCCAGCATCTGCTGCTCGGCGGCCTCGTCGGCTGGAAGCCGCTGCTGCCGGGTGCCCTGATCACGGCGACCGTCCTCACCGCGTTGGCGGTGACCGCGCGTCTGTACATGCCGCGGGCCCTCGACCGCGCCCTCGCCGACTACGGTCCCCTGGGATCCGTGTTCGTGCTCCTGTCCTGGCTGATCGTGGTGTGCGTCGCCGCGGCCGTCGCCGTCAGCGCGGGCGCCGTACTGGCGCAGGAGCCCTTCCTGGCGGCCCGCCTCGGCAGCCCGCCGCCGCGGCGCGACCGTGCGGCGCGGGACTCGTGAAGCCCCGCTCGCCGAGGGGCGCGGTGTCGCCCGTCCGGTCCACCCGGCGCGCGCAACGGCGAGGGGGCTGACGCAATGGGGGTGTCCAGGCAAACCATCACGCCGGAGGCCCCGTGACCGAGCCGCCCGCCCCGCAGCCACCGGACCTGGCCCCGCACGGACCGGGCGACAGGCATGGGCGGCACAGCACCACACACCACCGGGATCGTGGTTCGGACCGGCCGGGCGGGGGCTTGGAGTGGGCGAGTGGGGAGGTTCGGCTGAGCGGGAGTTCGGACCGGGTGGGTGAGGGCTCAGAGCCGGCGGACGGAGAGGGCGACCGGCCGGGCAGGGGCTCGGATCGGGCGGGCGGCGCGGTGGATCGGCCGGGTGGGGGCTCGAACCGGGCGGGTCCGAGCTTGGCCCGGTCGGGGACGGGCTTGGCCCGGTCGGGTCCGGACTCGGACCTGTCGGGGCCGGGCCTGGGCCGGCGGCTGGGCGGGAAGGCGGACCGGCCGGACGGGGGCTCGGACCGTTCGGCCGGCGGTTCGGACCGGCCGGGCAGGGAGGTGGAGGGGCCGGGGCAGGGTCCGCAGCGGTCGGAGGGGGAGCCGTACCAGGCCGATCCGGTGCCGCCTCCGTCGGGCCGTGGAGGCTCGGCCGGCGGTGGCGGTGAAGGGCCGCCGACCGGCCGTTCCCGGGGTTCGGCAGGGGGCCGCTTCGCGCGCAACGCAGCCTCGGCCGTGCTCATCGTGCTGACCTGCATCCTCGTTCCGGTCGCGCTGCTCGCGACCTGGGTGCACGACATCGCGCTCGACACCGACCGCTATGTGTCCACGGTCGCGCCGCTGGCCACCGACCCGGCCGTCCAGGACGCGGCGGTCCACCGGATCACCGAGGCCGTCGGAACACACGTCGACGGCAAACGGGTCGCCGGGGACATCGCCTCCTGGCTGCAGTCCCAGGGACTGCCGCCGCTTGCCGCGGACGCGGTCAGCCGGCTCGGACCGCAGATCGACTCCGCCGTGGACTCGGCCGTGACCAGGATCGCCACCCGCGTCGTCCACAGCGACGCCTTCGCGACGGTGTGGCGCGACGCCAACCGCGCCGCCCACAACGCCGTCGTACACGCCCTGACCGGCGAGGGACGCGGATCGGTCGGGGTCAGCGACGGCACCGTCACCCTGGACGTGGGCACCGCCGTCGACCGGGTGAAGAAGGAGCTCGTCGACGCCGGGCTGAAACCCGCCGAGAAGATCCCGCAGGTGAACAAGCAACTGGTGCTGTTCCACTCCGACCAGCTCGCCCAGCTCCGCAAGGGCGCCCACCTGCTCGACGTCGTCGGGAACTGGTTCCCGGTACTCGTCGTCCTCCTCGGTGCCGCCGGGGTCTTCCTGGCCCACCACCGGCGCCGGGCCCTGGCGCGCACCGCGCTGGGCGCCGCCTTCGCCTGCCTGGTGGTGGCCATCGGCCTGGTCGTGGCGCGCCGCTACTACCTCGACCACCTGCCGCCCCAGGTGCAGTCGAAGGCCGCGGCGGCAGCCGTCTTCGACACCCTGCTGCACTTTCTGCGGGTCAGCCTGCGGACGGCCATCGTGCTGGGCGTGGTCATCGCCCTGGGCGCCTATCTCATCGGTCCGGGACGGCTGCCCGTGGCCCTGCGCGGCTACTCCGACCACACGGCCGACTCCGCGGCGCGCTGGGCGGCCGGTCATCACATCGGCGCCGGCCGCGTCGGCGCGTACGCGCTGGCCTACCGTCGGGCCGTCACGCTCCTCGCCCTGCTGGTCATCGCGCTTGTCTTCGCACTCTGGAACCATCCGACGGTGCTCACCGTCCTGTTGCTGGTCCTCGTCCTGCTCGGCGTCCTGGCGCTGCTCGCGCTGCTGGCGGCCGCGGGCAGGGTGCAGCTCGAGGCGGCACGCGGCAAGCCGCCTCCGGCGGGGGAGGCACGCTGACGGCGACGCGTGCCGGAGCCGGCCGGCGACCGCGGCCCCCTCGGGGACGTTCGGGGGCGGTGCGGGGACGCGTGCACGGGCCGACCGGCCCCGTGCGGATCTGCGTGCGGGCCGGAAGACTGGGATCCTGATCGAGTGGAGCCCGCTCCGCACACCCGACGACAGGGCGGTGACCCTGTGACCACTCGACAGAAGCAGACGAGGCGATCGGCCGCCACGCACGTCGATCCCCTGGGAGAACCGTTCCTGCAGACCCGGTTCGCCCTGCCGGCCGCGCCGGCCACGTTCCTGCGGCGCCCGCGGCTCGCCGAACGCCTCGACCAGGCCTTCGAGACTCCCCTGACACTGGTCAACGGCTCGGCCGGCGCGGGCAAGACCCTGCTGGTCGCGGACTGGGCCGCCCGGCTCTCTCCACCGGTCGCCTGGTTCACCAACGAGGCGGGGAACCAGGGCTGCGGAGTCTTCTGGGCCTATGCGCTCCAGGCCCTGCGGGCCGCCGGGGTACCGCTCCCGGCCGACCTCGGCTGCCCCGGCGAGGCGCATCGCGTCGACCACAGGCTGCTGGCCCGCCTCGCCGACGAACTGAGCGCACGGCAGCGGCCCGTCGTCCTCGTGCTGGACGAGTTCGACCGGGTGACCTCCGCACGGATCGCGCAGCAGCTGGAGTTCGTCCTGCACCACGCCGGGCAGGGGCTCCGCCTGGTCCTCGTCACCCGCACCGAGCCGCTGCTGCCGCTGCACCGCTACCGGGCCGCCGGGACCATGACCGAGATACGGGACGCCGAGCTGGCCTTCACCGTCGACGAGGCCGCCGCGCTCCTGGACCTGCACGGGCTGCGCCTTCCCGCGGAGGCCACCCGCGCCCTGGTCGAGCGCACCAGGGGCTGGGCCGCCGGGCTGCGCCTGTGCGCCCTGGCCGCCCGGCAGAGCCCGGACCCCGAGACGTACTTGAAGGATTTCGAGGCGGGCCGGAGCCAGATCGCCGACTTCCTGCTGGCAGAGGTGCTGAAACGGCAGCCGGTCCGCACACAGGACCTCCTGCTGCGCGTCAGCGTCCTGGAACGGTTCACCCCGGCACTGGTGGCGGAGCTGACCGGGCGCGGCGGCGCCGAACAGGCCCTCGCCGCACTGCACGGCCAGAACGCGTTCGTGGAGGACCTGGGGCACTCGTGGTACCGCCTGCACCCGCTGTTCGGGGAGATCCTCCGGGTCCATCTCAGGGTCCGCTCGCCCGGGCTCGAGACCGAACTCCACCGGCGCGCCGCACAGTGGCTGCGCGGCTCCGGCGCCCTGCCCGAGGCACTGGCGCACGGCGCCGCCGCGGGCGACTGGAACTTCACCGCCCAGGCCCTCGTCGACGACCTGGCGATCGGCCAGCTCTTCACCGGCCTGCGCGCGAGCGACCTCGCCGAGCTGTTCTCCCGTATGGGGCCCGAGGCGACGACCGCGGCGGCGGACCTCGTGCGCGCCGCGCGCGACCTGTCCGCGTACGACGTGGCACGCGGCCTGGCCCATCTGCGCCGGGCCGAGGAGAGCCTGGCCGCGCAGCCGGACGCCGCGGGCCGGCTGAGCTGTGCGCTGCTGCGGTCCCTGGCGGCCCGGCTGACCGGATCGCCCGGCATGGCCGAGCAGGCCGTGGCAACGGCCGGGGAACTGCGGGGCGAGGTGCCCGCCCAACTGCTGGACAGACACCCCGAGTTCACCGCCCTGCTGCTGACCCACCTGGGCTCGGCCCGGCTGTGGGCCGGGCGCTTCGACGACGCGCGCGCCGCCCTGTCCGAGGCGGCCGGATGCCCCAGCGGCGTCGCCACGGCGCTGCCGCGCGAGGACTCCCTCGGACAGCTCGCGCTGATCGACTACCTCAACGGCTGGCTGTGCCGGGCGGAGCGCAGGGCACAGGCGGCCCGCCGGGAAGTGGAGAAGTACGGCCTCGGCCGCCCCCGGTCCTGCGGCTCGGGCCTCGCGCAGCTGGTGCTGGCGGCTGTCGCCGCCGACCGCGGCGAACTGGACGAGGCACAGGCCCTCTTGGACGAGGCGGCGGACTCGGGAGTCCCGGGCGACCCGGTGACGGCCGCCGGCCGGTGCCTCGCGACGGCGCGGCTGCTGCTGTCGCGGGGGGAGCCACGGGCCGCCGCGGCGGCCGCCGACCTGGACGTACCGGCCCTGGCGACCTCCCCCTGGGCACAGGCGCAGACGGCGCTGATCGCCTCCGCGGCCCATCTGGCCGAGGGCCGCCCGGACAGCGCCCTGAAGGTGCTCGACGACGTCTCCTGCGACAGTGAGGCCGCGTGCGCGGCGGAGCTGGCCTGGGCCCGGTTCGCCGCCGGCGACCACGAAGCGGCGGTCGACCTGCTCGACCGCGTGCGGACGCAGGGCCGCACCGGGCCGAGGGCGACCGTCCGGTCCGCGCTGGTGCGTGCCGGTGCCGCTCAGGAGTCCGACGTCGCCACCGCGCGCAAACTGCTCGCCCGTGCCCTGCTGGAGGCCCGGCGGGAGAGGCTGCGGAGCCCGTTCCTCGAAGCCGGACCGCGGATCCGGCACCTGCTCGACACACCGCCGCTGCAGGGCCTGGCCGCGGGCTGGCTCACCCAGGGCGACCCGGCCTCGCCCGGCGGTCCGGCGGCGGTCGAGGAGCCCTCGTCCCCGGTCGTCGAGGAGCTGAGCGGACGCGAACGCGAGGTCGTGGGCAGACTGGCCGACCTGATGTCCACGGAGGAGATCGCCGCCGACCTGTACGTCTCGGTCAACACGGTGAAGACCCACCTCAAGAGCGCCTACCGGAAACTCGGCGTGAACGGGCGCGCCGAGGCGGTGCGCCGGGCCCGCGACCACGGGCTGATCTGACCGGGGGCCTGAAGGGGGCCGGGCGGCTCGCCCGTGACGGGTGAGGCGCGCAGCGGCATCTCCCGCTCCCCTGAGGGGGCGGGAGCACTCGGCGAGGTGGTGGACACCGTGGCACACTGGCGCACCCTGATGGTGCTGGGGACGGCCCAGTTCCTGATGGTCCTGGACACGTCCGTCATGAACGTCTCCATCAGTCAACTGGTCGAGGACTTCCACACCGAGGTCACCGCCATCCAGGCCGTGATCACCCTGTACGCCCTGGTCATGGCCGCCTTCATGATCATCGGAGGCAGGCTCGGCGACATCCACGGCCGTCGCCGGCTGTTCCTGCTCGGCCTGATCGTCTACGGCATCGGTTCCGCGCTGACCGCCCTGGCGCCCACCCTGTGGGTGCTCGCGCTGGGCTGGTCGGTGATCGAGGGACTCGGCGCCGCGATGGTGCTGCCCGCGATGGCGGCCCTGGTCGCCGAGGCCTACCGCGGCAGGGACCGGGCCGTCGCCTACGGCGTGATCGGCGGACTGGCGGGGGCCGGCATCGCGGTCGGCCCGCTGCTGGGCGGATGGGTGACGACGTATCTGACCTGGCGGCTGGTCTTCGCGGGCGAGGTCGTGGTCGTCCTCGTCGTGCTGCTGTGCCACCGGGTGATCAAGGAGGCCGAGCGGACCGGACCGCCGCCCCGGCTGGACGTGGTCGGCGCAGTGCTCTCGGCGGGCGGACTGGGGCTGGGCGTGCTCGGTGTGCTGCAGAGCAGCACCTGGGGCTGGGTGCACCCGCGCAACGCGCCCTTCACCGTGCTGGGCTTCGCGCCCACCCTGTTCGTCGTCGCCGCCGGGGTGGCCGTGCTGGCCCTGTTCGTGCGCTGGGACCGCAGGCGGGAGGCCGCGGGCGCCGACCCCCTGATGCACCTGTCCCTGCTCGGCCGGCCGCCCCTGCGCTCCGGTCTGCTCACCCTGCTGAGCCAGAACCTGATCCTGCTCGGACTGTTCTTCACCATCCCGCTGTACCTGCAGGTGGTGCAGGGATTCGACGCCTTCCAGACGGGGCTGCGGCTGCTCCCGGTGTCCGTCACGATGCTCGTCACCTCCCTCGGCGCCGCCCGGCTCGGCCGCACACTGGGGCCGCGCCGGGTCGTCCGGCTGGGCCTGCTGACGCTGGCCGTGGCCATCGTCTGGCTGCTCGCCACCATCGAACCGAAGATCGACAACGCGCAGTTCGCCGGTGCGATGGCGGTGCTCGGCATCGGCATGGGGCTGCTCGCCTCCCAGCTGGGCAACGTCGTCCAGTCGAGCGCGGGCGAGGCGGAGCGCAGCGAGGTCGGCGGCCTGCAGTTCACGGCGCAGAACCTGGGTTCGGCGCTGGGTACCGCGCTCATCGGGTCGATGCTCATCGGGGCGCTGACGCACGCGTTCACCGCCGGGGTGGAGAGCCACCCCCAGCTGTCGGCCCAGACCAAGCAGCAGACCGGCGTCGCCCTGGCGGCCGGGATCAGCTTCGTGCCCACGGACCAGGTGCGCACGGCCGCCCAGCGCGCCGGACTGCCACCGGCCGAGGTCGACGCCCTCACCGCCTCGTACGCCTCGGCACAGCTCGACGGTCTGAAGGCGGCGATCCTCGCCACCGGCGGGATCACCCTCGCCGGCCTCCTCGTCACCCCGCACCTGCCGACCGCATCGGCCCGACGTGCGCCGGCCTCGCAGGGCGGCGCACCGGCCGCCGGGGTCGCGAGCGCCCTGGAGTGAGTGGGCATGAAGGCGAAGGCGATGTCCTCGACCGGCCGCGCCTCGGCCCGGGAACGCCGTACCGAGCGCCGTGCCCACGCCGACTACACGGGTGCCGTGTACGGGTCGATGCTCGCCGCGTCGGTGGTGATCGGCGCCGGCGCGCTGGGGAAGTTCCCCCGCGTGGAACTGGTCGTCCTGCTGCTGCTCACCGGACTCGTCTTCTGGGTGGGCCACGTCCACGCCCAGTTGTTCGGGGCCCGTCTCGCGCAGCGGGCCCTGGACCGGCCGACGGTCCTGCGGGTGTGCCGCGAGGAATGGCCGATCGTCAAGGCGGCCGTCCCGCCCGCGGTCGCCGTCGCCGTCAGCCCGCTGCTCGGCCTGGACGTCGACGGAGCGGTCTGGCTCGCGGTCGCCGTCGCCGTGGCCGGCCAGGTGGGCTGGTCCGCGGCCGGCGCACGACAGGCGGGAGCACCCTGGCGCCTCGTGGCGGGCACGGCCGCGGTCAATCTGCTGCTCGGCCTGGCGATCACCACGTTCAAGATCGCTCTGTCGCACTGAAGCCGGGGCCCCGGATCACCTGTGCCGGGTGAGGCCCGGTGCGGCCGGGCGGAGCAGGATCGCAGGCAAGACCGCAGCAGGCCCGCGGCGGGAGAACGGCCCATGCGCTACGAGATCCGCGTCGATGGACACATGTCGGAGACCCTCACCAAGGCCTTCCCCGAGCTGGATCACGTGATGATGTCCGGTCAGACGGTGCTGTTCGGTCCCATCATCGACGAGGCGCAGCTCTACGGGCTGCTGAACCGCTGCCAGTCGCTGGGACTCCGGATCGTGGAGATGCGGCAGCTGCCGGAATGACCGCCGCTCACAGGCCGCCCGCGCAGCCGTCGCTCACAGGCCGGCCGCCACGATCCGGCCCGAGCGGACCGCCGCGCCCAGCGCCTCGAAGTCCCGCTCGGTGCGGTCCGCGTAGGCCTGCGCGAACCCGGTCAGCGCGCGCTCGAAGCCGTCTCCGCCCCCGAGGTAGGCGGCGATGGCGACGGGATCGCCGGAGCGCGCATGGGCCCGCGCCAGGGCGGCCCCGCACACCTGGCCGGACAGGTTCAGCAGCGCCGGGTCCCAGCTCTCCGGCCGGAAGCTGCCCTTCCAGTCCCACAACTGCCGTACGTAGAAGTCCCGGTCGCGCCCGTCGAGGCCCACGGCGCGCGTCCAGCCCAGGAAGATGTCACTGGCCGCCTGGAGGAGCCGCTGCCCGGCCACCACCCTGTGGCCCTGGTTGTCGTAACCCTCGCCGCCCGTGTACGCCGCGAGCACCGACTCCTGTGCCTCCTTGGCCTGCAGCAGCAGCGGATCGTCGTCGTCCCGGCCGAGCAGCAGCAGGATCCAGCACCGGGTGCCGACACTGCCGACCCCCACCACCTTCCGCGCCATGTCCACCAGCCGGTAGTGCCGCAGCAGGTGCCGACGGTCCGAGGGCAGGCTGCGCGCGTACGACTCCAGCAGTGCCTGGAGCTGCCTGTCCTCCGCGTCGGCGGAGGTCTCGCCCCGCAGCTCCCGCAGGGGGGTGAGCAGCGGCGGGTCCGCGGCGATCCGGCGGCCCTCGGGCGTGAGCCGGGTGAGCTTGGCGACGGCCCGCAGATGCGTCCGGGAACGGGCACGGGTGGCCGCCTCGGCCGTACGGCGCCTGCTCTCCTCGTCCATCGAGGCGGCCAGCAGCCCGTGCATCAGGTCGGCGTCGTCCCGGGCGTACCAGATGTCCAGCGTGCGCATGCCGGCGAACTCCCGCATCCGTTCCCGGTAGGCCCGCACGCACGTGCGCACCGCGTCGTCCTGCTCCCGCTCCGTGAAGCCGTTGCCGCGCCCCGCGACGGCGAGACTGGCCGCCAGCCGCTTGACGTCCCATTCGAACGGGCCCGGGAACGTCTCGTCGAAGTCGTTGATGTCGAAGACCAGATGCCGTTCCGGCGAGGCCAGCAGCCCGAAGTTCAGCAGATGGGCGTCCCCGCACAACCGGACCTGGAGCCCGGTCGCGGGCAGCGGGGCCAGGTCCGCGGCCATGACCGCCGCCGCGCCACGGTAGAAACGGAAGGGCGATTCGAGCATGCGGCCGTAGCGGATCGGCACCAACTCCGGTACCCGCGTGGCCGACTGCCGCTCCAGCACGTCGACCACGTCCGGCCGGTCCCGCGCGGCCTCGAACACGCCGTGGACCGAGCGCGGCGCGCGCCTGCGCGCCCTCCTGCCCAGGGCCGCCCGGTCGGCCGGCGACGAAGCGACGGTGACGGCACTCGGTGTGGTCATGATCCACCCTCCTGGGCCGGCGGCCGTGGGCCCGTGCGCTCCACCCCACCGCCCGGTCCGGGCGGAGGGATCACCCGCAGCGGGTGATCCGGGACACCGGCCGCCCCCGGAAAGCTGTCCCCTCCAGGGCCGCGGGCCGCCCCCTCCGGCAGCCCGAGCGAGGCCTGTGCCGAGCGCGCGAGGAGGAGCCATGACGGAACCGCGTGGGCAGCGACCGCGGGCCGGGCTGTCGTATCCGACCGGCGAGGCGGGCACGGGCGGCCCCGCACAGGCCATGACGGCGCTCGCCCGTTCCTGGACCTGGATCCTGGCGTCGGCGGTGGTGACGCTCGCGGCGGGCGTGCTGATCCTCGTCTGGCCGGACGAGACGCTGCACGTCCTCGCCGTCGTCCTCGGCCTCTACCTGCTGCTCGACGGCGCGATCCGGTTCGTGACGGCGTTCGCGCGGGAGAACCACGGAGACCGGCTGCCCGGCCTGCTGGTCGCCGTGCTGTACGTCCTGGCCGGCGTGCTCTGCCTGCGCCATCCGCTGCAGACCGTCACCGCGCTGGCGCTGGTCGTCGGACTCGTGTGGCTGGTGTCCGGCGCCCTCACTCTCTACACGGCGATCGCAGCCAAGGACCTGCCGCACCGAGGCTTCGTCCTGGGTGCCGCGCTGCTCGGCATCGTGGCCGGGATCGTGGTGCTGGCGCTGCCCGCCGAGTCGGCGCGGGCGCTGACCCGGCTGCTCGGTCTGTGGCTCGTGCTGCTGGGCCTGGCGGAGCTGGCGGCCGCTTTCGCGTGGCGTACCGCGCTGCGCAGGAGCGGGGAGCTGCCGGGTGCACCCGGCCCCATGGACTGACCGGGCGCACGATCACCCGCCTCGGGTGAGGACGTGCCGTTCCGGCCGTGTGCAGGGTGAGAACGGCAGAGAAGGGCGCGGTGGCCCATGCGAGCCGGTGCCCTGGATGGAGGAAAGACATGATCGCGCAGACCTACCTCGCGTACGACTATCCGGTGCTGGGTGTCTTCTGGTCCATGCTGGTGTTCTTCCTGTGGATCATGTGGTTCGTCCTGCTGTTCCGGGTCATCGTCGATGTCTTCCGCGACGACGGCATGAACGGCTGGGCCAAGGCCGCCTGGACACTCTTCGTGATCGTGGTGCCCTTCCTGGGCGTCCTGGTCTACCTGATCGCCCGCGGCAAGGGCATGGGGGAGCGGGAGGTGGCGCAGGCGCGGGCGCAACAGGAGGCCTTCGACTCCTATGTCCGGCAGACCGCGCAGGGCACGACCCCCACCAGCAGCGCCGACGAGCTCGCCAAGCTCTCCGCCATGCGCTCCCGCGGTGAGATCACCGACGACGAGTTCCGCAGGGCCAAGGAGCTGGTCCTCAGCGGCGCCGGCCCGGCCCGGCCCTCCGACACCTTCCACGCCCCCTCCGGGCGCTGAGGCGCGCCCACGAGAACGAATCGAGGCCCTCGTATGACCACGACCCCCTCCGCTCGCGCCCACACCCGCAGCACCAGGCAGGCCTGGGCGGGCGGCCTGACGGCCTTCGCGGGCGTCATGCTGCTGCTCGCCGGGCTGCTCGGCGTGTTCCGGGGCATCATGGGGATCGCCCAGGACAACGTCTTCGTGACGACGCCCAACTACGTCTTCAAGGCCGACCTCACCACCTGGGGCTGGATCCATCTCGTGCTGGGCGCGATCGCTGTGATCGTCAGCTTCGGGCTGTTCACGCCGTCGCTGTGGGCACGCGTCGCCGGCGTGGCGATCGCCGGACTGGTGATCATCGCCAACTTCCTGTCCCTGCCGTACTACCCGGTGTGGTCCGTCGTGATGATCGCCCTGTCCGGATTCATCATCTGGGCCCTGTGCGTGGTCCAGGGGAAGGAGCCCGCCGAGATCCCGTAGCGGGGGCCGGCAGGGCAGCGCCTGTGCCTCGCTCGTGGTCGGTGAGCGCGGCAGGCGCTGCCCGCTGTCCGGGCCGCCCGGGCTGCGCGGCTCCGTCGGCAAGAACCCGCCTCCGCCGTTCGGAGCTGGTGCCGGGTGCTCCGACGGGCGACGTTCGTCCCGTCGCGACGGGCGAACGTCGCCTTCCGGTGAACTAGTCGCCCCGGGGCGACCCCGCCGCCAGGTCGTCGCCGCTCCGCTGCTGCGGGATCACCACCGCACCCTGCTGCAGCGACACCGTCCGGGCGGGGGCGGGGATGGAGATGCCCTCCGCGCGGTAGCGGCGGTGCAGGCGCTTGATGAACTCGTGCTTGATGCGGTACTGGTCGCTGAACTCGCCGACGCCGAGGACCACCGTGAAGCCGATGCGGGAGTCGCCGAAGGTGTGGAAGCGGATCGCGGGCTCGTGCTCCGGTACGGCGCCCTCGACCTCGCGCATGGTCTCGGCGACCACCTCCGCCGTGACCCGCTCCACGTGCTCCAGGTCGGAGTCGTAGCCGACGCCGACCTGCACCAGCACCGTCAACCGCTGCTCCGGATGCGTGTAGTTGGTCATGTTGGCCTTGGCGAGCTGGCCGTTGGGGATGACCACCAGGTTGTTGGAGAGCTGGCGGACCGTCGTCTGACGCCAGTTGATGTCGACGACGTACCCCTCCTCGCCGCTGCCCAGCCGGATGTAGTCGCCCGGCTGGACCGTCTTGGAGGCCAGGATGTGGATGCCCGCGAAGAGGTTGGCGAGGGTGTCCTGCAGGGCGAGGGCGACCGCCAGACCGCCGACGCCCAGGGCGGTCAGCAGGGGCGCGATGGAGATGCCGAGGGTCTGCAGGACCACGAGGAAGCCGATGGCCAGGACCAGGATCCGGGTGATGTTCACGAAGATGGTCGCCGAACCCGCCACGCCCGAGCGGGACTGGGTGACCGTGCGGACCAGACCGGCGATCACCCGTGCCGCGGACAGGGTCACCACGAAGATCAGCCACACCTCGAGGATCTGGTCGGTGTGGTGCTGGACCGTCCGGGTCAGCGGCAGCACCGCCGCGGCCGCCGCCGCACCGCCCGCGATCGCCGCCCACGGCACGACCGAGCGCAGGGCGTCCACGATGACGTCGTCTCCGCTCCAGCGGGTCCGCTTGGCGTGCTTGGCGAGCCAGCGCAGCAGGGTGCGGGACATGAAGGCGAGCAACAGGCCCGCCGCCACCGCGATTCCGGCGAGGACGAGGTCGTCCAGGGTCAGCGCGCGGTTCACCGGTCACCTCCGGGGTGCGCGCCTGCCGGGGTGTTGTGGAGTCTCGTCACGTTGTCACCTGCTCGATGTGCCGGATGTGCGATCGCGCCGGCCGGAGGAACCCCGTCGGCCGGCGCGATCGTTCATCCTGCCGTATCCGGAACACCAGTTCGCACCCGGACCGGCGCTTCTCGGGCGGTGACGCACGTGCGTTGGCTCAGATGATGCCCTCCGCGAGTTCCGCCTGGTCGCGGTCGCTGCCGTACGCGGCGGCGGTCGGGGTGCCGTACGAACGGCGGGCGACGTACCACCAGATGGTCGCGAGGACCAGGACGACGGCGAGCGCCACCGCCGCGTAGTTCATCGAGTCGACCGTGACCGGTGAGGCCTGCGGCAGGCAGAACAGCACGGTCACCAGGGCCACCCAGACCACCGCGATCCAGCCGATCGGCCTGCTCCAGCGGCCCAGTTGCCACGGACCGGGCCGGAAACGGTCGCCCGCGCGCAGCCGCAGCAGCACCGGGATGGCGTAGGCGGGGGTGATGCCGATGACGTTGATGGCGGTGACCGCGTTGTACGCCGTCGCCGAGTACAGCGAGGGCAGGGCGAGCACACCGGCCACGACGACGGACAGCCACACGGCGGCGACGGGTGTCTGGGTGCGGCCGCTGACCTTGCGCCACAGGTGCGAGCCGGGCAGCGCGCCGTCGCGGCTGAACGCGAACACCATCCGGCTGGCCGCGGCGACCTCGGCGTTGCCGCAGAACAGCTGGGCGACGATCACCACCAGCAGCAGGGCCCTCGCGCCGCCGGTGCCCAGGCCGTCGAGCAGGATCTGCGCGGGCGGCACACCCGTGGCGGTGTTGCGCGTGGCGTCGTAGTTCTGGATGGCGAAGGTCAGCCCGGCGAGCAGGACGAAGCCGGCGATCCAGGACGCCCAGATGGACCGCACGATGCCGCGCGCCGCGGACACCGAGGCCTGCGAGGTCTCCTCGGACAGGTGGGCGGAGGCGTCGTAGCCGGAGAAGGTGTACTGCGCGAGCAGCAGGCCGATCGCCGCCACGTAGAGCGGGTTGTGCCAGCCGGTGTCGTTCACGAACTCGGTGAACACGAAGGACGCCGACTGGTGGTGGTCGGGGACGATCGCCAGCGCGCCGACGATGAGCGCGACGCCCGCCAGGTGCCACCACACGCTGACCGAGTTGAGCAGGCTGACCAGGCGCACGCCGAACAGGTTCAGCACCGCGTGCAGCAGCAGGATGGCGCAGAAGATCAGCATGGTCTTCCCGGGCGTGGGCGTGAAACCCCACTGCAGGTTCGCGAACGCGCCGGTGAACAGGGCGGCGCCATAGTCGATACCGGCGATCGCGCCGAGCAGACCGAGCAGATTCAACCAGCCGGTGTACCAGCCCCAGCGCCGGCCGCCGAGCCGGTCGGCCATGTAGTACAGGGCGCCCGAGGTCGGGTAGGCGCTGGTGACCTCGGCGAGCGCGAGGCCGACACACAGCACGAACAGGCCGACGCCCGCCCAGCCCCACAGCATCACCGCCGGGCCGCCGGTGTTCAGGCCGAAGCCGTACAGGGTCATGCAGCCGGACAGGATCGAGATCACCGAGAAGCTGATCGCGAAGTTGCCGAAGCCGCCCATGCGGCGGGCCAGCACCGGCCGGTAGCCGAGTTCGCGCAGCCGCTTCTCCTCGTCGTGCTGGGGCAGGCCCGCGGAGGGCGCGGGCTCGGGGGTGGGGGACATGCGGGGACCTCCGGGTCACGAGGATCGGGGGGACAGGGGCCGTTCAGGTGCGGGAGCCGTCCGCGGCCGCCCGGCAGCGGTCCCGGGCCTGGGTGAAGACCTCCACGGCACGGTCGCGTTCGGGCGTGCGGTACATCCAGGGCGGGGGCGTGAAGTACGGCCCGATGGCGTCGAACACCCTGGCCGCGTCGGGGAACTGGAGCGACCCCCACAGGGCGTGGGCCAGGTGGTTGAGGTCCGGCAGCGAGCGCTCGGCGCCCCGGGTGTGCTCGAACCAGGAGTGCAGGGCACGGCCTGCCTCGCGGGCCGCGTCCTCCGCCACCCAGTGCAGGTCGAGCGCTGCGTCGTGCCCGCTCTCGCGCCGGTAGCGCTCGACGCGGACGTACAGCGGCAGCAGGTGCAGCGCCGAGCCGGGCGGCGCCTGCCGGGCGGCCCACTGGGCGTAGCCCGCGGCCTCCGCGAGCCGGCCCGAGCCGCCGCGCGCGTACAGGAACTGGAGCATCCGGTGGTGGGCCTCGCGGTTGTACGGGTCCCTCTTGTGGGCCTCGGCCAGCAGCCCCCACGGCCCCGGCGGCAGCATCGGCTCGGGCGCGGGCACCCGGTGCTCCTCCCAGCGCTGCTCGGGATCCAGCTGGGCCAGCGCCAGCAGGCACACCCAGGGCACCGGGTCCTGCGGCGCGATCCCGGTGGCGGACTGGGCGGCGTCCCACGCCTCGATCCACAACTCGTGGGTACGGCGGTGCCGTTCGCGCCTGCCCCGCAGGGCCCGCTCCACCCCGACCCGCGCCTGCATCACCACGGCGTGGACGCTGCCCGGCTCCTCGGCGAGCCAGGCGCGCACCACGTCGGTGCCGGCGGCGGCCGCCCCGAGGACCTGGGTGCGCTGGGTCCACGGCCGGCCGGGCGGCGTGTCCGCGAGCAGCTCGCGCATGGCCATCCAACGGCCGGTGCGCAGGTCCTGGAGCGCGGCGCGCAGGGCGTGGTCGGGGCCGGCGGGATCGTAGGAGGGACGGGGTCCTTCTCGGGCCATCAGCCGTCTGCCCCGGGCCACTGGCGCGCGGGCGAACGGGCGGGGTGGCGTGGCAACAGTTCTCCTGTTGGGCGGCGATCGAGGTGTGGCGCGCTGGTCGGCGGTCACTATAGAGGCGCATGTTCCGCCTTGCCATTGTTGCCAACTCAACCATTCCTTCAGGCCAGTTGAGGGGCCCGCCGGCCCGGTTTCCTTGACGCCGGGTGCACCACGGCGGCAGGCTGGTTCGGTGATCTTCGGTGCGGAGTGGGGTAGGGCGCGGTGACGGCTCCGGTGCTCGCCGTCGACCAGGGCACGTCCGGGACCAAGGCCCTCGTGGTCTGTCCGGAACGTGGCGTCCTGGGCTCCGGGTTCGCCGGGGTCCGCCCCCGGTACCTGCCCGGCGGCCTGGTCGAGGTGGACCCGGCCGAGCTGTACGACTCCGTGGTGCACGCCGGCCGGCAGGCACTCGCCGAGGCCGGCGAGGACGTCGCGGCGCTGGGCCTGGCCAACCAGGGCGAGACCGTCCTCGCCTGGGACCCCGCCGACGGCCGCCCGCTCACCGACGCCCTGGTGTGGCAGGACCGGCGCGCCGAGACCGTGTGCACCGAACTCGCCGGGCACGCCGAGGAGTTGCGCCACCTGACGGGGCTGCCCCTCGACCCGTACTTCGCCGCCCCCAAGATGGCCTGGATCCGCCGCCACCTCACCCGCGAGGGCGTCGTCACCACCTCCGACGCCTGGCTGGTGCACCGCCTCACCGGCGCCTTCGCCACCGACGCCGCCACCGCCGGCCGTACCCAGCTCCTCGACCTGGACCGCGCGCAGTGGTCGCCGAGAGCGCTGGAGATGTACGGCCTGGCCGACGAACGTCTCCCGCAGCCGGCCGACAACGCCCAGCACATCGGCACCACCACGGCATTCGGCCGCGAGATCCCGCTCACCGGACTGATCGTCGACCAGCAGGCCGCCCTCCTCGCCCAGCGCGTCACCGCGCCCGGCGCCGCCAAGTGCACCTACGGCACCGGCGCGTTCCTGCTCGCGCACACCGGCGACCGGCCCCGGCGGGGCGCCTCCGGCCTGGTCAGCTGCGTGGCCTGGCGGCTCGCCGGATCCACCGCCTACTGCCTGGACGGCCAGGTCTACACCGCGGCCTCCGCCGTCCGCTGGCTGATCGACCTCGGTGTCCTCTCCTCCGCCGCCGACCTCGACCCCGTCGGCGGCGCCGTCCCCGACAGCGGCGGCGTCACCTTCGTCCCCGCCCTCGCCGGGCTCGCCGCCCCCTGGTGGCGCGGCGACCTGCGCGGCTCGCTCACCGGACTCGGCCTCGACACCGGCCCCGGCCACGTGGTGCGCGCCCTGTGCGAGGGCATCGCCGCCCAGGTCGCCGAACTCGCCGACGCGGCCGCCGCCGACCTCGGCACCCCCCTCGACACGCTCCGCGTCGACGGCGGCCTGACCCGCTCGGCCCTGCTCATGCAGACCCAGGCCGACCTGCTGCAACGCCCCGTCGAGGTCTCGGCGCTGCCCGACGCGACCGCGCTCGGCGCGGCCGCCCTCGCCCGCCTCGGCGCGGACCGTACCCTGGGCGTCGAACAGGCCCTGCCCGACTGGAAGCCCGCCGCCGTGTACGAACCCCGCGTCAGCGCCGACCAGGCCGCCGAACGCCGTGCCGGCTTCCGCGTCGCCGTCGAGGCACTGCTCGAGACGTGACCGTCACCGCGGAAGGCCCGCTGCCCGCCCGGACGTACGACGTCGCGATCGTCGGCGCCGGGGTGGTCGGCTGCGCCGTCGCCCGCGAACTGGCCCGCCACCCCGGCCTCGGCGTCGCCCTCGTCGAGGCCCAGGACGACGTCGGGCAGGGCACCTCCAAGGCCAACACGGCGATCCTGCACACCGGTTTCGACGCGGTCCCCGAAACCCTGGAGGCCCGGCTGGTCCGGGAGGGCCACGACCGGCTCGGCGCCTACGCGGCCGAGTCCGGCATCCCCGTCGAACGGATCGGCGCCCTGCTGGTCGCCTGGGACGAGGAGCAGCTCGCCACGCTGCCCCGGCTGGCGGAGAAGGCCGGGCGCAACGGCTGCCACGACACGCGCCTGCTGGGCCCCGGCGAGCTGTACGCCCGCGAGCCCCACCTCGGCCCCGGAGCGCTCGGCGCCCTGCACGTGCCCGGCGAGAGCATCATCTGCCCCTGGACGACGACCCTGGCGTACGCCACCCAGGCGGTCCGCGCCGGAGTGGACCTGCACCTGAACACGGCCGTACAGCAGGCGAGTCACACACCGGACGGCCACCGCCTGACCACCTCCCGCGGCACGCTGCAGGCCCGGCACCTGGTCAACGCGGCCGGACTCCACGCCGACACCGTCGACCGGCTGCTCGGCCACGAGGACTTCACCGTCACCCCGCGCCGCGGCCAGCTCCTCGTGTACGACAAGTTCGCCCGCCCGCTCGTGAGGCACATCCTGCTGCCCGTCCCGACCGCGCTCGGCAAGGGCGTCCTGGTCGCGCCGACCGTTCACGGCAACGTGCTGCTCGGTCCCACCGCCGAGGACCTGGACGACAGAGGGGCCACCGGCTCCACCGCCGACGGCCTGGCCGGCCTCAGGGCCAAGGGCCGCCGCATCCTGCCCGCCCTCCTGGACGAGGAGGTCACCGCCGTCTACGCCGGGCTGCGCGCGGCCACCGGACAGGAGGACTATCGCATCGCCGCCCACCCCGAGCACGCGTACGTCACCGTCGGCGGCATCCGCTCCACCGGCCTGACCGCGTCCCTGGCCATCGCCGCCCATGTGACGGGCCTGCTCGCCGAGACCGGCCTCGGCCTCGGTCCGGTGCGCGATCTCGACCCGGTGACCATGCCCAACCTCGGCGAGGCCTTCCCGCGCCCCTGTCAGCGGCCCGAACTCATCGCCGCGGACCCCGCGTACGGCACGCTCGTGTGCCACTGCGAGCGCGTCTCCCGGGGCGAGATCCGGGACGCCCTCGCGGGGACGGTCCCGCCCCGCACGCTGGAGGGCCTGCGCCGCCGTACCCGGGCCCGGGCGGGCCGGTGCCAGGGGTTCTACTGCGGGGCGGCGGTGCGGGAGCTGTTCGAGAGGGGCCGGGCATGACGGGACCGCATTCCGGTATGCCGACTTCTCGCCGAGTCGACGTCCTCGTCATCGGCGCCGGCCCCGCCGGACTGGCCGCCGCGGCACGGCTGGCCGCCGCCGGTGCCGGGCGGGTGGAGGTGCTGGAGCGGGAGGCCGAGGCCGGGGGAGTGCCGCGGCACTGCGCACACGGCGGCTTCGGCACGTGGGCGCATCCGCTGACCGGCCCCCGTTACGCCCGCCTGCTGACGGAGGCCGCCGCACGGGCGGGCGCGGTGATCCGCACCGGCGTGACGGTCCTGGACTGGGCGACCGCAGAACCGGCCCCGAAAGCCCCGGTCGGAGGCGTACCCGCAGGGTGTGCGGCGGTGTCTGCCGGGAGCGGCCGCCGCGTGTCCGCCGGCTCGGCCGGTCCCGGGGCGGGGCGTGGCCCGGTGCTCGTCGCCGTCGGTCCAGGAGGGTCCGAGACCGTCGAGGCGCGGGCCGTCGTCCTGGCCACCGGTGCCCGCGAACGCCCCCGCGCCGCCCGGCTGGTGCCCGGTACCCGTCCCGCCGGCGTCTACACCACCGGAGAACTCCAGCAGGCGGTCCATCTGTTCGGGCAGTGGGTCGGCACCCGCGCGGTCGTCGTCGGCGCCGAGGACGTGTCGTACGCGGCGGCCGCCACCGTGCGCGCGGCCGGGGCCGGGGTCGTCGCGCTGGTCACGGAGCACCCGCGGGCCCAGACCGGCCGGGCCCGCGCCCGCTCGGCCCGGCTGCGCGACCGCGTTCCGCTGCTGACGCACACCACGGTCACCGAACTCCTCGGCCACGGCCGCCTGTCCGGCGTCCGCGTCCGCCACCGCGACGGCCGTACGGCCGTCCTGGCCTGCGACACGGTCGTGTTCACCGGAGACTTCGTCCCCGACCAGGAACTCGCCCGCCGAGGCGCGCTCGCCCTGGATCCGGGCACCCGCGGCCCCGCCGTCGACGGCGCCCTGCACACCTCCCGGCCCGGGGTCTTCGCCGCCGGGAACGTGCTGCACGCCGTCGAGCGCGCCGGCGCGGCGGCCGACGAGGGTGCCCGGGTGGCCGGTGCCGTCCTGGACTTCCTGGCGGGCGCCCCCTGGCCGGACCCGGGACTCCCGCTGACCGTCGAGGCCCCACTGCGCTGGATCGCCCCGAACCGGGTCAACCCCGGTGCCCCGCCCGCCCGTTACGTCCTGCGCACCCACGCCCCGCTGACCCGCCCGGTCCTCCGCGTCCACCAGGACGGCCGCCTCCTTCACCACACGCGTCCGGCCCTCGGGACCGTGCTGCCGAACCGCACCCTGGCCCTGACCGCGCGCTGGACGGGGCAGGTCGATCCGGGGGGCGGCGTGGTCGTGGTGGGCGTGGGCTGAGCGGGCCGGTCGCCCGTGCGGTGTGCGGTCCGAGGGGCGGAGTGGCTCACAGGTCGGTGAAGGACCCGTGTCGCCCGGACCCGGAGGCGAACCGGGCGGCACCTTCCGCGCTCTGCGCCAGCACGCCCAGCCCGTGTCGGAGTTCGCCGCGCAGCGCCGTCTCCTCGTCCAGCCCCTCCTGGTCGAGGACCGACGCGCGGTCGCTGCGCAGACAGGCCTGCGGGAAGCGGGCGATCTCCGCGGCCAGCGCCTCGGCCTCGGTGCGGGCGCGTCCGGTCGGCACCACGCGGCTCACGAGCCCCATCGCGTGGGCCTCACGGGCCGGTACGGGGCGGCCGGTGAGGATCATGTCCATGGCCCGGCCGGTGCCGATCAGCCGGGGCAGCCGTACCGTGCCGCCGTCGATCAGCGGCACGCCCCAGCGGCGGCAGAACACCCCGAACACGGCGTCCTCCTCCGCGACCCGCAGATCGCACCAGAGGGCGAGTTCGAGGCCGCCCGCGACCGCGTGCCCGGCCACCGCCGCGATCACCGGCTTCGACAGCCGCATCCGGGTCGGCCCCATCGGGCCGTCACCGTCCTCGGCCACGCGGTTGCCGCGCCCGGTGCCGATCGCCTTCAGGTCCGCCCCCGCGCAGAACGTGCCGCCCTCGCCCCACAGCACCGCGACCCGGGCACGATCGTCCGCCTCGAACTCCCGGAAGGCCGCGGCGAGTTCCGCGGCCGTCGGCCCGTCGACGGCGTTCCGGGCCTCGGGCCGGGACAGCACGACCGTCGTGACGTACTCATGGCGCTCCACGCGGACCGGCACGGAAAGACCCCCTCGACTCGGCTGGAGAAGACCACTGTGCCTCAGATGACCTTCAGCCGTACCAGCGCCCCCAGCGTCAGCGCACCCGGCAGCAGCGGCACCCACACGGTGATGATGCGGTAGGCGAGCACCACCGCCGTGGCCACCGCGGCCGGGCCGCCCACGGCGACCAGCGCCACGATCAGGGCGGCCTCGACCGAGCCCAGCCCGCCCGGTGTGGGCACCAGCGCCACCGCGACGGTCGCCGCGAGGTAGGCGAGCACCATGTGCGCCACCGGCACCGGCAGCCGGAGCGCCTGGCCGACCGCGGCGAGACCGGCCGCCTGCAGTGCGGGGAAGGCCAGCGAGCCGCCCCACAGCGCGAGGGCGCGGGCCGGCCGGGTGTGCACCGAACGTGCCTCGCCCAGGGCGTCCCGGACGAACCCGTACACGCGGGCGCGCAGCGGTCGTACGACGGCCACGACGGCCGCCGCCACCAGCAGCAGGCCGGCCGCGCCCAGCAGCAGCGGCAGGCCCGAGCCGTCCGGCAGCAGGGGGCCGAGCCGCAGCGCGTCGGGGAAGGTCAGCAGCAGCACGGCCAGCAGACCGAGCCGGCCCACGCACTCGGCCAGCAGATACAGGGCGAGCGCGGCCGAGGAGCGGGCGAGCGGCACCCCGCACACGGTCATGAAGCGCAGGTTCACCGCGCCCGCGCCCAGCCCGGTGGGAAGCAGGTGGTTGGCCGAGGCCGCCGCGAACTGGGTGGCCAGCAGCCGCCCCTTGGGCAGCGGCTGCACCACCGCGCCCTGACGGGTGAACGCGGCGGCCACCCAGGTCAGACAGGTGGCGCCGGCCGCCGCGAGCAGCCACGGCCAGGAGGCGGTGCGCAGCTGGCCGAAGCCCTCGACGAGCAGCGAGCGGTTCCGTACGGCGACCACGGCGACGAGTGCGAGCGGCACCAGGCACAGCACCTGGCGGACGGGGACGCGACGGGGGAGTCGTTCCCGGGGAGGTGGGGGAAGCGGGACGGCAGTCACATCCCGAGAGGTTCTCCGCGCCGCCCCAACGGAGGGTGAAAAGACAGGAACATTGACCTCAACGAAGGTCGAGGTTCTACGTTCTTTCCCATGAGCATGGAGACCACCGCATGGATGCAGCTGCATAGTGTCATGAACGCGCAGGACGAGCGCCGGCCGTTCGCCCGCGCCACGCTGCGCCGTATCGCCGCCTTCGCCCGCCCGCACCGCGCGGGCATCGTCCGGTTCGTCGTGCTCGGGGTGGTGACCGCGCTGCTCGCCGTGGCCACCCCCGTGCTCGCCGGACGCGTCGTCGACGCGATCGTGGCGGGGCACGACTCCGGCACGGTGGTCCGGCTGTCCCTGCTCATCGCGCTCGTCGCCCTCGCGGAGGCGGGACTCGGCATCCTCGGGCGGCGCCTGTCGGCGACGCTCGGGGAGGGACTCATCCTCGACCTCAGAACGGCTGTGTTCGATCATGTGCAGCGCATGCCCGTCGCGTTCTTCACACGGACTCGTACGGGCGCGCTGGTCAGCCGACTCAACAACGACGTGATCGGCGCCCAGCGGGCGTTCGCCAACACCCTGTCCGGCGTGGTCAGCAACCTGGTCACCCTGCTGCTCACCCTCGCCGTGATGCTCACCCTGTCCTGGCAGATCACCCTGCTCGCGCTGGTGCTGCTGCCGGTGTTCGTGCTGCCGGCCCGCCGCATGGGCACCCGCATGGCGCGCATGCAGCGCGAGGCGGCGGCGCTGAACGCGGCCATGGGCACCCGGATGACCGAGCGCTTCTCCGCGCCCGGCGCCACCCTGGTCAAGCTGTTCGGGCGCCCGGAGGAGGAGTCGGCGGAGTTCGCGGCCCGCGCCGCACGGGTACGCGACATCGGCGTCCGCACGGCCACCGCCCAGTCCGTCTTCATCACCTCCCTCACCCTGGTCTCCGCCCTCGCGCTGGCCCTCGTCTACGGCCTCGGCGGCTGGTTCGCGCTGCACGGCACCCTGCAGGCGGGCGCGGTCGTCTCCCTCGCCCTGCTGCTGACCCGCCTGTACGCCCCGCTCACCGCGTTGGCCGGAGCCCGGGTCGAGGTGATGAGCGCGCTGGTCAGCTTCGAGCGGGTCTTCGAGGTGCTCGACCTCAAGCCGCTGATCGAGGAGAAGCCGGACGCCCGTGAGGTCCCCGAGGGACCGGTCGCCGTCGAGTTCGACGACGTCCGCTTCTCCTACCCGGCCGCCGACCAGGTCTCCCTCGCGTCCCTGGAGGAAGTCGCCGCCCTCGACACCCGTGGCGGCTCCGAGGTCCTGCACGGCATCTCCTTCCGCGCCGAACCCGGCCGGACCGTCGCCCTCGTCGGCTCCTCCGGCGCCGGCAAGTCCACCATCGCCCAGCTGCTGCCGCGCCTGTACGACGTCGACGCGGGTGCCGTGCGCATCGGCGGGGTGGACGTGCGCGACCTCACCGCCGGGTCCCTGCGCGGCACGCTCGGCATGGTCACCCAGGACGGCCACCTCTTCCACGACACGGTCCGCGCCAACCTGCTGCTGGCCCGCCCGGACGCCACCGACGACGACCTCTGGGCCGCGCTCGGCCGCGCCCGTCTGGCCGACGTCGCACGGTCCCTTCCCGACGGACTCGACACGGTCGTCGGCGAGCGCGGCTACCGGCTCTCCGGCGGCGAACGCCAGCGCATGACCATCGCCCGGCTGCTGCTGGCACGCCAGCGCGTGGTCATCCTGGACGAGGCCACCGCCCACCTGGACAACACCTCCGAGGCAGCCGTCCAGGAGGCCCTCACCGAGGCCCTGGAGGGCCGCACCGCCGTGGTCATCGCCCACCGCCTGTCCACGGTCCGGGCGGCCGACCAGATCCTCGTCGTGGAGTCCGGCCGGATCGTGGAACGCGGCACGCACGAAGAACTGCTGACGGCACAGGGCCGGTACGCGGAGCTGTACCGGACCCAGTTCGCGGAGCGGGCCGCCGAGGCACCGCAAGCGGCGGTTGTGCAGCCGGCCGAGCCGGCCGAGGTACCGTCGGTCTGAGCGGTCACGGTGTCTTCTCCGGCGCGAGAAGCCGGTACTGCGGGTCCGGGCGAGGTCTGTCCTGCTCCGGCAGGGCCGCGAGGCGTCGGCACGCCACCGCCACCTGTGCCGGTTCGGCGCGAGTGCACCACGGTCTCCGGCCCGACGCGATGACCTCCCGCCGGCGGTGCGGGCTGCGACCCTGGCCCTAGGGAACACCCGCTCGCCGACGGGCCGCAGCCCCTGCCCGGCCGCCTGCTCCAGCACCCGGGAGCGGTGGTCGGGAACCCGGGGCCGGTGGTCGGGAACAACGAACCACCACGGCGTCCACGCTGCCCGGCTCCAGAGGCAGCCGCGTGGCGTGCGGGCCTGGTCCGCTGTCCGTGAGTGAAGGGTGTGGCCCTCCGGACGTGTGAGGCGCCGTCGCGTGGATACGCGGTCTGGACGGACATCAGGGCCCGTCCGGGAGGCCATCCCTGCCATGACCAGTGAAAACCACCTCTCTCCCGCATCGGAGATCACCCTCCGGGTCAACGGGAAGCCCCACACCCTGCACGTCGACCACCGGCGTGTCCTGCTGGACCTGCTCCGCGAGGACCTCGGCCTCACCGGGTCGAAGAAGGGGTGCGACCACGGCCAGTGCGGTGCCTGCACCGTGCTGGCCGACGGCCGCCGCGTCAACAGCTGCCTGCTGCTCGCGGTCGCCCTCGACGGCAGCGAGATCACCACCGTGGAGGGCCTCGGCGGCGACGGCGAGGAGCCGCACCCGCTGCAGCGGGCCTTCCTCGACCGCGACGCCTTCCAGTGCGGCTACTGCACCCCGGGGCAGATCTGCTCCGCCGTCGGCATGCTCGCCGAGGCCGCCGCCGGTCACCCCTCCCACGTCACCGACCCCGCGGCTCCCTCCGGTCGGCCCGTCCCGCTGGACCGGGCCGAGATCCGCGAGCGCCTGAGCGGCAACCTGTGCCGCTGCGGCGCCTACCCGCGCATCGTCGAGGCGGTGGAGGACGTGATCCGGTGAACGGCTTCGGATACCTCAGGCCCGGCAGCGTCCAGGAGGCCGTCGAGGCGTACGCGGCCCACCCCGGCGCCCGCTATCTGGCCGGCGGCACCAACCTGGTCGACCTGATGAAACTCGGCGTCGAGCGCCCCGCGCTGCTCATCGACGTCGGCCGGCTGCCGCTGGACTCCATCGAGGAACTGCCCGACGGCTCCCTGCGCGTCGGCGCCACCGTCCGCAACAGCGACCTGGCCGCCGACCCCCGCGTCCGCGACCGCTACCCGGCGCTGTCCCAGGCCCTCCTCTCGGGCGCCTCCGGGCAACTGCGCAACGCCGCCACCACCGGCGGCAACCTGCTCCAGCGCACCCGCTGCCCGTACTTCCAGGACCTGGACAAACCCTGCAACAAGCGCGAGCCCGGCAGTGGCTGCGGCGCCCGAGAAGGCGTCCACCGCGACCACGCCGTGCTCGGGCACTCCGAACACTGCATCGCCACCAACCCGTCCGACATGGCCGTCGCCCTCGCCGCGCTGGACGCCCAGGTCGAGCTGTACGGCACCGAGGGCACCCGGCGCCTTCCGGCGGCCGAGTTCCACCGGCTGCCGGGCGAGCATCCCGAGCGGGACACCTGGATCTGCCCGGGTGAACTGATCACCGGTGTGCTGCTCCCGGCCGCCACCGCCGGCGTCCCGTCCGCCTACCGCAAGGCCCGGGACCGGGCGTCGTACGCCTTCGCCCTCGCCTCGGTGGCCGTCGTACTCGGGGTCGCCGACGGCGTCGTCGACCGGGCGGGGATCGCCTTCGGCGGGCTCGCGCACCGGCCCTGGCGGGCCCGGCACACCGAGCTGGCCCTGCTGGGCGCCCCCGCGACCCCCGAGGCCTTCGAGGGAGCCGTGGCACTGGAGCTCGCGCACGCCGAGCCGCTGCGGGACAACGCCTACAAGGTGCCCCTCGCCCGCAATCTCGCCCTGGACGTCCTGAACCGCCTCGCCCCGGCCCCTGCGGTGGCCTGAGTCGGCCCGGAAGGAGCGAGCAGAGCAGGAGGAACCGATGACCGCCAACACCCCGGGCACCCCCGCAGAACACCGCACCACACGGCCCCCGACCCCCGGCACCGGGTCTCTCGCCGAACGGCGAGCAGACGGACCCCTGCCCCTCGGCGACTCCCCGGGCACTGCCGCAGAACAGGGGTCCCCGGCGCCCGGCGACTCTCCGGGCGTTGCCGCAGAGCAAGGGCCACCGAACCCCGGTGACTCCCTGCGCTCCCGCGCGGAGCGGGATGCACGGCCCTCGGCGCCTGGTACCGGTGTCGGGGCTTGTGCCGAGCGGCGGGCCGAAGGGGCGTCGGCGGGCGGCAGCGCCCCGGGTGCGCCGGCAAGCCGCCGGGACGCCCCGCACACGACCCCCGGCACCCCCGCCGGAGCCTTCGGTGAGCGCTCCGCAGACGGGGTCCCGGCTGCCGGTGCGTCGGCCACGGCCGTCGGCGAGCATCGGCCGGGAGGGAACCCCGTCACCGGCAGTGCCCTGGGCGCGCCCGTGGAGCGGGCGGAAGGGCGGCTGAAGGTCAGCGGCCTCGCCCGTTACGCCGCCGAGTACACGTTGCCCGGCCGGGCCCACGCCTGGCCCGTGCCCGCCGCGATCGCCCGTGGCCGGGTCACCGCCGTCGACACCGCCGCCGCCCTCGCCCTGCCCGGCGTCCTCGCCGTCCTCACCCCCGACGACGCGGAGCGCCTCGCCGCACCCGAGGATGCCACGCTCGCCGTCCTGCAGGGCCCGCGCGTGCCGCACCGGGGCTGGTGCGTGGCCCTGGCCGTCGCCGACACCCCGGAGACGGCCCGCGCGGCCGCCCGGGCGGTACGCGTCACCTACGCGGCCGAACCCCACCACGCCGACCTCGATCCGGAGCGCCCCGACGCCTACGAGCCGGAGGAGACCAACGCCGGCTTTCCCGGCCGGGTCGAGCAGGGCGACCCGGAGGCCGCCTACGCCGCCGCCGAGGTCCGCGTCGACGTCACCTACCGGGTGCCGCCGCTGCACAATCACCCCATGGAGCCGCACACCAGCACGGTCGACTGGGACGGGGACCAGCTCACCGTGTACACCTCCAGCCAGGGCGGCACGACCGTGCGGGAGGTGCTCGCCCAGATGTTCGGGCTGCCCGAGGACCGCGTCACCGTCGTCACCGAGCACGTCGGCGGCGGCTTCGGTTCCAAGGGCACCCCTCGCCCGGACGTCGTCCTCGCCGCGATGGCCGCCCGGCGCACCGGCCGGCCCGTCACCCTCGCCTACCCCCGCCGGTACCTGCCCACCACCGTCGGCCACCGGGCCCCCACCGTGCAGCGTCTCCGCCTCGGCGCGAACCCGGACGGCCGGCTCACCGCCGTACTGCACGAGGTGACCACCCACACCTCCCGCGTGAAGGAGTTCGTCGAGCAGGCCGCGGTGCCCTCACGCGTCATGTACGCCACCCCCGCCCTGCTCAGCTCCCACCGGGTGGTCCCGCTCGACGTGCCCAGCCCGTCCTGGATGCGCGCCCCCGGCGAGGCGCCCGGCATGTACGCCCTGGAGTCGGCCCTGGACGAACTCGCCGACGCCCTCGGCATCGACCCGGTGGAACTGCGCGTCCGCAACGAACCCGAACGGGAACCGGAGAGCGGCAAACCGTTCAGCAGCCGGCACCTGGTGGAGTGCCTGCGCGAGGGAGCCCGCCGCTTCGGCTGGGCCGGGCGCGATCCACGTCCGGGGATGCGCCGCGAGGGCCCGCTGCTCGTCGGCACCGGCGTGGCCGCGGCCACCTACCCGGCCGCGGCCGTCCCGGCCACCGCGACCGCCCGGGCCCTGCCCGACGGCACCTGCGCCGTCCGGATCAACGCGACCGACATCGGCACCGGGGCCCGTACCGTGCTCGCCCAGATCGCCGCCGACGCCCTCGGCGTGCCCCTCGGCCGGGTCCGCGCCGAGATCGGGCACAGCGACCTGCCCTCGGCCTGGCTGGCCGGCGGCTCCATGGGCACCGCCTCCTGGGGCTGGGCCGTGCACGAGGCGTGTGCCGAGCTGGCCTCCCGGCTGGCCGTGCACGCCGGACCGCTGCCCGCCGACGGCATCGAGACCCACGCCGACACCGCCGGGCGGGCCGACGCCGACAGCCCCTACGCCCGGCACGCCTTCGGGGCCCACTTCGCCGAGGTCGCCGTCGACACCGTCACCGGCGAGACCCGGGTACGGCGGCTGCTCGGGATCTTCGCCGCCGGGCGCATCCTCAACGCCCGTACCGCGCGCTCCCAGTTCACCGGCGGCATGACCATGGGCCTCGGCATGGCCCTCACCGAACACAGCACCCTGGACCGCGCGTTCGGCGACTTCACCGAGGCCGACCTCGCCTCCTACCACGTGCCCGCGCACGCCGACGTCCCCGCCGTCGAGGCCGACTGGATCGACGAGGACGACCCGCACCTCAACCCCATGGGCAGCAAGGGCATCGGCGAGATCGGCATCGTCGGCACCGCGGCCGCCATCGGCAACGCCGTCCACCACGCCACCGGCATCCGCTTCCGTGAGCTGCCCCTCACCCCCGACCGGATCCTCACCGGCCTGCTGTCCGAGGGGTGACCGTGACGGGCCCGACCTGGGAGTACGAGGGTTACCGGCCCGGGGAGGAACGCCTGCGGGAGTCGCTGTGCACCCTGGGCAACGGGTACTTCGCCACCCGCGGGGCACTGCCCGAGTGCACCGCGGACGAGATCCACTACCCGGGCACCTATGTGGCCGGCTGCTACGACCGACTCACCTCCGAGGTCGCCGGACGCCGGGTCGAGAACGAGGACATGGTCAACCTTCCCAACTGGCTGCCGCTGCGCTTCCGCCCGGTGGGCGGCGCGTGGCTCATCCCGGACTCAGCCCCCGTCACGGAACACCTCCTCATCCTCCATCTCGACCCCGGCCTGCTGGAACGCCGCACCAGCTACGGCCTCGACGGCGGCACCACGCTCCACGTGCGCCAGTTGCGCCTGGTCCACCTGCTGGACCGTCATATCGCGGCACTGCGCACGGAGTTCATGGTGGAGGGCCGCGGGGCCGAGCTGGAGGTCGAGGCCGCGCTCGACGGACGCGTCACCAACTCCGGCGTGGCCCGCTACCGGGACCTGGACGGCCGGCACCTCACCCAGATCCGCACCGGCCTCGCCGCGCACGGGGCGATGTGGCTGCGCTGCCACACCCGCACCTCCCGCATCGAATGCGCCCTCGCGGCCCGGCTGGCCGCCGATGCCCCGGTGGCGACGGCGCACGAAGCCCTGCGCGCCGTCCAGCACCTGAGGCTGCGCCTGGCACCCGGCCGTACCGTCACCGTCGACAAGACGGTCGCGCTGCACACCTCGCACGACCCCGCCATCGGGGACCCGCTGGACGCGGCCGTCGACCGCGTGGGCGACGCCCCCGGCTTCGACGCCCTGCTGGACGCCCACTCCACGGCTTGGGAGCAGTTGTGGCGGCGCACCGCGCTCGAGGTGCCCGGCGAGGCGGGCAGCATCCTGCGCCTGCACCTGTTCCACGTGCTGCAGACGCTGTCGCCGCACACGGCCGACCTCGACGTGGGCGTCCCCGCGCGCGGACTGCACGGCGAGGCCTACCGCGGCCATGTCTTCTGGGACGAACTCTTCGTCCTGCCCTACCTCAACCTGCACCTCCCCGAGGTCTCCCGCGCCCTGCTCCGCTACCGGCACCGGCGTCTCGACGCCGCCTGCCACGCGGCCGGGGAACTCGGCCGGCGCGGCGCGCTCTACCCGTGGCAGAGCGGCAGCGACGGCCGCGAGGAGACCCAGGAACTCCACCTCAACCCCCGCTCCGGCCGCTGGCTGCCGGACCACTCCCGGCTCCAGCACCACGTCGGCTCGGCGGTGGCCTACAACATCTGGCAGTACTGCGAGGCCACCGGGGACACCGACTTCCTGCACGGCGAGGGCGCCGAGATGCTGCTGCACATCGCCCGCTTCTGGGCGGACTCGGCCGGCTACGACGACCACCTCGGCCGGTATCGCATCCGGGGGGTGATGGGCCCCGACGAGTACCACGACGCCTACCCCGGCGCGACCGAACCCGGCCTGGACGACAACGCGTACACGAACGTCACCGCCGCCTGGGTGCTCGCCCGCAGCCTCGAGCTGCTGAGCCTCCTGCCCGAGCCGCGCCGCCGCGAACTCACCGAGAGCATCGGCCTGGACGAGGACGAGCCCGCCCGCTGGGAGGAGATCTCCCGCACCCTCCACATCCCCTTCCACGACGGGGTGATCAGCCAGTTCGAGGGCTACGGCGACCTCGCCGAACTGGACTGGGACGGCTACCGCAAGCGGTACGAGGACATCCGCCGCCTCGACCGGATCCTGGAGGCCGAGGGCGACACCGTCAACCGCTACAAGGCGTCCAAACAGGCCGACGTGCTGATGCTCGGCTACCTCTTCTCCGCCACCGAACTCCACTCCCTCTTCCAGATGCTGGGCCACCACCTCGACGAACGGACCTGGACGGCCACCGTCGACCACTACCTCCACCGCACCAGCCACGGCTCCACCCTCAGCGGCCTGGTCCACGGCTGGATCCTGGCCCGCGCCCGCCGCGCCGGCGCCTGGGCCTTCGTCCAGGAGGCACTGCGCGGCGACATCGCCGACCTGCAGGGCGGCACCACCGGCGAGGGCATCCACCTCGGCGCCATGGCCGGCACCCTCGACCTCGTCCAGCGCGGACTGACCGGCATGGAGACCCGTGACGGCGCCCTGTGCCTCGACCCGGTCCCGCTGCCCGAACTCTCCTCCTACGGCTTCGCCATCCGCTACCACGGCCACTGGGGCGTCCATCTGCGCCTGCGCAGCGACCTCCTGGAGATCGCCGTACCGGACTCCGACCGCGCACCCATCGACGTCTGCCTGCGCGACCGGGTGGTGCCGGTCGGTCCGGGCGAGGCGGCCCGGCTGGTGGTCCCGGACTGACACCGCCCGGCCGCGCCGGATCGACAGCGAGGCCGGACCGACAACAGGCCATGGGCAACGACCCGCGATCTCGACGCAGCCGCCCGGACGGACCACCATGCAACGGTAAGTGGTTGAAACGAGAAGGAGACAACGGAGATGAGCGCGAGCGACGTTCCCCTGCGTGTGCTGGCGGTGGACGACGAGGAGCCCGCGCTCGCGGAGCTGTTGTACCTCCTGGAGCGGGATCCCCGGGTGGGCACCGTGGTGCCCGCGGCGGGACCCACGGAGGCGCTGCGCCGGCTCGGCGGCGCCGTGGCGGACGGTCCGGACGGCGAGGAGGCGGTCGACGTCGTCTTCCTCGACATCAACATGCCAGGGCTCGACGGCCTCGAACTCGCCCGGCTGCTGGGCGGGTTCGCCGCGCCACCGCTGATCGTCTTCGTCACCGCCCACGACGACTTCGCGGTCCGCGCCTTCGACCTCAAGGCCGTCGACTACCTGCTCAAGCCCCTCCGCAAGGAGCGCTTCGCCGAGGCCGTGCGCCGGGCCGCCGAACTCGTCCGGGCCGGGCAGGGCCCCCGGCCTGCCGCCGCCCCCGCCCCCGAGCAGGGGCCCGCCTGGGGCGAACAGGTCCCCGTCGAGCTGGGCGGGGTGACCCGGTTCGTACCCATCGCCGACATCACCCACGTCGAGGCCCAGGGCGACTACGCGCGACTGCACACCCCGCGCGGCAGCCACCTCGTCCGCGTCGCGCTGTCCACCCTGGAGGAACAGTGGCGCGCACGCGGGTTCGTGCGCATCCACCGCAGCCGGCTCGTCGCGCTCGACCGTATCGAGGAACTCCGCCTGGACGGCGGCAACATGACCGTACGGATCGGCGACCGCGTCCTCGCCGTGAGCCGGCGCAACGCCCGAGAACTGCGGGATCTGCTGGCCAAACACGCGGCAGGCAGGGCCCGTTGAGCACCTGCGGCGGCGTCCGGGTGACGGACCTGTGGCGATTCGCGTCCATCCGCTGCCCCGGCGCCGGTCCGCTGCGTACACTCGCCGCAGCACGAGGTGATCACCGCTGCGTCGGGGAGTGCGTCATGGGTGAGGAATCCGTCCCTCGCAGGGAGGTGGTCACCGGACGGCCGAGCCCCGACGGCGGTACGACCGCACCACGCCCGGTGCCCTTACCGCACCCCCGGTCCGACCTCGGCGTGGGCCAATTGATGCAGCGTCAGCTGCGCGCCGGGCTCGTCGCCCTCGCCCTCCTCGGGACCCCGCTGGGCCTGCTCCCCGTACTCCTGAGGATCCTGCCGCTCGCCGACGCGGCACCCCGCGTCCCCCTGGCCGCATGGATCGCGCTGGGCGTGGCCCCGTACCCCGTTCTCCTGGCCATCGGCGCCTGGTACGTCCGCCGTGCCGAGCGCAACGAGACCGACACCGCCGCCCCCACGGAACACCCCTGACCATGCGCCGACTTCCCGCCGGGGCCGGCCGGTGAACCAGACCTACGGAATCGTGGGTGTGACCGCCGTGATCCTCGCCACGGTCCTCGTCGGCGCGCTCGGCCTGCGCATCTCCCGTACCACCTCCGACTTCTACGTCGCCTCGCGCACCGTCGCCCCCAGGCTCAACGCCTGCGCGGTCAGCGGCGAGTACCTTTCGGCCGCCTCCTTCCTCGGCGTCGCCGGACTCGTCCTCGCCCAGGGCGTCGACATGCTGTGGTTCCCCATCGGTTACACCGCCGGGTTCCTGGTCCTGCTGGCCTTCGTCGCCGCCCCGCTGCGCCGCTCCGGCGCCTACACCCTGCCCGACTTCGCCGAGGCGCGGCTGGAGTCCCGGGCGGTGCGGCGGATCGCCGGTGTGCTGGTCGTCGGCATCGGCTGGCTGTATCTGCTGCCCCAGCTGCGCGGCGCCGGCCTCACCCTGCGGCTGCTCACCGGCGCACCCGGCTGGCTCGGCGCTCTGGTCGTCGCCGCCGTGGTGACCGCGGCCGTCGCCGCCGGCGGGATGCGCAGCATCACCTTCGTCCAGGCCTTCCAGTACTGGCTGAAACTCACCGCCCTGCTGGTGCCCGTGGTGTTCCTGCTGCTGGCCTGGCGCGGCGACCACGCCCCGGCACCCGCCTGGGACGACCGGCCCGTCTTCCACCGCTCCACCGAGGTTCGCGTCGACCGGCCCCTCGCCCTCACCGTGCGCGAGCCGGTCCGGGTGACCGTGTCCGGCACCGTCGACGGCCGCGCGGTGCAGGGGCTTTCGCTGCGGCTCGGCGAGGGCCGCCACCGGATCGCCGGGGACACGACCCTGCGCTTCCCGGCCGGCGCCCGCGTCCCCCTGCCGGGCCGGGCGGCCGACCGCACCGCGCCCTCCAGCTGGGCCAAGCCGCTGTCCTCGGACCGCGAACAGCACGGCCTGTACGCCACCTACGGGCTGATCCTCGCCACCTTCCTCGGCACCATGGGCCTGCCACACGTCGTCGTGCGCTTCTACACCAACCCCGACGGCCGCGCCGCCCGCCGCACCACCGTCAGCGTGCTCGCCCTGCTCGGCGCCTTCTACCTCCTCATCCCCCTGTACGGCATGCTCGGCCGCCTGTACGCCCCCGACCTCCTCCTGACCGGCGACACCGACGCGGCGGTCCTCGTCCTGCCGCAGCGGCTGCTCGGCGGGGTCACCGGGGACCTGCTCGGCGCCCTCGTCGCCGGTGGCGCCTGCGCGGCGTTCCTCTCCACGGCGTCCGGGCTCACCATGTCCGTCGCGGGCGTCCTCGCCCAGGACGTCCTGCCCACGCTCGGCGTGCGCCACTTCCGGCTCGCCACGCTGCCTGCGATCGCGGTGCCGACCGCGGCCGCCGCCGTGGTCAGCGACCTGCCCGTGGCCGACGCGGTCGGCCTCGCCTTCGCCGTCTCGGCCTCCTCCTTCTGCCCGTTGCTCGTGCTCGGCATCTGGTGGCGCGGCCTGACCCCGCCGGGCGCGATCGCCGGTCTCGTCCTCGGCGGCGGCTCCGCGCTCGCCGCGGTGACGGCCACCATCGCCGGCGGCGCCCGCTCCGGCTGGCTGCACACCCTGCTGGCCTGGCCCGCGGTGTGGTCCGTCCCCGTCGGCTTCGCCGCGATGGTCCTGACCTCCCTGGCCACCCGCAGCCGCGTCCCACCCGGCACCGCCGCCACCATGGCCCGCCTCCACCTCCCGGAACCTCCCGCCCCCACCCGCCCCGAAGCGGCGACGACCTGACCGAGGAGCCGTTGTGCAGACCAGCGACACGGAGAGACGAGCCGTGGCACCCGCCGACTGTCCCGACACGCACCCCGGCGACCGAAACCGCGGAGAGCAGGAGCGGTGCCGGGACCGACGGGAGCGCGCGCGTGGGTGGCGCCGGCAGGCCGCCGGTGTCGAGGGGTCTCGGCAGGGTTCCGGTGTCGGGTGGCATCGGACCGATCACGACGCTGGGCGGGACCAGCGAGGCGTCGATGCCGGGCGGCACCGGCGGGGTCGCGACGCTGGTCGTCTCCGGCAGGATCCCGACGGTCGACGGCAAGGACAAGGCCGTGCCATTCGCCGGTACTGCCAAGCTCTCGGCGTTCGTCGGCGCCTCGGGGACTCGTGGCGGATCGGGCACGTGGTCGTCGGTGCTCCCCGGCACCGCTCCGCCACGCCCCGCCGCTCCGTCACTCATCCCGCCGGCCCGGACGCGCGTCGCCCATGACCGTCCTCGGTACCGCGGCGCTCGCTCTCGTCGGGTTCGCGCTGTTCGTGCTCGGTGCGGCTCTCGGCCACGCGGCGGCGCGCCGGCAGCAGGAGCACGCGGCCGACAGCGACTCGACGCGTGCCCTGGTCCAGGGCTTGCACACCGCCGCGCTCGCCGCGGCACCCCTGCGCGCCGGGCTCACCCCGGAGGCCGCCCGCAAGACGGTCCGCAGGCTGCGCCCCCTGCTCGGTACCCCCGCCCTCGCCCTGACCGACGACACCGCCGTCCTGGCCTGGGACGGCGCCGGAGACCACCACCGCGCGGAGGTGACGGCACGGCTCGCCCACCCACCCCGCGCCCGGACCTTCCCGTTGTCCTGCGACGACGCCGGCTGCCCCGTGCGCTGGGGCGCCCTGGTGCCGCTCTCCGCCGACGACAGTGCCCCCGGCGCCCTCGCCGTGTTCGCCGCCGAGGAGTCCACCGCGGTCCTCCGGGCCTGCGAGGAAGCGGCCCGCCGGCTCTCCCTGGAGCTCGAGCTCGCGGGCCTCGACCGGGCGCGCACCAGCGCCCACGAGGCCGAGGTCCGGGCCCTGCGCGCCCAGATCTCCCCGCACTTCATCTACAACTCCCTCGCGAGCATCGCCTCCTTCGTCCGCACCGACCCCGAGCGCGCTCGCGAACTCCTGCAGGAATTCGCCGACTTCACCCGCTACTCGTTCCGCCGCGGCGGCGACTTCACCACCCTCGCCGAGGAGTTGCGCTCCATCGAGCAGTACCTGGAACTCGCCCGCGCCCGGTTCGGCCGCCGCCTGAAGGTCACCCTGCGCATCGCCCCCGAGGTGCTGCCGGTGACGCTGCCCTTCCTGTGTCTGCAGCCCCTCGTCGAGAACGCCCTCAAACACGGCCTGGAGGAGTCCGTGGAGCGCATCGGCGTCACGATCACCGCCGAGGACGAGGGCACCGAGGCCCGGGTCGTCATCGAGGACGACGGCATCGGCATGGAACCGGAACGTCTGCGCGCGATCCTGCGCGGCACGGCCGGCGCCGCCACCGGCATCGGTCTGAGCAACGTCGACCGCCGGCTGCGCCAGGTCTACGGCGACGACCACGGCCTCGTCATCGAGACCGGCGTCGGCGCCGGTACGAAGATCACACTCCGCGTCCCGAAGTTTCGTCCGGGCATCCAGGTCCAGGCCCCGTCACCGTGATCCCGGCCGGTCGGCTGCCGTCGCCTCGCCCCCCTGCCGTGCCCAGGCCCGAGCACAACCCGCAGGCCGGCGGGGCCCCTTCTCCATCCACGGATGGAGGCGGGTGGAGGTCTCTCCATCGACCCGTCGGTGGTGGTGTTCCGCCTGGTGGGCGGCGCAGTCTTGAGGCATGGATTCTCTGCACTCGGCACTTGCGCTGATCATCGGAGTCTGCGCTCTGGTCTTCGTCGCGGCCTGGATCGCGGGCGCCGTCTACTTCGGACTGAAGGGTCCGGCCGGCCCGCGCGGCTGGGTGCGCGGACTGCGTCGCTCCCTGCCGCGCCGGCTCCTGCTGATCGCGGGCGTCTACGTGTTCTTCACCCTGGTCGGGCACTCCCAGGGCTTCTGGCGTCACCTGCGGTACTGGCAGCCGGAGCTGGCGTTGCCGGGTGCCGTCCTCGCCGTCGCATCGACCGCCCTGCTGCTCTGGGCCCGCTGGGTCCTGGGCACCATGTGGGCCAGCGTCCCGATGGTCCAGGAACACCACGAGCTGCGCACGGGCGGACCGTACCGGCTGGTCCGGCACCCCATCTACACCGGGCTCCTGGGTTTGATCACCGGTGGCATGCTGGCCTCCGGATTCGGCGTCTGGACAGCCTTTCTGGTGGTCGCCGTCCCGTGGCTGCTGCGCCGGGTCCGGATCGAGGACGCCCTGATGGCCGACCGGTTCGGCGCCTCCTACGACGCCTACCGCGCCGAGGTCCCGGCGCTGATACCCCGCCTGCGCCCCGCCCGGTCCGGCCCCCGTCACATCGACAGCGGTCAGCCCCGTCCGGGCGGGACCGGTCAGCGGTAGTAGGCCTCCAGCTCCGCGATCGACGTGAACGTCTGGGTGCCGCCGCTCCCGCCGATCACCCGTACGCCGTCCCCGGTCGTGGTGTCGAAGTCGAAGACATACGTCCGGTTCGTGCCGGCGGCCGACGACGTCGGATAGGCCGGCGTCACCCGCAGGCCGGTGACATCGGTCCACACGCCGTCGCGGCGCACCTGGATCGTCGGCGCGCTGCCGAACCAGCCGCCGTCGCCGAACATGGTTCCCGTCGTGTACGCCACTTCGTTCAGGTGGTACGTGCGCGGCCAGGTGTAGCCCCACCAACTGGACGGTTTGCGTTCGTCGTTCCAGTCGTCCTCGTTCTGGTTCCGGTTGCCGTCGTTGTAGACCGCGGTGCCGAAATGCGTGGCCCGTTCGATCGGTACGGTGCCGGCCTCGCGCGCGAGGTCGCGGGAGGCGTCCGGCGCGTTGTCGGGAGTGGTCGGTGTGTACGGCGCGAGGGACATCCGGCGCAGCGAGAAGGTGTACGCCCAGAAGTCACCGGCCGGGTAACCGCCGCCGCACGGGCAGACGTTGGACTGCAACCACATCGACCTGCCGTCCGCGCTGATGTACTTCGACGGGATGGTGGTCGCGTAGCCGCCGTGCTTGGTGTGCGTCCAGGGGTAGCCGCCGAAGTCCTTCGGGGTGAAGTGCTTCCACGGACCCCATGGGCTGGGCGCCTCGTAGAACTCGTACGTGTACTCCGTCCACGACGTGTAGACATAGCGATTCAGCGGTTTGTCGTAGACGACACCGCCCTGGCCGAGCACGCTCAGATCCCTGGCCCGCCCCGCTGTGCCGACGTTCTGGTAGATGCGGTGGTCGTCGTGGAGCACCGAGACGCGCTGGTCGATGTCGGCGGTCCACTGCGGGGTGCCTCCGCTGTCGCCGGCGTAGAACCGCCAGGCCGACCGGTCCTGGATCGAGGTGGCCGGCACCCGGGCCAGATACAGGTCGGCCGGATCCGGGTCGGGGTCGTAGGTGTCGCGCCAGTTGTAGTCCAGACCGTAGGCGTAGACGTATCCGTCGGGGCTGTTCGCGTTGTCCTTGCCGTAGTCCAGGAACATGACCGTCGTGAACTTCTGGTCCGAGAACATCGGCGTGGTCTGGTCGGACGTCCACGTGGCGCCCTTGTCCGTCGACCTGACGATCGTCGCGCTGGGCGCGTTGTCCAGCGTGCCCTGCTTGAGGTCCTGGACGGCGAGGTACAGGTCGCCGTTCACGCAGACCATGCCGGTCGGCTTGCGGTAGTACTGCGTGGGGTCGCCCCAGATCCGTCCGATCTGGTCGCCCGCGGCGAGCTGAGTACCACTCAGGTTCCCGGGCATCCCGCTGATCCGGGCCGCGCCGATGTCGTGCCAGGTGTCGCCGAAGCCCAGGCCGTCGCCGTATGCGGCATAGACGTTGTCGTCGTTCGACCAGCAGGACGGCCACAGGTCGCCGTGCTCCCGGTTGTCGCCGGTCGCGGGCGCTCCGACGGTCGCGCCGGCATCGACGCTCACGGTGGAGAAGTACGTGCTCTCGGGGGCGTTCGCCGGTCCACCGGTGTCGGCGTGAACGGCGGGTGTGGTCAGCGTCGCCACGGCGGCCAGCCCGGCCACCATGGTGATCAGGGCTCTGAGTTTTCGCACAGGCCAACTCCTCGTGGGTCGGAGGGGGAACCGGGAACCTGCTCGGAATCGCCGAAGGCCGAACCGGGCACGATGAAAGCCGCCGTGGAGCCCCCGCCACCGCGTTGCCGGACTCCTCGCCGGGCGTGGTGGGGGTGCGGCGGCGGCCGCCGCCCGTGACGCGCCCGAGAACGATGCGGCCGCCGCCACCCCCGCACCGGTTCGCTCGCTCACGTGCGCCGCCGGCGGGGCCGCGACACGGCTACAGCGTCACGTCCCCGCACAGGTGCACCTCGACGCCCAGCTCGGCGAAGAGGGCGGCCTTGGCGCGCAGTGCTTTGTCGGCCGTCTCCGCGTCGGGCGCGTAGGCCACGTTGAGGTGGTTGGCGCGGTGGCGGGCCATGAACTGGTCGCGGCTGACCCCGTGCAGCACCGCGTGCATGATCGGCCACTGCGGGGTGGTGGCCGTGAGGCGGCGTCGGGTCTCCTCCTCCGGCAGCTCGACCGCCGTGGCCCGGCCGAGGTCGACATGCAGCCGGCCCTCCATCAGGAACACCCGGGACCAGACGATCTCGCCCGGCTTGGAGACCCCGCTGAGCGTGCCGCCGCCGAGCGGGAAGTACATCGGGGGCTGCCGCATGCTGTACGACTTGTGGTAGCCGCCGTTGTGGGAGGCGGGCACCGAGCCGGAGATCTCGAAGACCCACACGAACCGGCCGTCGTACTCCTCGCCCCAGCGGATGTCGTGCAGCGTGGTGGCCGGGTCGAGGCCCATGGCCGTCCAGATGCGGTTCGTGACCAGCGAGTCGACGGCCACGCCCTCGTCCACCTCGTTGAAGTGCGGCAGCGGGGCGCCGGCGTACAGCTCGCGGGCACCGTCCCGGCTGAACACCGGGGGGCGCTGGACGTTGTTGAGCAGGCCCTCGGCGAGGTCGCTCGCCGGGACGGTGTCCTTCAGACCCTGCTGGTACTGGATGCCGACCGCGTCGAGTCCGAAGTCGTCGGCGATGCGCAGTGCCGCTATGTACATGCTGAACTGGCTGAGCAGCTGGGCGTCGGTGAGTTCGGTGGCCTCGTCGCTGCCGGTGTGGAACCGCAGGCCGGCGTGGTCGAGCCAGGCGCGGACCGCCTGCGCCTCCTCGTCGGTGACCTTCTTCATCTCGGCCACCAGCGCGCTTTGCGACAGCCGCTCCTTGTAGATACCGAGCGGGTTGAGGAACTCGTCGTCGATGATGGCGTTGTACATGCCCATGCAGCCCTCGTCGAAGACGCCGATGATCGCCTTGTCCTCGCGCAGCTGCCGGGCCAGGGCCACGCCGAGTTCGGTCTCGGGGTCCTCTGGCAGGGGCGGCAACGGCCGGACATGGCTGGTGTCGTGGGTGAGGATGCCGGTCTCCAGCCAGGTGCGCAGGCCGTCGCGGGCCCAGTCGTCGCCGAAGTCCGCGCTCCACAGCACGGAGTACGCGCGCCCGGCCTTGGTGAGGCTGCCTGCGAGGTTCAACAGGCCCACCAGGCCCGGGAATTCGCCGCTCCAGTTGGCGACGACCAGGATCGGGCCCCGGTGGTCGCGCAGCCCGGCCAGGACGTGGTGGCTGTACTGCCACACGCCCTCCACGACGATCAGCGGCGCGTCCTTCGGCAGGGTCTGGAACACCTCGATGCCGGCGCGCTGGTTGTCGATGAAGCCGTGCCCCCTGGCCGGGTCGAAGGCATGCCCTCGGCGGACACGCCACCCGAGGTCGGTCAGCGCCGCGGTGAGGTCCTTCTCCAGCTTCTCCTGGGTCGGCCAGCAGGTGACATTGGCGGCGGGCCGCAGGTCACCACTGGCCACGGTGTAGACGGTATGCGGCTCGACGGCCGCCGGCCGGCTCGGGACGGGCAGGGTGTACGTGGTCATGGGATCTCCGTTGGGGTTGCGTATGACGGGCGCCCCCCCAGCCGACAGCGCGGGGACGGCACCTTCGCAGCGGACCGAGTCGGGTCCGGTGCCTTTCCAGCCGACCGGGTCGGGTGGTGGGTGGGCAGGGGCCGGGGTCCAGGGGGCGGAGCCCCCTGGCGGGGTTCAAGGGCGGGGCCCGGTGGCCTGGACTCGGAAGGGCTCAGCGCTCCTGCAGCGGGGCAAGGGCATGCACGGTCGCCGAAGTCTCCCGGTACAGCCGCCGGTACAGGGCGTACATCTCGTCGTACCGCAGTCGATGCTCCGCACGCGGTGTCACCGTCTCCCGTACCGGGTTCCAGTCGTCGATCCCGGCGTCCCCGACGAGCTGTGCCGCGAGCAGGGCACCGCCGTAGCTCGCGCCGATCGTCGTGCTGCGAAGCTCCTGCGGCCGTCCGGTGATGTCGGAGACGATCTGGGTCCACAGCGCGCCCTGGGTGCCGCCGCCGACGGCGACCACGCGGCGGATGTCGCCGCCCGCCTCCTCGATGACCTCGATGTTGTGACGCACCCCGAATCCGGTGGCCTCCAGCGCGGCCCGGTACAGGTCGCCGCGAGTGTGGGAGAGGGTGAGCCCGGCGATCACCCCGCGGGCGTCCGGGTCCATGATCGGAGTGCGCTCGCCGGAGAAGTACGGGAGCATCAGCAGCCCGCCCGCGCCCGGCCCCGACTCGGCGGCCAGGCGGGTCAGTTCGGCGTGGTCGCCGGCGGCGAACAGATCGCGCAGCCAGTTGGTGACCGCGCCGGAGGTGGCCATGCCGCCGGCCAGGTTACGGGTGCCGGGCAGGGCGCCGACCGTGCCCCACAGCGACGGGCTGGTGAGGGGCTTGGGCACGGTGTGGATCAGGAACATGGTCGTGCCATACATGAGCATCAGGTCACCGGTGTGCTGCGCACCGACACTGAGAGCTTCCGCCCAGGCGTCGATGGTGCCGGTGGTGACGGGGATCCCGGCCGGCAGTCCCGTCGCCGCGGCGGCTTCGGCGGTCACGGTGCCGGCCGCCTCGCCGGACCAGCGCAGCGGCGGCAGCTCGATGCCGGGGGCCACCTCGGCGGCCCAGGGGGCGTACCACTCACCCGCGAGCGTGTCGTACAGCGGGGTGCACTGGCTGGCCGAGTGGTGGTCCAGCACATAAGCGCCGGTGAGCCGGTGGACCAGCCAGGAGCTGGGCATGTACAGGCGCCGGGCGCGGGCGTACGGCTCGGGCTCCTCCTCGGCGACCCAGGCGATCTTCGGACCGGCGGCCTGGGTGGTGAGCGCGGAGCCGCACCGGCGGATGATCTCCTCGGCACCGAGCCGTTCCTCGATACGGCGCATCTGCCGGACCGAGCGGGTGTCGACGCCGTAGAGGATCGCGGGGCGCAGCGGGGTGTCGTGCTCGTCGGTGAGCAGGACGCAGGGGCCCATGCCGCTGACCCCGACGGCGAGCACCGTGGTGTCGCCGGGGCCGGTGAGCTCGCGGGCGATGTCGGCGAACTCGCGCCACCAGACGGAGGCGTCCATCTCGAAGCGGCCGGGGCCCGGCCTGGTGGGGGTGTGCTCCCGCACGGCCGAGCGGATCAGGGTGCCGTCGAGGCCGACGAGGACCCCCTTGCTGCTCGATGTGCCGATGTCCAGACCGATGACTGCGTTGCGAGACTTGCGAGGCATGACGCGCAGGCTGGCAGAAATCGATTTCATCGTCAAGAGTGCGCGCGCAGTCGGGTCTTATGGCCGAGAAGAGCCGCTGTAAGTCGCACAAACCGCGCAATCCCGAAGTCGAGAAGTCGCAAACGTGCGCTCGGATCTCACCCCTTGACACCCCCTGAGGGCGGCCCTACTTTTCGCTGAAATGGATTTCACAGAGCTGAGGGCACAGACACGATGACGACCTCTGGACTCGACGGCATCTCCCGCAGGACCCGTGCCGTGAGCCGTTCCATCAGCGCCGAGAACTTCACCGGTGCCACGTCCGGCGGCGGCCGGGCCACCGAGGGCACCGGCGCGGTCGCGGCGAGCAGACTGGGGCCGGGCTGGAAGATCTCCCCGAGCATCGACATCGCCGCCGGCGAGACCGCGGTGCTCGCCGACATCGAGGGACCGGGCACCGTCCGGCACCTGTGGTGCACCACCGACCCGCACACGGCCTGGCGCGGCACCCTGCTGCGGATGTACTGGGAGGGAGAGGACAGCCCGGCCGTCGAGGTCCCGCTCGGTGACTTCTTCTGCAACGGGTGGAACACTTTCAGCCAGGTCTCGTCCGTTCCCGTCGCCGCCAATCCCAACGGCGGTTTCAACGCGTACTGGCCCATGCCGTTCCGCCGCCGCGCGCGCATCACCCTGGAGAACCTGACCGCCGACAAGGTCACCCTCTACTACCAGATCGACTACGAGCTGGACGAGGTCGGCGAGGACGCCTCCTACTTCCACGCGCAGTGGCGGCGCAGCCACCCGGTGCCGTACGGCGAGGTGCACACCCTGCTCGACGGGGTCACCGGCGCCGGCAGCTATGTCGGCACCTACCTCGCCTGGGGCGTCAACAGCCCCGGCTGGTGGGGCGAGGGCGAGTTCAAGTTCTACCTCGACGGCGACGAGGAGTTCCCGACGATCTGCGGCACCGGCACCGAGGACTACTTCGGCGGCGCCTGGAACTTCGACGTCCCCGGGCAGGGCTACACCGCCTACACCACCCCCTACCTGGGCCTGAACCAGATCCTGCGCCCCGACGGGCTCTACCGCAGCCAGCAGCGGTTCGGGATGTACCGCTGGCACGTCCTCGACCCCGTCCGCTTCTCCCAGGACCTGCGCGTCACCGTGCAGAGCCTCGGCATCGGCCCCGGCCAGGGCAACGGCCTGCCGCACCGTTACCGGCACACCAGCGACGACATCGCCAGCACCTCGCTCTTCTACCTGGACGCCCCCAGCTCGCCTTCCCGTCCGGCCACTCCCGACCTGCTGACCCTCGAAGTCGACTGACCGCACCCCCGTTCCCCGTCCGCCACCCCCCTCTTCTCTTCATCCGGCCCCATCCCACTCCGACAGGAGCGCACGCATGCTCCAGCACGGCAACGACGCCGGGCGCCCGGCCACCACGTCACGCCGGCGTTTCCTCACCGCGGCGGCGGGCACCGGCGCGGCCCTCGCCGCCCCGGCCCTGCTCACCGGTTGCGGCACGGCACAGGCGAAGGGGGGAAACCTCCAGTTCTGGAACTTCTACGGCCCCCAGCGCTCGCCCGATCCCGCGATCAACGCCCAGTCCAAGTGGTTCGTCGACATGGTCGCCACCTGGAACCGCACCCACAAGCAGCAGATCGACCTGGTCTATCTGCCGCAGCCCACCTACCTCAACGGCTTCAAGCTGCCGTCCGCCTTCGCCACCGGCGAGGGCCCGGACATCTTCCTGCTCTCGCCCGGCGACTTCCTGCGCTATTACAACGGCGGTGTCCTCGCCGACCTCACCCCGCACATGGACAAGGCCGCCATCGACGACTACGGCTCCGCGCTCGACAGCCGCAAGGTCGACGGCAAGGTGTACGCCCTGCCCATGGAGATCGAGCCGCTGGCCATGTTCTACGCCCAGGACGTGTGGGAGAAGGCCGGCCTGTCCGAGGCCGACATCCCCACCACCTGGGACCAGATGCTCGACATCGGCGACAAGCTGCGGACAAAGACCCGGGCGGGCCTCGTCTTCGAGACCCAGCCCGGCTACTACCAGAACTTCACGTGGTACCCGTGGATGTGGCAGGGCGGCGGCGATGTCATGGACCACCAGGGCAACGTGGTCTTCGACTCCAAGGCCACCCGCCAGGCCCTCGCGCTGTGGCAGGACGCCGTACGCCACGGCATCGCCCCGCGGACGGTGCCCGCCGCCGACGACGTGATAGGCGGCTTCAGGGGCGGCAACGTCGCCATGTGGCAGCAGGGCATCTGGAACGTCTCCAGCTTCAAGGCGTTCGCCCCCGAGTACCGCTACGGCGTCTTCAGACTGCCCGTCCCGGCGGGCGGCAGGTACGTCACCACGCTCGGCGGCTGGTCCTTCTGCGCCAACGCCCAGGGCCGCAACCCCGAGGCCGCGGCCGAGTTCTGCGTCTGGGCGCTCGGCTCCATGAAGGACGACTCGGTCAACCGGATGGTCGACTGGTGCGTCGGCGCCAAGTCCGACGTGGCGCCGCGCGCCAGCGCCCTGGAGCGGGGCGCCGCGAAGGGCGGCTACGACTCCGAGATCATGAAGAAGTTCAAGGACGAGATCTTCCCCGGCGGACGCGCCGAGCCGCGCTACCCCCCGGTCGTCTACAAGGCCATCTCCGACGCCATCCAGGGCACCATGCTCGCCGGCCGCGGGGTCGCCGGTGAGGCCGAGAGAGCCGCCCAGTCCATCGCTGCCTACACCAAGAGCTACAAGGGGGCGAGCCTGATATGAGCAGCGTCGCCGCACAACAGCGCCGGCGGACCGCCGCCCCGGCGGAAACGTCCGCCTCCGCGGAGAAGCCGCGACTGAGCCGCAAGCACCGCGAATGGCTGGCCGCGGGCCTCTTCCTGGCGCCCGACGTCCTCGGGCTCCTCGTCTTCGTCGCGATCCCGATGGTGCTCTCCGTCGCGCTGAGCTTCTTCCAGGTCAGCGGCTTCGGCTCGTACCAGTGGATCGGGCTCGGCAATTACCGGCGGATGATGCACGATCCGCTGTTCTGGGACTCGATGAAGATCACCGGCGAGTACGTCGTGATCCTCGTCCCCGTCCTGTTCTGCGTGAGCCTCGGCCTCGGCCTGCTGGTCAAGCAGAAGCTGCCCGGCGTCGGCGCCTTCCGCACCGCGCTCTTCCTGCCGTACGTGATCAGCCTCGTCGTGGTCGGCGTGCTGTGGAAGTTCCTGCTCGACGAGCAGACCGGTGTGGTCAACCGGGCCATGCGGGCGGCCGGTCTCGACGGCGAGTCCTGGCTCGGCAGCCCCTCGCTGGCCCTCGGCTGTGTCATCGCCGTCATGGTCTGGGTCATGATGGGCTACTACATGATCATCTTCCTGGCGGGGCTCCAGGAGATCCCCAGGGAGTTCTACGAGGCCGCGAAGCTGGACGGCGCGGGTCCGTGGACCACCTTCCGCACCATCACCTGGCCGCTGCTGCGTCCCACCAGCTTCTTCGTCCTGCTCATGTCGACGGTCGCCGCCATCACCGGAGGCCTGGACCTGATCTTCGTGCTGACCAACGGCGGCCCCGCCAACGTACTTCACTGGCGATCTTCTACATCTACCAGCAGGCCTTCGGATTCGGCGAGTACGGCTACGCGTCCGCCATGGGCTCGTTCCTGGTGCTGATCATGGTCGTGATCTCCGCCGTGATCTTCAAGTTCACGAGAGGCGGGAGGTTCGACGATGGCGAGTGAGGCCCTGACGACCCGGGCGGGCCGGGCGACCCCGACGGGCCGGCGCCGGCCGCGCTCCGCACGCGCGGGACTCACGGCCCTGGCCGTCGTCCTGTCCCTGATCAGCATCTTCCCGGTGCTGTGGATGGTCACGTCGTCCTTCAAGACCCGGGCCACGGTCACCGACGGAAACCTGATCCCGAGGGACTTCACCTTCGACAACTTCGTCTACGTCTTCACCGAGGTCCCCTTCGCCCGCTACCTCTGGAACAGCTTCTTCATCTCCGCGGTGATCACCGTGGCGGCGCTGTTCTTCCACTCCATGGCCGCCTACGCGCTCGCGCGGCTGCGCTTCCCGGGCCGTGAGAAGCTCTTCGGCGCGATCTTCGCCACGCTGCTGGTCACGGCCCCGGTCGTGCTGATCCCGCTGTTCCTGGTGGCCCGCGAGCTGGGCCTGCTCAACAGCTACGCCGGCCTGATCATCCCGGCCGTCTTCAACGCCTTCGGCATCTTCCTGCTGCGCCAGTTCTACCTGGGGCTGCCCAGGGAACTGGAGGAGGCGGCGATCGTCGACGGCTGCGGCCACTGGCGGGTGTACTGGAACATCGTCCTGCCGATGTCCCGGCCCATCCTGTCGGCCCTGGCGATCTTCTTCTTCCTCGCCAACTGGAACGCCTTCGTCTGGCCGCTGGTCGCCACCAACGACCAGTCGCTGACGGTGGTCCAGCTCGGCATCGCCTCGTTCCAGAACCAGTACACCTCCAACTGGAACTACATCCTGGCGGCTGCCACGGTCGCGGCACTGCCCATGCTGGTCCTGTTCTTCGTGTTCCAGCGGCAGATCGTGGAGTCGATCAAGACATCCGGACTGAAGTAGCTCCGGACGGGCGAAGAAACAGCCCCGGACGAACCAAAAGGGGCGCGGTACCGGCCACTTGACCGGTACCGCGCCCCTCCGCACGTTGCTGCGGCTCACGGCCCGGCGGTGCTCTCCCGCACCTGGAGCCTGGTGCGCAGCACCACGGTCTGCAGCGGCGACGGCTTGCCCTCGATGCGCTGCAGCAGCAGATCGGCAGCGGTACGGCCCAGTTCGTACGAGGGCAGTTCCACGGCGGTCAGGGACGGCCGCAGCAGCGACGCCCACGGCACGTCGCCGAAGGACAGCACACCGAGGGACGGGGGAGTGCGCCCGACCTCGCGCAGCGCGTCCAGGACACCGATCGTCATGAGGTTGTTGGCGACGAACACCGCGTCCGGCGGCTCGGGCAGCGCCAGCAGCTCGCGCATCGCGGCCCGGCCGCCCTCGACGCGGAAGTCGGCGTGCCGTACGTAGGCGTCGCCGGCCGGGACGGCATCGGGCGCGGAGTAGACCGCCATGCGGTACCCGGCCAGGCGTTCCTCGGAGGTGGAGGCGCCCCGGGGGCCGGTGATGCAGGCGATCCGGCGGTAACCGGCCTGCAGCAGATGGCGGGTGGCCACCTCGCCGCCGTGCTGGTTGTCCACCTGCACCGCGTCCACCTCGGCCTCGTGCGGCCGCCGGTCCACGGCGACCACGGGCACGCCCCGGGCGAGCAGCGGCCCCAGGTCCGTCTCGTCCTGCGAGGCCGCGGCCACGATCACGCCGGCCATCTGCTCGCCGAGGGCGACCTCGAGGTAGCGGCGCTCCTTGTCGGTGTCCTCGTCGGAGTTGCACAGGACGACCGAGAGGCTGGTGCGCTGCGCGGCGTCCTCGACCCCGCGGGCGAGCGAGGTGAAGAAGGGGTTCTCGATGTCCGGGATGATCAGCGCGATCACGCTGGAGCGCTGCTTGCGCAGCGACCGGGCCACCCGGTTGGGCGCGAAGCCGAGAGCGGCGGCGGCCTGCTGGACGGACAGGGCGCGTTCCGGTGTGACCTTGCCGCCGTTGAAGACACGCGAGACCGTCGCCGGGGACACCCCGGCGGCTCGCGCCACGTCATGGATCGTCACCACTTGAGTGCGCATCCTTTCAGCCGTGTGTGCCACCACCCTACCCCGTGTCTGAAAAGGATTTCATCCGAATCGGGTCCGCGCCAGGGAACGGTCAGCCTGCGGACATGGGGGCGCGGAGACGGATGGTGCACTGACGGCACGGCGTCCCCGAGTTCGACGTACGCAAGAGCATGCTCTCCCGGCCCGCCGCCGCCTCGGACGACAGCTTCGGGCGTCGGCCGCGGCGGATGAGGAGGAGTTGCCGATGACCTCGCACCAGCGGCCCGCTTCCGCACCCCCTGCCCGAAGCGGCCTTCCGCGACGTGTACCGCCGGTTGCGGGAGCAGGTCCCGGACGGCGAGGACGGGCGGCGCGGCGCGCTGGACCTGCTGACGCCGGAGCGGGTGGTGGCGGCCGCCGCCGAGGTCCGGTGCGGGCGCACGGTGTCGCCGGCCGCGCCCGTCGAGACCCGGTCCGGGCCCGACAGTCCGGCTGCGGCACCAACTGCAGCAGATGCTCGGCCGAGCATCGGTGCGGTCAATCCCTGCCTGACGGCCATCGCCGACGCCCTCCGCGTGGGCGACCACCTGCTGGAGCGGCTCCGCTGACCCTCCGGCCGCGCCCGGGAAGCCGACCGGGCGAAGATCCTCGGCCGGGCAGCCCAACCCGGTCCACCCCGGCATGCCGCCACCCCTCGGCGGTGCTTGTCTGATGCCCGGACCTCCGGGCGACGGGCCCGGCGGACGCGGGCACGCAGTGGAGGAGCAGGGCATCGTGAGTTCCACCGAGGGTGCACCGCAGGGCGTGGTCCCCACCCACCTGCTGCGGGGGCAGAAGGCGCTGGTGACCGGCGCGAACTCCGGGATCGGCAGGGCGACGGCCGTCGCCCTGGGCCGGGCGGGGGCCGATGTCGTGGTGAACTACGTGGCCGGCCGCGACGAGGCCGAGAAGGTGGTCGAGGAGATCACCGCGTTCGGGGTCCGGGCGGCCGCCTACGAGGCGGACGTCTCCGACGAGCAGCAGGTCGTCGCCATGACGGACCGGATGGTCCAGGAGTTCGGCACGATCGACATCCTGGTCGCCAACGCGGGACTGCAGCGGGACGCACCGGCCACCGACATGACCGTCGCCCAGTGGCAGAAGGTCCTGGACGTCAACCTCACCGGGCAGTTCCTCTGCGCCCGCGAGGCGACCAAGGAGTTCCTGCGCCGCGGGGTCGTCCCCGAGGTGTCGTGTGCCGCCGGGAAGATCATCTGCATGAGCTCGGTCCACCAGGTCATCCCCTGGGCCGGCCACGTCAACTACGCCTCCTCCAAGGGCGGCGTACAGATGATGATGGCCACCCTCGCCCAGGAACTCGCCCCGAAGCGCATCCGCGTGAACGCGGTCGCCCCGGGAGCCATCAAGACCCCCATCAACCGCAGCGCCTGGGAGACACCGGAGGCACAGCAGGACCTCATGCGGCTGATCCCGTACAGACGGATCGGTGACCCCGACGACATCGCCCACGCCGTCGTCGCCCTCGCGTCCGACCTCATGGACTACGTCGTGGGCACCACCCTGTACGTCGACGGCGGGATGACACTCTTCCCGGGCTTCGCCACCGGCGGCTGACCCACCCCATCCCGCGCCGCCCGGAGACCACCTCACATGCACACGGTCCTGCTGCCGGCGGACGTGCCGCCGCAAACGCTGCCGGCCAGGTCGATGACGGCCTTCACCCCGGCCTCGCACATCGCGGCTCGCGGACCAGGCGGGCGGGCCGCGGTCGCCCGAGGAGACCCCGGAGACGGACACGCCGTACGGGCCGCGCTCCGCCGGGAGCAGGCTGTGATCGCCGGGGTCGTCGCGGCCGTCCTGCTGCTCGCCGTCGCCGCCTACGCCTGCGGCGGCGGCACCGACTACGGAGCCGGGTTCTGGGACCTGACCGCGGGCGGAGCGGAGCGCGGTGAGCGCCCGCGCCGGCTGATCGACCACGCGATGGAACCCGTCTGGGAGGTCAACAGCGTCTGGCTGATCTTCGTGCTGGTCATCATGTGGACGGGTTTCCCGGTGCTCTTCCAGCGCGTGTTCACCACCATGTGGCTGCCCCTGGCACTGGCCGCCGTCGGCATCGTGCTGCGCGGCGCCGGCTTCGCCCTGCGGGGGCCCGTACGGCGGCCGGCCGGACGGCGCCTGTACGGTGCCGTCTTCGCCGTCTCGTCGCTGCTGACGCCGTTCTTCCTCGGCGCCGCGGCCGGGGGAGTGGCCTCGGGCCGGGTGACCGCCACGGCGACGGCGTCGACCGATCCCTGGGCCAATCCGACCTCCCTGCTGTTCGGCCTGCTCGCCATTGCGGCCACCGGATGCTCCGCGCCGTCTTCCTCGCCGCGGACGCCCGGCGCTTCAACGCGCCCGATCTGGACCGGTACTTCCGCAGGAGGGCACTCGGCGCCCCCGCCGCCGTCGCCGTGCTCGCCGTCATCACCCTGTTCGTCACCCACGGGGCCGCACCTCATGTGTGGCACGGGCTCACCCACGGCGTGGGTCTCCTCTTCGTCGTCGTCGCGGTACTGGCCACGCTCGCCACCGCATGGCTGCTGGCACGACCCTCCGGAGCCTGGTCCCGGGTCACGGCGGTCGGCGTGGTCGCGCCGGCCGTCATCGCCTGGGGCATGGCCCAGCGCCCCTACCTCGTCCCGACCTCGCTGACCGTCGCCCAGGGCGCGGGCGCGCACAGCACACTGCGCTGGCCGGCGTTCGTCATCCTGGTCGCCGTCGTACTCGTCTTCCCCGCGGTCGCCCTGCTGTACTGGCTGGACACCCGCGGCGAGCTCGAGCGCCTCACCGACACCGACCTGCGGCGCGGTGCCGTCACCGACGAGGGCTGACCCGGCGGGGGGCGGGGGGACACGCTCGTCCTCCTCGGGCCCACACCGCCGGAGGGCTGACGGGCCGGGACTACCGCCGGTTCAGAGCCTCGTTCAGGGTGATGGCCGAGTCGATGAGGGCAAGATGGGTGAACGCCTGGGGGAAATTGCCGAGCTGACGGCCCGTCGGATCGATCTCCTCGGAGAACAGGCCCAGATGGTTGGCGTACCCCATCATCTTCTCGAACACCAGCCTCGCCCTGTCGGTCCGTCCCGCGCGCGCCAGGGCATCGACGTACATGAACGTGCACAGCGAGAAGGTGCCCTCCGAGCCACGCAGGCCGTCGGGCGAGGCGTCGGGGTTGTAGCGGTAGACCAGGCTGTCGCTGACCAGTTCCCGCTCCATGGCGTCCAGGGTCGACGCCCACATCGGATCCGCCGGCGTGAGGAACCCGACCGTCGCCATGCGCAGCAGCGAGGAGTCCAGTACCCCACTGCCGTAGCGCTGGACGAAGGCCTGCCGTTCCTCGCTCCACCCCTTGGCCATGACCTGCTCGTACACGGCGTCCCGCTCGGCCTGCCAGCGTCCGGTCGCCGCCGGCCACCCGTTCGACTCCGCGAGGCGCAGCGCGCGGTCGAACGCCACCCACGACATGACCCGGCCGTAGGTGAAGTCCTGGCGACCGCCGCGGGTCTCCCAGATCCCCTCCTCCGCCTGGTCCCAGTGGTCGGCGAGCCAGTCCAGGTCCTCCCGCATCGAGGTCCATCCCCTGTGCCCGACCTGGAAGCCGTGCCGGTGCGCGAAGTAGATGCTGTCCAACGCCTCGCCGTAGATGTCCAGTTGGAGCTGTGTCGCGGCGCCGTTGCCGATCCGCACCGGCGCGGAACGCGCATAGCCCTCCCAGTGGTCGAGGATCTGCTCGTCCAGGTCGGAGGAGCCGTCGACCTTGTACATGATGTCGAGCGGGCCCGTGTTCCCGGTGCTGCCGACCCGTTCCCTGACCCGGTCGCTCAGCCAGATGATGAATGCCCGGGCCTCGTCCGTGAAGCCCAGTCCCAGCAGGGCGTACACGGAGAAGGAGGCGTCCCGGATCCAGGTGAAGCGGTAGTCCCAGTTGCGTTCGCCGCCCAGCTGCTCCGGGAGGGCCGCGGTCGGGGCGGCCACCACGGCGCCGCTGGGGGCGAAGGTCATGAGCTTCAGCGTGATCGCGGAACGCTCCACCACCTCCCGCCAGCGACCGGTGTAGCGCGACTGCGCCAGCCAGGAGCGCCAGAAGGCAGCCGTCTCGTCGAAGAGCCCCCGGTGTTCTTCGTCGACTACCTCGCGGGGCGGCCCCTCGGCGCCCATCTCCAGCATCAGCCCGCGCTGTTGGCCGGCCCGAAGGGTCAGCGAGAGGTGCAGGTCGGCATCCCGGTCCGTGAGAACGTCCATCAGCCGGTCGTCGTCCGGTTCCCGGATCGGGTGCACGGTGAGTTCGGTGCCGTCCTCCGCGACGAAGACCGCTCCGTGCTGGGTGATGCGCAACTGGTGGGACCTGCGTCCGTAGTCGAACCGCGGGGCGATCTCCACGTCGAAGGTCATGCTGCCGCGCACACAGCGGACCAGGCGGACCAGCCGGTGGCGGGAGGTGGCCGTCGTACCGGTGACGGGCATGAAGTCGAGCACCTCACCGGCGCCCGCCTCGGTCATGAACCGGGTGACCAGGATCGCCGTGTCGGGCAGGTACAACTGCTTGGTCGCATGGGTCCGGTGGGCCGGCCGGACCGTGCAGTGCCCGCCCTTGTCCTTGTCCAGAAGCGCCCCGAACACACTCGGCGAGTCGAACCGCGGGCAGCAGAACCAGTCCACCACTCCCTCGGTGGTCACCAGCGCCGCGGTCTGCAGATCGCCGACCAGGCCGTGGTTCTCGATCAGCGGGTACTCGTCCATCGGGGCGTCCCTTCCGGTGTGCGATTCACCCGAACGCCCCCTTCGATCAGCCTAGGCCGGGGCTCCGGCGAGGGCCTGCCGGAGGGCACCTCACCGAGCGCCCGTTTCGGTCCAGGACCGCGACGGCGTTCCCCACCGTGCGGGTCCGGCGGATCTGGCGGATAGTGAAGGAAGGACGACGTCCCCGGCAGCTCCCCGTACTTGAGGAGGCTCGATGCCTTCTTCACGGTCGCTGGCCGCGCTCATCGGCATCGCGTCGCTCGGCATCGCGCTCAGCGCATGCCAGGACCAGGCGTCCGGTCAGGTAGTGGCGCGAAGCGGTGTCAGGCTCGTGGAGACCGTCTCCAACCCGTCGATCCACGGATGTCACCGCTTCTCCGAGGGCGTGACCCACGTCAACAACCAGACACAGAGCAGCCTGCTCCTGTACACGACACCGGACTGCACCGTACCGCCGGGTGGGCAGAGCACCTACCTGGACATCGGTGCGACGGACCAGGCCGTCAGTACCGCGGGCCTGTGGCGCAGCTTCTCCTTCGCCCCCGAATGAGCCGAACTCCGGTCGGTACGGCGCCGGCGCGCGGTCTGCCGGTGCGTCGCGGGGGTGTGGTCAGCGGCCGGGAACGGGCAGGAGACCCTCCGTGTACTGGGCGCGCCCGTGGCCGAAGGACCAGTCCTGGGGTCCGTTGGCGATGATCTGGAACCGGTCCCGCTCGGGGGCAGGCTCGCCCTTCGTCAGAGGTTGATCATGTGTCCCGCGAGGCCGTGCAGGGCGTCCTGCACCGACTCGCTCAGCGTGGGATGTGCGTGGACGTTCCTGATCAGCTCGTTCACGGTCAGGTCCCACTTCTGCGCCAAGGTCAGTTCCGGCAGGAGCTCGGTGACGTCGGGGCCGATCAGGTGGGCGCCGAGCAGTTCGCCGTAGCGGCCGTCACCGACCAGCTTCACGAATCCGGCGGTGTCGCCGAAGCCGTGTGCCTTGGCGTTGGCCGTGAAGGGGAACTTTGCCACGCGGACGTCGAAGCCCTGGGCGCGCGCCTCGCTCTCGGTCCAGCCGAAGCTGGCGATCTGGGGCCGGCAGAAGGTGGCGCGCGGGATCATGCGGTAGTCCAGTTCCATGGTCTCGGCGCCTGCGATGCTTTCGGCGGCGACGATGCCCATCGCCTCGGCGGCGTGGGCCAGCATCAGCTTCGCCGTGACGTCGCCGATCGCGTAGATGTGCGGCCGGCTGGTGCGGCAGTGCCCGTCGACGTCGATGGCACCCCGGTCGGTGAGCCGTACCCCCGTGCTGGACAGGCCGTAGCCGCTGGTCCGGGGCTGGAATCCCGTGGCCTGCAGCACCTTCTCCGCCTCCAGGACCTGCTGCCGGCCGCCCTGTTCGACCAGCACGCGGACTCTGTCCTCGTCCTCCTCGATGGACTGCACGCGTGCCGAGGTCAGGACGTGGATGCCCTGGCGTTTGAAGCGTCTGGTGAGCTCGGCCGAGACCTCCTCGTCCTCCAGCGGCGCGATGCGGTCGAGGAACTCGACCAGCGTGACCTGAACGCCGTAGGAGCGGAGCAGGGTGGCGAACTCGAGGCCGATGGCGCCGGCGCCGGCGATGACCATGCCGGCCGGAAGGCTGTCGGCGAGGATCTGCTCCTCGTAGGTGACCACGCGCCTGCCGAGCGCCGTACCGGGGAGCAGCTTGACGGTCGCACCGGTGGCGATGATGCAGGAGCGGAAGGAGAGCGTCGCCTCGCTGCCGCTCATCCGCACCTGCAGCGTGTGCGGGTCGAGGAAGGTGCCCTGGCCCTCGAACTGGGTGATCCCGTTCTTGCGCATGAGGTAGGTGACGCCCTTGGCGCGTCCCTCGGCCACCACCCGGCTGCGCTCGTACGCGGCCCGGTAGTCCAGGGTGACGTCGCCGCTGATCTTGACCCCGAACTTCTCCGCGTCGTGCAGGAACAACTGCGCGACCTCGGCGTTGCGCAGCAGCGCCTTCGCCGGGATGCAGCCGATGTTCAGGCACACGCCGCCCCAGAACCGGGCCTCCACGATGGCGGTACGCAGTCCCAGCTGTGCGCAGCGGATGGCGGCCACGTATCCGCCGGGGCCGGCGCCCAGAACCACGACATCGAAGTCACTGTCCGTGCTCATCCCTCCACCTTAGGAGCGTCGGCCGTCGCGGTCGCGTCGGTGCCGACGTGGCCCACGTGCACACCGACGACCGGCGTGCCCGGTCCCGCAGTGGCGGAGGCGCGGCCGGCGTGAGCGCGCCTTCGCCCGAGGGCGTCAGGCGACCGTGAGTGTGATCGCTCCGGTGTGGGTCGTGCCGGACGTGACCGTGGCCGCGGTGCCGTCGACCGTCATGGTCACGGACCTGCCGGCCGGGGCCCGCACGGCCGAGTCGCCGTCGAGGGCGAGCCGGGTCAGGTACGAGTGCCGGTGACCGTCCACGTCGAGCCGCCGGTCAGCTGCGCGATGGCGCCGTTGTCCACGGCCGCCTGCACGGTCGCGTCCTCGAAGGTGAGGACCATGTTCTTGCCCTTGCGCATGGTTTCCCGGCCAGTCGACCCCTGATTGCCAAGTCCCTTGTCCCATAACGCCGGAGTGCGATGCCGGCAGCGTAGGGTGGGCCTTTGGCCGGAACAAGGAATGCGCCGGGAAAGGTCTATCGGTGCTTCACAGCCGCCGGACGCGCAGCACGCCGGTCAGCATCGGGAGAGTGAACTCGCCGCGGGCCGTCCCCGGTCTGCTCGCGAGGAATGCGCGGATCCGGCCCAGCGTGACGTCTCGTTCCCGGTCCGGCACGACCAGCACTCCCGCGCGCGTCGCGATGGTCGCGACGAGAGAGTCAGCGGTGCGGCGCTGCCCGCGCGGGAACTCGGCCTGCTCCGGCGAGCCGAATCGCGCGGCCACGCCAGTCCCGGGAAGGTGCATGCCGGACGTCTCGGCGCGCCAGGCGACAGGCGTGTCCCGTGGGCCGACGGCCGCGCTCCCGCTGACCCGCGCGAGCCCGGAATCCCAGTCGACCCGGTCGTCCATGAGGTTCCACAGGCCGGCCAGGACGCCGCTGGGCGCGAGGACCCTGGCGATCTCGGGCCCCGCGACCGCCATGTCGAAGTGCATGGAGTTGCCGGCCAGCACGGCATCGACAGAGGCGTCCGGCAGCGGTATCGCCTCGGCAATGCCCGACAGGGCACGGACGTCCGGCAGCGAGCGGCGCAGCTCGGCCGGCATCCCCGGGTCCGGCTCGACCGCGATGACTTCGGCACCCAGTGCGACCAGCGTGGCGGTCAGCTTGCCGGTCCCGGCGCCGAGGTCGAGCACGCGCGGGCCGGGCGCGGGTTCGAGCGCCCAGCGCACCGCGGCGGGCGCGTAGTCCGGTCGGTGTTCGGCGTATGCGACCGCCGCCGCGCCGAACGACGAGGCGTGAAGCAGCCGTTCATCCTGATCCACAGGGTGACGCTGGCGGTGCCGCTTGCGTTCGGCCACCCCGCCTCACCGCCTCGGCACGCCGGTGACGACAACCGGTAGTTCCTTGATGCCGGGACTCGGTGTATCGCGGGCGTATCGAAAATCGCATACGGCACCGCAACCGCCCTCCGCCTCCAATGAGAGGCATGAACCATGAGGCATCCCTGTCAGCACCGCCCCGCCGCACGGGCAGGATCGTGCTCTTCGGCCTGGCGATCCTCGGCGTGGCGAGCGCCGTGTTCGTCGTGCGACGGCCGCTCATGATGTCCGCTCCGAGGTGCATGGCCGGGCGGTGGCACGGCTGCTTCGACACGTTCAACGGTGTGGTGCTCATGACGTTGGTCACGCTGCCGTTGGCCGCACTGGTGGTGTGGGCTCTGGCGTGCCGTCGGCGTGCCGCCGGCATCACATGGGCGTGGCGGAAGTCGCTGGCCGAGGTGGGCATGGTCCACGGGACGGTGCCGTTCCTGTGGATGACCATGATGCCGGGCGCCGGGGCCGGCACCGCCCCCCGCCGGGTGAGCCTGGTGCCGCTGCGGGACCTGCTCACGATGGGCACGGGCGAGATCGTCGGCAACCTGCTGGTCTTCGCCGCGCTGGGATTCTTCGCCCCGATGCGGTTCACGGCGCTGGCCTCCCTGCCACGGGTCCTGGCGCTCGGGGCGGGCTGCTCGGTCATGGTCGAGACCGCGCAGTACGTTCTGTGGCTGGACCGGGTGTCCTCCGTGGACGACGTACTGGTCAACACCGTCGGCGCCGTGCTGGCCGCGCTGGCGTCGCGTCGCTGGTGGCGCACCACGGCACAAACGCCGTCGGACCAGCCTCGCCCCGCGCCGGCACCGGCGGGCTGAGCCGCGTGTCCGGTGCACTGCTTAGGCTTCCGACATGCGCGTACTGATCGTGGAGGACGAGCCCTATCTGGCCGAAGCCGTCCGTGACGGTCTGCGGCTGGAGGCGATCGCCGCCGACATCGCCGGCGACGGCGACGCCGCCCTGGAACTGCTCAGCGTCAACTCCTACGACATCGCGGTCCTCGACCGCGACATCCCCGGCCCCTCCGGCGACGAGGTCGCCCGGCGCATCGTCGCCTCCGGCAGCGGCATCCCGATCCTGATGCTCACCGCGGCGGACCGGATCGACGACAAGGCGTCCGGGTTCGAGCTCGGCGCCGACGACTACCTCACCAAACCGTTCGAGCTGCGGGAACTCGTCCTGCGGCTGAGGGCGCTCGACCGCAGACGCGCGTACGCCCGGCCGCCGGTCCGCGAGATCGCGGGCCTGCGCCTGGACCCCTTCCGCCGGGAGGTCTTCCGCGACGGACGCTACGTCGCACTCACCCGCAAACAGTTCGCCGTGCTCGAAGTCCTCGTCGCCGCCGAAGGCGGTGTCGTCAGCTCCGAAGAGCTGCTGGAGCGGGCCTGGGACGAGAACGCCGACCCCTTCACCAACGCCGTGCGCATCACCGTCTCCGCACTGCGCAAACGGCTCGGCGAACCATGGATCATCGCCACGGTGCCGGGTGTCGGCTACCGGATGGACACCACCCGCCCCGGAAGTACGCATGCGTAGACGCCCAGGGCTCAGTGTCCGGCTGAAGCTCACCCTCAGCTATGCCGGGTTCCTCGTCGTCGCCGGGGCCCTCCTGCTGGCCGTGGTGTGGGTGTCCGTGCTGCGCTATGTGCCCGACACCCCCAAGGGCCTTCTCGGCATCTCGCCCAACCGCTACCTGCTCGAGCACACCTTCGCCTCCGCCGCCGCTGTGGCGATGGTCTTCCTGCTCGGATTCGGCCTCCTGGGCGGATGGTTCCTCGCCGGCCGGATGCTCGCACCGCTCACACAGATCACGGAGGCGGCACGGACGGCCGGGAGCGGGTCGCTGTCCCACCGGATCCGCATGAAAGGCCGCCAGGACGAGTTCCGTGAACTCTCCGACACGTTCGACACCATGCTCGAACAACTCGAGTCGCACGTCGCCGAGCAGCAGAGGTTCGCCGCGAACGCCTCCCACGAACTGCGCACCCCCCTCGCCATCTCGCAGACGCTGCTCGACGTCGCCCGCAAGGCCCCGACGCGGGACCAGGGCGAACTCATCGAACGCCTGCAGACCGTCAACACGCGGGCGATCGGTCTCACCGAGGCCCTCCTGCTGCTCAGCCGCAGCGACCGCGGAGACTTCCCCCGTGAACGGGTCGACCTCTCCCTCCTCGCCGAAGAAGCCGCCGAAACGCTCCTTCCCCTCGCCGAACAGCGTGGGATCACGCTCGACGTCACCGGTGGGGCGGCCCGGACCAGCGGCTCCGCGGACCTGTTGCTCCGGATGGTGACGAACCTCGTCCAGAACGCCATCGTCCACAACGTCCCCGCCGGCGGCACCGTGACGGTCCACACCGAGACGCGGGGCGACGCGGGCGTGCTGCGAGTCGAGAACACGGGCCGTCGGCTCCCGCCGGAACTGGTACCGACCCTCACCGAACCCTTCCAGCGCGGAACGGAACGCGTCCGCACCGACGAGCACGCCGGCATCGGCCTCGGCCTGGCCATCGTGCACAGCATCGTCCGCGCCCATGCCGGGACCCTCGACCTCGCTCCCCGCCCCGCCGGCGGCCTCCTCGTCACGGTTCGGCTGCCCGACCCCCGTTCGTGACCGGTGTACGTCCGACGGTCACAGGTACCGGGCCAGGAACTGGACGCCCAGGCTGGTGGCGGACACCACGAGCCACAGGCAGCCTCCGAGCAGCAGGGGTGCGGGGCCGGTCCGGCGGAGCTTGGCGGGTTCGGTGGACAGGCCGATCGCGGACAGGGCGACGGTGATCAGGAAGACGGCGAGTGTGCTGAGCGGGGCGCGGGCGGCGGACGGGACGAGACCGGCGCTGTTCACGGCAGCCAGGACGAGGAAGCCGGCGAGGAACCACGGCACCAGCCGGCCGACGCGCACCGGGCCGGGCGGAACGCCGGGTACGCCGACGTCGGCCGCCGCGTCCGCCGTCCGCGCGCGTCGGCGGGCGAGGGCGGCGAGGCCCAGGCAGATCGGGATGATGAGCAGCGTGCGGGCCAGCTTGACCACCACCGCGTAGTCGGCCGCGGGGCCGCCGTAGGTGGTGGCGGCGGCCACCACGGACGACATGTCGTTGACCGCGGTGCCGGCGAACAGGCCGAAGGCGTGCTGGCCCATGCCCAGCAGATGCCCGAGGGCGGGGAAGGTCAGCACCGCGGCGATGTTGAAGACGAAGATCGTGGAGACGGCGTAGGCCACCTCCGCCTCGGCCGCGCCGATGACCGGCGTGACCGCGGCGATGGCGGAGGCGCCGCAGATGCCGGTCCCCACACCGATCAGGGTGCGCAGGTCGCGGACGACACCGAGGCGGCGTCCGATCCCGTACGCCGCCGCCAGGCAGACGGCGAGGGTCACGATCATCACCGGCAGCGAGCCGATACCGACCCGCAGCACCTGTCCCAGGGACAGCTGCGCGCCCAGTACCACCACCGCGGCCTGGAGCACTCCGCGCCCGGCGAAGGTGATGCCGGGCTCCATCCGGGCACCGGGGCGCACCGCGACCGCCACCAGTACGCCGAGCACGATTCCGCACACCGGCCCGCCGAGGACGGGGACCAGCCGGCCCAGCGCGGTCGCGACGAGGGCGACGCCGACGGCGAGGGCCAGCCCGGGCAGTCGGGCGGCAAAGCCGGGGAACCGGGCGGCGACGGCGGCGCCGGGCCTTCGAGCGGTGGCAAGGCGGGTGGTCCCCGACGGGGAGAGGCTGGCGTCCTTCATGATCACCACTTTGGTCGGCGCCCTGCCGGCCCTGTAGCCCCTGATCGGGCAAGAGGTCATAGCCCATCTGCATGAGTTGCATGAGTCGGCCATACGCTGGGGCTGTGACAGAGTCCTCCGTGCCGGATCCCCGTACCGTTTCCCTCCCTTTGCGCACGCCCGACCTGGAGTCGCTGCGGCTTCTCGTCCTCGTGGCCGACCTGGGCAGCCTCGGCCGGGCGGCCGAGCGGCTGCGGATCTCCCAGCCGTCCGCCAGCCGACGGCTGTCCACGCTGGAACGCGGGCTGGGACTGGTGCTGGTCGACCGGACCCGTCGCGGATCCCGGCTGACGCTGGCCGGACAGGTCGTCGCCGCCCATGCCCGGCGGGTCCTGGACGAGCTGGACGACCTGCTCGCCGGGGCCGTCAGGCTGCGCGACCGGCGGGAGGCCGAACTGCGCGTCGCGGCGAGCCTGACCATTGCGGAGTACCTGCTGCCCGCCTGGATCAGCGAGCTGCGCGCTCGCCGGCCGGAGCTGTACATCGGGCTGCAGGTGACCAACAGCGAGCACGTGCCCGAACTGGTCGAGTCGGGCGAGGCCGACATCGGGTTCATCGAGGGGCCGCGCCTGTCCCGTGTGATGTCCACGCGGCAGGTGGCCGAGGACCGGCTCGTCGTCGTGGTCGATCCCGCTCACCCCTGGGCACGGCGACGCGAGCCGCTGTCGGCGCAGGAGCTGTCCCGTGCGCCGCTGGTACTGCGGGAGAGCGGCTCCGGCACGCGGCAGACCCTGGACCGTGCCCTGCATCTGGCCGGGTGTGAACGCGTCCGGCCCCTGGTGGAGCTCGGCTCGACGGCTGCCGTGCGCGGCGCGGTGATCGCCGGCACCGGCCCGTCCGTCCTGAGCGAGCTGGCCGTCCGCGGGGACATCGCCGAGGGCCGGCTGATCGGCGTCGAGGTGGAGGGCGTCGACCTCACGCGGGACCTGCGCGCGGTCTGGCCGACCGGGCGGCGCCTGGTGGGCCCGGCAGCGGAACTGGTCGCGGTGGCCCGCCGGGCGGTCGCGGGCGAGCGGCCGGCCCGCCCCGCAAAGGTCTGTGCCGTCCGAGGCGGACCCTGAACCGCGGGGGTTTTCTCCCTCAGGTCGACTCTGACACCGCCGACACGGCAACCCAGGAGATCACGGCCGGCCCTCCTCCGCTCCGCGGGCGCAACCAGTGTCGACGACGCCGTCCAGGCGCTGGGCAGCGAGCAGCGGCGCGAGCGGCACACTGGGCATGGTCATCGTGACCACGTCGCCCGGCCGGACACCCCCGGTCGTGCAGAACGCCGGCGAGCCGGGCGCTCGCCTCGTCGAACTGCCCGTACGTCAGGAGTCTCAGTGGGCGCGCGGTGACGGACGGCGCAGCCCGGACCTGCCGTGCGCAGGCGCCGGGGGCGGACGACATCGCGTGGGACGACTCCCCTGCGTGTCGAAGTCCTCGTACCGCGAGCGGGCGTGCAACACCATGTGGTTGTCGAGTACCTGCAGATCACCGGGCTGGAGATCCAGTTCCAGCCGGACGGCGGGTGAGGCTGCCGTCGTGTCGATGAAGTCGTGGAGCTCCCTGTCGGCGGCGGCACGGGTGCCGTCCGGGCCACCACCCCGGGCACTGCGTGCACCGCTGTGCGCCGCGCCGGCCGTTGCCCTGTGCGGCCGCGCCGGGACACCGCTCTCACCCGCGCTGGGTGAGGCGAGAACCCCCGCGCTGCCGGAACCCTGGCCCTGGCGGGCGTGGACGCCTGCCGGGCGCACAGGCGCGCAGTCGTGGGAGGTCCCATGCACCCGTATCCCCCCATAGCGGAGCACGGCATGATCGGCGATCTGCAGACAGCGGCCCTCGTGTCCTCCGACGGAACCCTCGACTGGTGGTGCACGCCCCGCTTCGACTCGCCCAGCGTCTTCGCGTCACTCCTGGACAGCGAGCGCGGAGGACACTGCCGTCTGGCCGCCGAGCTCCCGAACGGCGACGGCATGACCACCCGGCAGCTGTACCTGTCCGACACGGCCATCCTGGTCACGCGGTTCATGGGGCCCGGCGGCGTCGGCGAAGTGGCCGACTTCATGGTGCCCATCGAAGTGCCGGCGCCCGAGGACACGCACTGTGTGGTCAGGGTCGCCCGTGTCGTGCGGGGCAGCATGGCCTTCACCTTCGCCTGCCGCCCACGCTTCGACTACGGCAGAACCCCCGGCACGCTCGCCCGCGCCGACGATCGTTCCGCGGTCTTCCGCGGACCGGGCACCGACCTGCACGTCCAGTCGACCACCGGATTCCCGCTCGTCGCCGCCGAAGGCGACGTCAGCGCCCGCTTCACCCTTTCGGCCGGCCAGGCCGCCGCGGCCGTGCTGACCAGCACGGCAAGCGGCGCTCCCGTCCCTCGCAGCCCTTCCCTCGAAGAGGTCGCCGACGCATTCGAGACATGCCGTACGTACTGGCTGTCGTGGCTGCGTGCCTGCACGTACCGCGGCCGATGGCAGGGCGTCGTCAACCGATCGGCGATCACGCTCAAGCTCCTCACCTACCGCCCCACCGGGGCGCCCATCGCCGCCGCGACGATGGGACTGCCGGAACAGATCGGCGGTGAGCGCAACTGGGACTACCGCTACACATGGATCCGTGACGCCGCGCTCTCCGTCAGGGCACTGATCGACTTGGGATTCCACGAAGAGGCGCAGGCTTTCCGCCGCTGGCTGCGCGACCGCATCGAGGCCGGGCCCACCGCCTCCGGCGACCCCCTGCAGATCATGTACCGGGTCGACGGCGACCCCCACCTGACCGAAGAGGTCCTCGACCACTTGGAGGGCTATCAGGGGTCGCATCCGGTGCGGGCCGGAAACGCCGCCGCCGGTCAGTTGCAGCTCGACATCTACGGCGAGGTCTCGGATGCCCTGGTCGTCGGTGGCGACATCGGCGCGATCCGTGGGTGGAAGGCGCTCAGCGGCGTCCTGGACTGGCTCGCCGACCACTGGGACCGACCGGACGAAGGCATCTGGGAAACCCGCGGGGGACGGGAGAACTTCACTTTCAGCCGGCTGATGACATGGGTGGCCTTCGACCGCGGCATCGATGCGGCCACCCGCTTCTCCCGCCCGGCCGACGTCGGTTGCTGGACCCGCGCCCGGGACGCGGTCTTCGAGCAGATCCTGGAGCACGGCTGGCACGACAAGCGGCGGGCCTTCGTACAGCACTACGACACCGACGTCCTGGACGCCTCACTCCTGCTCATGCCGAAGGTCGGCTTCCTCACGCCGCGAGACCCCGACTGGCTCAGCACCCTCGACGCCATGGACGAGGAACTGGTCAGCGACAGCCTCGTCTACCGGTACGACCCCGTCGCATCCCCCGACGGCCTGCGCGGTTCGGAGGGGACCTTCAACCTGTGCAGCTTCCTCTACGTCGAGGCCCTTGCCCGCAGCGGCAGGCTCAACGAGGCCCGGCACGCCTTCGACAAGATGCTCACCTACGCCAACCACGTCGGCCTGTTCGCCGAGGAGATCGGTCCCTCGGGTGAACAGCTCGGCAACTTCCCCCAGGCGTTCACCCACCTCGCTCTGGTCACCGCGGCCATGGCGCTCGACCAGGAACTGGGCAAGGCCGAGACCCGGCCCCCGACCGGCGATCACCGGCATCCGGCGACCCATGGCCTCACCACGCCCCCCGAGGACGCGACCGGGGGCACGAGTGGTTGAGACGGCCGCGCGGAAGGAGCCGGCAGGACACGGGCGCGTCCTGGCCGCCCTGGCCCTAGCCCAGTTCATCTGCAGCTTCGCCGGCTCCAACATGAACGTGATGATCAACGACATCAGCACGGACCTGCACACCACTGTCCAGGGCGTACAGGTGGCGATCACAGTCTTCCTGCTGGTGATGGCAGCGCTGATGATCCCCGGCGGCAAGCTGACCGACCGTTACGGCCGCAAGCGCTGCTTCCTGACCGGCCTCGTCGTCTACGCTGCCGGCGCCCTGCTGAGCGCGGCATCCCCAGGGCTCGGCGTCCTGATCCTCGGTAACTCGATACTCGAAGGCGTCGGCACAGCGCTGCTCATCCCGCCCGTCTACATCCTCACGACTCTTCTGTACCCGGACGTGACCTCCCGTGCCCGCGCCTTCGGGGTCATCATGGCGCTGGGTGGCATCGGCGCTGCCGCCGGGCCGCTGATCGGCGGACTCATCACCACAGGCTTGAGCTGGCGCGCGGCCTTCGTGTTCCAGGCCCTGGTCATCGCCGTGATCGTCGTTCTCAGCCGCCGCATCGACGATCCGCTCCCGCCCGATCCGACCCGCTCCTTCGACACCATGGGAGCGGTCCTCTCCGCCGCCGGTCTCGTTCTCGTCGTCATGGGCATCCTGGCCGCTGACAACAACATCTGGCTCACGATCGCCCTGCTGGTCCTCGGCGTACTCGTCCTGTGGTGGTTCCTCCGCTCCGTACGCGCCAAGGAAGCCTCCGGGCAGGAGCCACTGCTGTCGCTCACCCTGTTCCGCAACCGCACGTCCAACCTCGGGCTCATCACCCAGAACATCCAATGGCTCATGCTCCTGGGCTCGTCCTTCACGGTGGCGGCCTACCTCCAGGTCGTACGCCACTACGACGCCATACAGACCGGTGTCATCTTCACCGCGGCCACGCTGGGGCTGCTGGTCACGTCGCTGTCCGCCCAGCGACTGGCCGAGCGGCGTTCCCAGCGCACGCTCATCATGGCCGGCTTCGTCGTCTGCATCGTCGGCGTAGCGGTTCTGATCGCCCTGGCCGCCGCCTTCTCGACCGCCTGGGCCTTCGCCCCCGGACTCCTGCTGATCGGGCTCGGTCTCGGCGTCATGCTGACCCCGTCGGTCAACGTCGTGCAGTCGAGCTTCCCGGAGCAGCAGCAGGGGGAGATCTCGGGCCTGTCCCGCAGCGTGTCCAACCTCGGTTCCTCCTTCGGCACGGCCATAGCCGGCACCATCCTGGTCTCCGGGCTGACCAGGGGCGCCTACGCCGCTGCGATGACCGCACTGGCCGTCGCAGGGCTCGGCGGCCTCGCCGCGGCAGCGCTTCTCCCGCGGGGGACGAGTGCATGCCACCTCACCCGTTCCGGGTGAGGTGGCATGGGCTTTTGACGTGCGCAATCTATAGGTGGCGGAGCCGATGTCCGAGGACCGTAGGGGAGTGACGACCATGGGCTCGCAGATGAACCTGGCGTACGACTACCCGCTGCTGAGCGCCTTCTGGACCGTCCTGTGGATCGGCTTGTGGGTCATGTGGTTCTTCCTGCTGTTCAGAATCGTCCTCGACGTCTTCCGCGATGACGATCTGGGCGGGTGGGGGAAGGCCGGCTGGCTCACTTTCATCATCGTGCTGCCGTTCCTGGGTGTTCTCGTCTATCTGATCGCCCGTGGGAAGGCCATGGGCCGACGCGGGGTGGCGTACGCGCAGGCGCGGCAGAAGGAGTTCGACGCCTATGTCCGCGAGGCGGCGAGCGGTGCGCGGCCCAGCAGCGCCGACGAACTGGCGAAGCTGTCCGCGATGCGGGAACACGGCGACATCACGGAGGAGGAGTTCGTCCGTGCGAAGGAACTGGTCCTGAGCGGCGGCCGTGGTGGTGTCTGACCGCGTCACGGGCCTTTCGACACCGTTGGATCTCGCTGGTCCGACGAAGCATGCAAGGAGGCAGGTCATGAGTGCGACACACGCAGCCCGCCCGGAGTCGGCGAAGCAGCAATGGGCCAGCGGTCTCATGCTGTTCGGCGCCGTCATGCTGATGATCTGCGGAGTGCTCGACATCTTCCGCGGCATCATGGGCATCGCCCAGGACAACGTGTTCGTCACGACGTACGGATACGTCTTCCAGTACGACCTCACCGGCTGGGGCTGGATCCACCTCATTCTCGGGGCGGTCGCCTTCGTGGTCAGCCTGGGCCTGTTCCAGGCGGCGACGTGGGCTCGGGTCGCCGGCGTGGTCATCGCCGGATTCCTCATCCTCGCCGACTTCCTCGCCCTGCCGTACTACCCGTTGTGGTCGATCGTGTCGATCGCGATCTCCGGATTCGTGATCTGGGCGCTGTGCGTCGTGCGGACCGAGCGACCCACGGCCGGTTTCCGATAGGCCGAGGCGCCCGTTGCCCGGCACGTCTCCCGCAGCATGAGGCGAACGCCCGTGGCGTGGGCCCGCCTGGTCCTCCTCGCCCTCGTGGGCAGCGTGCTCGTGCTGCTCGTCACCGCACGGCTGAAAGGCCGGCTCTGGGTGCTCATCGGCGTGGCGGCTGCGGCCCTCACGGCCGCCGGTCTGTGGTGCGTCCTCGCCCACCCCGGAGTTCGCACTCACCCCGACGGGGCCCTCCGCCGCGCGCCGCCGTGAGCCCAGGCCGGTGCCGGCGGCGCTGCATCCGTGGGTCGTGATGAACCCGCGCTCCGGCGGGGGCAAGGTGGACCGCTTCCACCTGGTCGAGAAGGCGAGGGCGGAGGGCGCCAGTGTCGTCGTGCCGGATCCGGCGCGCCACCAGGACGTGGCGGACCTGGCCCGCCGTGCGGTGGCCGAGGGAGCCGATCTGCTCGCGGTGGCCGGCGGGGACGGCACCCAGGCCCTGGTCGCCGAGGTCGCGGCCCGGCATGGCGTGCCCTTCATGGTGATCCCGGCCGGAACACGCAACCACTTCGCCCTCGATCTCGGTCTCGACCGCGACGATCCGTCTGCCGTGGTGCGCGAACCCTCCTACAGGGACGCCAAGTTGCGCACGGCGCTGGAGGAGCTGCCGGCCCTCTTCACCGGCCCCCGGACACCACGGCTGCGCGTGCGTGCCGGGCACACGCGGATCGGGGGACTGCAGGCTCTGCTCGTCAGCAACAACCCCTACCGACCCGTGGCCGTCGACTCGGCGCATCCCGGACTACGGGAGAGCCTCGACTCCGGACGTCTGGGGGTGTTGTGCGTGCGCGTCGACGCCCGCCGGGCGGCCCGGCTGGCGACCCGGCTCCTGGGGTTCGGGCGGTCACCGGGCGTGACCCGGCTGACGGCCTCCGAAGCAGTCGGTTCAGCACCGGGGCTCGAACGTGTGGAGGGTGTCCTGGCCCGGGCGGACGATGCCGTAGGTGCTCTCCGGAACCCTGTTCCAGGCTCCCGGGAGGTCGCCCAGGGGCTCGGAGACGACAAGGCGGGTCTCGTCCGAGATCTCCCGCAGGAACGAGGTGTCCGGGTGGAGCGCGCGCAGGGCGTCCACCTTGGTGCTGAAGTACAACGACCGTGAGGCGCCCTCGCTGGAGTAACGGAAGGCCCACAGACTCTCACCGTCGGCCACGGCGACCGTCATCTGCAGGGGGTGTTGCACGCCGTACCGGTGACCCGTGCTCTCGACCAGACCGGCCATGCGCGCCACGGCGTCCGGCGGATCGTCCGCGAGGCCGAACGTCAGGGCGAGGAAGAACATGAGCTCGGAGTCCGTGGACCCTTCGATGTCGGGGTAGAGGACGGGGTCGACGGCCAGCGCGAGGTCACGCCTGAGCCGGTGGAACTCGCGGATCACGCCGTTGTGCATCCACAGCCAGCGGTCCTTCCGGAAGGGATGGCAGTTGGTCTGCTGCACGGCTGTTCCGGTCGTGGCCCGGATGTGGGCGAAGAACAGCCCCGAGCGGACGTGGTGGGCGACCTCCTGGAGGTTCCGGTTGTTCCACGCCGGGCCGACATCCCGCACGACAGCAGGCGTGTCAAGGCCCGGGCTGTACCAGCCGACCCCGAAGCCGTCGCCGTTGGTGGTCTCCACCCCCAGGCGGGAGTGCAGGCTCTGGTCGATCAGGCTGTGTTCCGGCTGGAACAGGACCTGGCTGAGGAGAACAGGCGTACCCGAGTAGACGATCCAGCGGCACATGTCCGAACCCACCTCCCTACGGCGGCGGACGGGCCCCGGCTGTGCGGTGTGCGCCGCAGGGGACGCTGTGGTCGGAAGAGGGTGATGCCGCCTGTGTGGTCCAGCCGGGTCACCACAAGTATGGGCTGCTCCGACGGTTGCGGCACGCCCAGGTGGTTCCGTGGATCGTCCGGGCTTGTCAGTGCTGCGAGCGAACGGCGCGATGCTTGGCGAACTCGTGTCCGACGACGGCACCGAGGTGGATGACCACACCCACCGCCACAAGCCAGGACAGAATGACCATGACGACGCCCACAGGGCCGTATTTCTGGTTGTTGGCCACGATCGTCTCGGAGAAGAAGCGAGAGGAGAACCACCCGAGGCCGGTCCAGGCGACGCCGGTGGCCACAGCCGCAGGCAGGAGGAAGCGCCAGGTGACCGCTCCGGTGAGCAGCAGTCGCATGGTCCCCCACCAGAAGAACAGCGCCAGGACGAAACCGGACAGGCTGCTCAGCTGCGGTCCGAGTGCTGCGCCGATCCCGGCCCGGGCCGCGCCGTAGGCGACCAGCACCGTCAGCCACGCGAGCTGGGCCCCCAGGTCCCGCCACCAACGCGGGGGCACGTCGAAGAGGAACTGGTACCAGCCCTGCAAGGTGCCGGCTACGGCGACCGCCCCCGCGATCAACAACAGAGCGCTCATCAGCGTGAGCGTGACCGAACCCGGACTGGGTTTGAAAAGACCGGCCAGGGCCTGCGCCGCCTGCTCGTTCAGCCCGAGCCATCCCGCCATGACCTGCGCGGCGTCCTGGCCGAACGCAGCAGTGACAAGGATCAGGAACGGGAAGAAGCAGAGGAAGGCGAGCGACGCCAGCTGGAACGAATGGCTGAAGAAGTCCGCCGCGCTGAGGCGTCCCCACAAACGTCCCGCCGCACTTGCCTCGAAGCGCCCGCCCGCCGCCTGCCATGCGCGGCTCAGCCGAGTCCAGTACGGGGGACTGCCGCGGCCTTTACCTGGTGATCTCCGCCAACCTTCCACATCAGGCAGTACACCGTGCCGAGCGGCTGGTGTCGCGCAGGCTCGATGGGCACCGGCCTGCAGGCGTCCTTACCCGCTCCCGCCGAGGGTGGCGAGCTGGGGGCCTTCCTCATCGACGCGCTCGTACGTCAGGGTGGTGTCACCGTGGCGGACGGCGACCTGTCGCTGTCCCCCCGCAGTCCGGTTGCGGCGGCCCCCGCATGTGAGAGGCATGATCGCTGAACACGGTCGGCGCGGCATCGGGTGGAGTCGCCGACGTCTCGGACCTTTGCGTCGTCATGCACCGCCGGCTTTGTCGCCCTGCAGGCGTCGGCAAGACGATCACGACAGCATGGTTCGAGGCTCAGACTTATCGGTCTGGTCATCTCTCGTCGCGCCGCACCCCTCGGCTCGTGGACGGCTTCGAGCGGATGTGTGGGCCCGTCGGTGCTACGGCGAGGTGGGCAGGTGCGGGGAGCGGAGGACGAGCAGCGTGATCTCGCTGGGGGCGAAGACGCGGAAGGGCGGGCCCCAGAAGCCGGTGCCGCGGCTGGTGTAGAGGAGGGTGCGGGTGCCGTGGTGGCTGAGGCCGGCGAGGGCGGGCTGGTCGATGCGGACGAGGTGGTGGAAGGGCCAGATCTGGCCGCCGTGGGTGTGGCCGGAGAGCTGGAGGTCGATGCCGGCGGCTGCCGCCCGGTCGACGAACTTGGGCTGGTGTGCCAGGAGCAGGACGGGCAGGTCGGGGTCGGCGCCGCTCAGGGCTCCGGCGAGGTGGGCGCGGTGGCCTGCCAGGCCGGACGACTCGGCGGTGACGTCGTCCACCCCGGCGACCACGAGGGTGTCGCCTCCGCGTTCGAGCAGCAGATGGCGGTTGCGCAGCGGTTCCCAGCCCAGCTCGTCCATCAGGTCGACCCAGCCCTGGGCCTGGCTGTAGTACTCGTGGTTGCCGGTGACGTACACGCGGGCATGCGTGGCCCGCACGGTTCCGAGGGGGACGGCCTGGGCGCGGCGGCGTTCGGCCGTGCCGTCCGCGATGTCGCCGGTGTGGCAGACCAGGTCGGCCTCCAGAGCGTTCACCGTCTCGCACACCCGCGCCGACCAGCGGGCGCGGTCGAGTGGGCCGTAGTGGGTGTCGGTGATGAGGACGACGCGGAGGCCGTCCAACCCGGCACCCAGTCGCGGGAGTTGCACGTCGAGTCGGCGCACGCGTGGCACGCGGCGGGCCTCGGCGTACCCCCAGCCGAGCAGCACCGCGGTGACGCCGAGGACGGCCCAGGTGACGATCCGGGCCCGGTCCTGGCTCTCGCCGACGCCGGCCACGGTCAGGGCGAGCCGCAACAGGACGCCGAGCAGAACGGACCAGGTGAACAGCACCCAGCTGGTGCCCAGCAGGGTGTCACCGACGATCGCCGCCCGGTCCTGCTGACGTGGGCCGTGGCCGCGCATCATTGCGAGCGGCATACCGATGAGGCCGAGGGTGAACAGCGCGGTGCCGGCCGGCGTGACGGGCAGCGGCCAGTGCTGGCCGGTGTACAGGAGCACCCAGCAGGGCACGGCCCACAGCAGGACGGGGGCGATCCGGGGGATGTAGCGCATCAAGTGGTGCAGTCGGCTCTGCCGCGGAGCTTGCGCTTCACCCTCGGCGGGCCGGGTGCTGCTGGTCTCGGTCACGCTTCCCCTCCCTGACCGGGCAGACGTCTCGCGCACTGTATCCGGTCAACCCTGGGGGCCGACCGGACGGGCGTTCACGGGCGACCTCTCTGGGCATGAACCGCCGTCAGGGTTCCGTCCGCGGGCACGCTGTTCATGCACGCGGAGAGCGGCTGTCACACATTGATTCGTCAGGTGCTCCTGGGCCGCGGGCGGGCCGTGACGCCGACTCGTACGGGTTCCGTCTCCCATCGTCGAAGGCTCCCGTGAAGACCCCGGGCGCGACCGCCGGGCCCACCAACACCTTCTCCGAGATCTCGACCCACGCGGACTGCAACAGCGGTCTCGTCTCCGGTGGTGGCATTGGCCAGGCCATCGGCACCGGTACGTCGTCCACCGGCAATCACGTGAACGGCACCGAGCCCAGCTCGGACGGTTCCACCGAGTACACCGGCACCGCTGGCCTCGTCGGCACCGACAACACCCACCGCCTTCGCCAACGCCTTGTACGACGCGACGGGCATCCGCTTCACCGGGCGAGTCCTCACTCTGACCGCGACCTTCATTGCCTCCCGCTCGACCCCTCCACCACGAACGGAAGCTCGCCCCGGACCGGGCGCGGACGCTTCCCCGAGGCGGACGAGGTCGTCGTCGACACAACGAGCGGCTGCGGAAGGCCGGCGTCACCGAACGGGAACCGGCCCGCCTGTGGTCGCCCATCGGACTCGGCCTCTGTGCCTCAAGTGACGGGGATCTCGATGCGCCCAGGGCCGCTGATTCATACCCTGATCCCATTCGCTGGTCGGGGTCGGGCGGGCGTAGACCGGGAACTTCGGTCGTTTACTGGCGCTCCGTCAGCAAAGTCCGCGAGCGGTCAGCGTAAAGCGCTCCTCGGCCGGTGGACGTCTGCCGTGGAGCGGGCTGCTGTAGGGTGCAAGAACAGCCCTTGACCTGCAATAAGCGGGCAGGGAGCGAATTTCGGGAGTTCTGAATGCTGCGTACTCTGTTCAAGTCCAAGATCCACCGCGCCACCGTCACCCAGGCCGACCTGCACTACGTGGGATCGGTGACCATCGACGCCGACCTCCTCGACGCCGCCGACCTGCTGCCGGGCGAGCTGGTGCACGTCGTCGACATCACCAACGGCGCCCGGCTGGAGACGTACGTCATCGAGGGCGAGCGCGGGTCCGGGGTGATCGGGATCAACGGGGCTGCCGCCCATCTCGTGCATCCCGGGGACCTGGTGATCATCATCAGCTACGCCCAGGTCACCGACGCCGAGGCGCGGGAGCTGACGCCGCGCGTCGTGCATGTCGACGCCGGCAACCGGATCGTCTCCCTCGGCGCCGACCCGTCGGAGCCGGTGCCCGGCTCCGACCAGCAGCGCAGCCCGCAGGCCGTCGGGGCCTGACCGACGGGCTCCGAGCGCGCGGTGGCTCCTCCTGCCGGGTGAGTGGCCGCGCGGGGGCCGGGTAGGCGGGGGAGTAGTCCAGAGGCGACGTTCAGCGACTGCCCGGAGGACGCCATGACGTACCCGCATTCCGACCCGGTCCCGCCGGGGCCGACACCGGGTCCGGGTCCCACCACACCGGACCCGTACCCGAGCCCCGTCCCGCCGCCCGAGCCGGGCCCTCAGCCCACACCGCCCCCACCGGGCCCCGATCCGACCCCACCCCCGGCACCCCCGGCCCCCGGCCCCCCGGAACCGTCACCGTCGCCGATCCCGCCGGGCCCGGAGCCGGTACCGAACCCCGAGCCAGGCCCACCCCTCACCTGACCACGCGGGGCAGCAGTGCCCCGACGAGCCGCGGGGTCGCATCGATGTGCGGCCCCGCCGCGCGGGTGCGACCAGCCACAGCGCACCCGCACACGCCGGCCGTGGGTTCCCCGCGGCCCCTCAGGCGGAAACCTCCGACCGATCCCCTCCCCACAGCGTGTGGAACGACCCCTCCCGGTCCACCCGCCGGTACGTGTGCGCCCCGAAGAAGTCCCGCTGCCCCTGCGTCAGAGCCGCCGGCAGGCGACGTGCCCGCAGCGCGTCGTAGTAGGCCAGTGCCGCCGCGAAGCCCGGCGTCGGCACGCCCTGCCGCGTCGCGGCGATCAGCACCTCCCGCCAGTCGTCCTGGGCGTCGGCGATCTCGCGCGCGAAGGTCTCGTCCGACAGCAGGCTCGGCAGATCGGCGCGGGCGTCGTACGCGGCGCGGATCCGGTCCAGGAACGCGGCCCGGATGATGCAGCCGCCGCGCCAGATCGAGGCCACCGCGCCGAGATCGATGTCCCAGCCGTACTCCTCGCTGCCCGCGGTGATCTCGTGGAAGCCCTGCGTGTACGACACGATCTTGGACGCGTACAGCGCCTGCTCCACCCGGTCCGCGAAGGCGGCCGCCTCCTCCTTGCCCAGCGGCACGGCCTGCGGGCCCGCCAGCCCCCGCGAGGCCTCGCGGAGCCCCGCGTGGCCGGACAGCGAGCGCGCGAAGACGGCCTCGGCGATGCCGGACACCGGCACGCCCAGGTCCAGCGCGATCTGGACGGTCCAGCGGCCGGTGCCCTTCTGCTCGGCCTGGTCGACCACCACGTCCACGAACGGCTTGCCGGTCGCCGCGTCCACGTGCGACAGCACCTCCGCCGTGATCTCGATCAGGTACGAGTCCAGGCGGCCCGTGTTCCACGTACGGAAGATCTCCGCGATCTCGGCGGGGGAGTACCCGGCGACCTCGCGCAGCAGCTGGTACGCCTCGCCGATCAGCTGCATGTCGGCGTACTCGATGCCGTTGTGGACCATCTTCACGAAGTGCCCGGCGCCGTCGGGACCGCAGTGCGTCACGCAGGGCGCGCCGTCCGCGGCCTTCGCGGAGATCTTCTCCAGCATCGGTCCGAGGGAGTCGTACGACTCCACCGAACCGCCCGGCATGATGCTCGGCCCGTGCAGCGCGCCCTCCTCGCCGCCGGAGATGCCCGTGCCGACGAAGTGGATGCCGCGCTCGCGCAGCTCCCGCTCGCGGCGCCGGGTGTCCGCGAAGTGGGCGTTTCCGCCATCGATGATCATGTCGCCGGGTTCGAGGAGCGGCGCGAACTCCTGGATCACCGCGTCCGTGGGCTCACCCGCCTTCACCATGATCACCAGGCGGCGCGGGCGCTCCAGCGCCGCCACGAACTCCTCGGCGGTCTCGGCCCCGATGAAGTCGCCCTCCTGCCCGAACTCCTCCACCAGCGCCTTCATCCGCGACGCCGTACGGTTGTGCACCGCGACCGTGTAGCCGTTGCGGGCGAAGTTCCGAGCGAGGTTGCGGCCCATGACCGCGAGGCCCGTGACACCGATCTGCGCTGAAGTGCTCATACCGCCTGCTCCCTAGCTGCTTCGTGACTACGGCTCCGTCAGCACGGTTCCGCGACCATCCTGACGTGCCGCCACGGCGAGTGCACATCCGACCCGCCATGCCTTCAGTACGACGCGAGACCGCCTGAAGCCTCAGCGAACGGGAGGCCCGGCCAACGAAGGTCCCTTCCCGGCCACTTGGGCGCTGCGGGAGGCCGGTTTTCCGTCTTGTCATGGCCTGTTCGGGGCGCTTACTTTTGCCCCCTCCTGACGCATGCCGAGGGGAATTCGGACATGGCCGTACGCGGCCGGCATCGCCGGTACCAGCCGAACAGGATCAACCGCGCCTCACTCACCGTCACGGCGGGCGGCGCCGGCCTCGCGATCCCGCTGGTCGCCGCCGGCCCGGCCGACGCGGCCGACGCCTCCACCTGGAACAAGGTCGCCGCCTGCGAGTCCAGCGGAAACTGGAGCATCAACACGGGCAACGGCTATTACGGCGGGCTGCAGTTCACCCGGTCCACCTGGGAGGCGTACGGCGGCACCCGGTACGCCCCGCGCGCCGACCTCGCGACCAGGGACCAGCAGATCGCCGTCGCCGAGCGGGTCCTCGACGGGCAGGGGCCGGGCGCCTGGCCGGTGTGTTCGGTGCGGGCCGGGCTGACCCGGGGGGACGCGGATCCCGGCATGCACGTCGACAGCACCACCACGCGCCCCGTGAAGGGCGCCGCGCTGAAGGACGTACAGGCGCACAGCACCCCGCAGTCGCGCGCCGGCCGGGCCGAGATGTACACGGTGGTGCACGGCGACACCCTCTCCGGGATCGCCGAGGAGCACCATGTCCGCGGCGGCTGGCGCGGGCTGTACGCCGGCAACCGCCGGACGATCGGCGCCGATCCCGACCTGATCCTGCCCGGCCAGCGACTCACCCTGCGTGGCGCGGCCACCACGGGCACCAAGTCCCCGGAGAAGAAGGCCCCTTCGGAGCACAGGCCGGCACCGCACCGGACGAAGAGCACGGGGCGTACGCTCGTCGCCCCCGTGGACGCACCCATCGGCACCGGGTACCGCGTGGCCGGCTCGCACTGGTCGAAGGGCTACCACACCGGCGTCGACTTCCTCGTGCCGACGGGCACCTCCGTGCAGGCCGCCGAGGCCGGGCAGGTGGTGGCCGCGGGGTGGGGCGGCGCCTATGGCTACCAGGTGGTGATCCAGCACGCCGACGGCCGCTACACCCAGTACGGCCACCTGTCGGCCATCTCCGTGCGGATCGGGCAGAACGTCGCCACGGGCCAGCGCATCGGCCGTTCCGGAGCCACGGGGGACGTCACCGGCCCGCACCTGCACTTCGAGGTGCGGACCGGGCCCGGCTTCGGCACGGACATCGACCCGCTCGCCTATCTGCGGGCCGGCGGGGTCAGGATCTGACGCGCGTACCGTGCCCGTGCAGGACCGGCAGTGGTGCCCCGACGCGCGTGGGCAGCGCGAGGTACGGTGCGGACAGCGAGCGGAGATCCGGCGGTTCGCCGCCGGCACCCTGCCCGCCGGGGCCCGGTCCCGGAACCCGGCGGCCGACCGGGCCCGGCACGAGCAGGTCGCGCAGCACCGGCGCGTCGGACGCGCCGCCGGCCTCGGGAAGCCCGTCCCGCTCCGGCCCGGCCTGCGCCGCCGCTCGCTGCTGGGGTACGGCGGGGAACGCTTCCGCGCCGGAGACCGGTTCCGGGCCGCCGTCCGGCAGGGCGGGCGGCTCGGCGCGCTCGATCCGCTCGGTCGTCAGCATGATCAGCCCGCCCGCCGCCACCGCCCCACAGCTCACGGCGAGGGCGGTGCCCTCGCCGCCGTGGCGGAACGTCTCGCCGAACATCAGGATGCCGACGGCGGCCGCCAGCACCGGATTGACCACGGTCTGCGTGGCCAGCGGTGCGGCCAGGCCGCCGCCCCGGTAGGAGGCCTGGGACAGCACGACACCGCCGACCGCGAACAGGGCGATCACCGCGAGGGAGGGCAGGTCGTCCCCGTCGAAGCCGTGCGTCCAGTCGACGGCGACGGTCTTGGTGAACACCGACGACATGCCGAACGCCGTGCCGGAGGCGGTGGCGAGCAGCACGCTGCGCACCGCCGGGTGCCGGTGCGCCGCCAGCCCGACGAACGTCAGCGCCACGACCGCACCCCCGGTGACCAGCGCGACCGCCACCCGCTGGCCCATGGCGAGGGAGTGGCCGTCGGAGGACCCGACCAGGGCCAGCAGACCGGCGAGGCCCACGGTGGCCATGACCGCGCCCCGCCAGGCGGTCGCACCGGCCCTGCGGCCGACGCACAGCGCCGCCATGGGCAGGGCGAAGACGATGGTCAGCGCGCCCAGCGGCTGTACCAGGCTGAGCGGGCCGTAGGCCAGCGCCACCACGTGCAGCACACCGCCGAGACCGTTGAGCGCCAGCGCCCCCCACCAACCGGCCCGCCGCAGCGGCAGGTACGCGCTGCCGGGGGAGGAGACCGCCACCTGCTCCTGCACGATCGCGCCGGCCGCGTAGGCGAGGGCGGACACGAACGACAGCAGCACGGACAACGCGAGGGCGCTCATCGGCGTCTCCTGTGCGGGCGGCGGGGGCCCTGAGCCCGGCGCGACGTACGGTCGGCTTCCATGGCCAACACTCTGCCCGGCCGCGCTCTTCCCGTCGTCGTCCCTGAGCACTCAATGCCTCCTACTGCCGATGGAGTACACCAGCCGCGCGATCATCCTTGCGATGGGTGACGGAAGACCGACACCTCGTGTCGGGGCCCGGGAACGCGCCTGATACCAGTACTGGTCGTGGACCTCGACCCTGCTCTCGCCGCCCTCCGCCCGCTCGGCGGCTTCTTCGTCCTGCGTACGCTGCCCGGCCCGGCCGGAGCCACGGACGGACCGGACCCCGGCCGACTGCCGACCCTCGCCGAGGCCTACGAACGGGTGGGTCCGGACGCGTTGGCGGTGCGGGTGGCCGTGGTCGCGGACCGGCTCCGCACCGGCGAACCACGCGTGGCCGCCTCCATCGCCCAGCAGGGCCTCGCCGCCCGGCTGTGGTCGGTGGCCCTCGGCTGTGCCGTCCGCTACGGCCGGCTGCCCGACCTCGGCCCGCACCTGCTGCGCTGGGACCCGCTCGCCGCCGCCCCCGACGACCTGTACCTGACCGAGCTGCGCCCGCGGCCCGGGGACGCCGCCGACCTCGCGGCCGCCGTGCTGCACGGACACCTGGAGCCCCTCACGCGGGCACTGACGGCCGGTTACGGCAGCGCGCCCGGACTGCTGTGGGGCAACGCGGGCTCCGCACTCGCCGGAGCCGCCCGCGAACTGGACCGCTGGGCCCGCGCGCACGGCCGTACCGATCTGGCCGACCGGGCCCGCGCGCTGACGGACGAACTCTTCGCCCAGCCCCTCCTGCGCGCCACCGGCACCCGCACCGGCACGGCGTTCCGCCGCCGCAGCTGCTGCCTGTACTACCGGGTGCCCGGCGGCGGGGTCTGCGGAGACTGCTGCTTCCCCCGGCCGCCGCGCTCTTCCCCAGGGGCCGCTTCTGGGTGACCCTGAAGGGAACCTGCCGCCGGTACAAGGGGGTTGTCGGGTGCGAGTGGGACTGCTGACACGGGAGTACCCCCCGGACGTCTACGGCGGCGCCGGTGTCCATGTGGAGTTCCTGGCCCGGGAGCTGACCTCCCTGGTCGACCTGGAGGTGCACACCTGGGGCGAGGGCCGCGGCGTGGGAGTCGTACGCCACCGTCCCTGGTCCGCGCTCGACGGCGCCAACGACGCGCTGCGCACCCTCTCCGTGGACCTGTCCATCGCCGCCGCCCTCGAGGGACGCGAACTCGTCCACTCCCACACCTGGTACGCGAACCTCGCCGGCCACGTCGCCAAGCTCCTGCACGGCGTCCCGCACGTGGTCACCGCCCACTCGCTGGAGCCGCTGCGGCCCTGGAAGGCGGAGCAACTGGGCGGCGGATACGCGCTGTCGAGCTGGGCCGAACGCACCGCGATCGAGGCCGCCGACGCGGTGATCGCCGTGTCCGGCGCCATGCGCGAGGACATCCTCGCCTGCTACCCGGCGCTCGACCCGGCCGCCGTGCACATCGTGCACAACGGCATCGACACCCGCCTCTACCTGCCCCACCACGGCACCGACGCCCTCACCCGGCACGGCATCGACCCGGCCCGCCCGTACGTCCTGTTCGTCGGCCGGATCACCCGCCAGAAGGGCGTGCCCCATCTGCTGCGCGCGGCACGGGACATCGACCCGGGCGTCCAGGTCGTGCTGTGCGCGGGCGCCCCCGACACCCCGGAGATAGACCGGGAGTTCCGCGAGCTCTTCGAGGAGCTGAGCCGGGCCCGTGCCGGGGTGTTCTGGATCCCGCAGATGCTGCCGCGCCCCGAGGTGATCCAACTCCTCACGCGCGCCGCCGTGTTCGTCTGCCCCTCGGTGTACGAACCCCTCGGCATCGTCAATCTGGAGGCCATGGCCTGCGGCACACCGGTCGTGGCCTCCCGGGTCGGGGGGATCCCGGAGGTGGTGGACGACGGCCGTACCGGTGTGCTGGTCGACGTGGACGAGGAGTTCGAGACGCGTCTCGCGCATGCCCTGGACTCCGTCCTCGGCGACCCGGAGGCGGCCCGGCGGATGGGGGAGGCCGGACGGGAGCGCGCGGCCTCGGAGTTCGGCTGGGACACGGTGGCCCGCCGCACGGCCGCGTTGTACGAGGAGATCCTCAAGCAGGCTTAGTCCCGTCCGCTCGGGGCAGCCATGGTTCAACCAGGGTGAGGGGAGCGGCCATGCGTCGTGGAGGGCCTTCCGTACTCGGGATCGTACTGGCGGGCGGCGAGGGAAAGCGTCTGATGCCGCTGACCGCCGACCGCGCCAAACCAGCCGTCACCTTCGGCGGCACCTACCGCCTCGTCGACTTCGTCCTGTCCAACCTCGTCAACGCCGACGTGCTGCGCATCTGCGTGCTGACCCAGTACAAGTCGCACTCGCTGGACCGGCACATCACCACCACCTGGCGGATGTCCAGCCTGCTCGGCAACTACGTCACACCGGTCCCGGCCCAGCAGCGCCTCGGCCCGCGCTGGTACCTGGGCAGCGCCGACGCGATCCTGCAGTCGCTGAACCTGGTCCACGACGAACAGCCCGAGTACGTGGCCGTGTTCGGCGCCGACCACGTCTACCGCATGGACCCGCGGCAGATGCTCGCCCAGCACATCGAGGGCGGCGCGGGCGTGACGGTGGCCGGCATCCGGGTGCCGCGCGTGGAGTCCTCCTCCTTCGGGGTGATCACGCCGGGGTCGGACGGCCGTACGGTGCAGCGTTTCCTGGAGAAGCCCGCCGATCCGCCGGGCCTGGCCGACGACCCCGAGACCGTCTTCGCCTCGATGGGCAACTACATCTTCACCACCAAGGCGCTCGTCGAGGCGCTGCACCGGGACGCCGAGGACGAGAGCTCCGTGCACGACATGGGCGGTTCGATCCTGCCCCAGCTCACCGTGCGCGGCGAGGCCCAGCTCTACGACTTCAACGACAACCACGTGCCCGGCGAGACCACCCGCGACCAGGGCTACTGGCGGGACGTGGGCACCGTGGACGCCTACTACGAGGCGCACATGGACCTCATCGCCGAGCGCCCCGCGTTCAACCTCTACAACCGCCAGTGGCCCATCTACACCCACTCGGGCCAGCTCTCCCCGGCCCGCTTCAACGCGGGCGGCATCGCGAGCGAGTCCATCATCAGCGCCGGGTGCCTGATCCGCGGTCAGGTCACCCGGTCGGTCCTCTCCCCGGGTGTACGGGTCGACCCGGGCGCGGTGGTCCAGGGCTCGGTGCTGCACGACAACGTGCGCATAGGCCGGGGCGCGGTGGTGCGCGGTGCCGTCCTGGACAAGAACGTCGAGGTCCCGCCCGGCGCGACCATCGGCGTCAACCCGGAGCGGGACGCGGAGCTGTACACCGTGTCCAAGGGCGGCGTGATCGCCCTGGGGAAGGGGCAGCGGGTGCCCTAGGGACAAGGCCCGCGGCATGCGGTGTGCCCGATGCGGTTCCGGCCGGATGAGCCCGGTCGGTGAGCTCGGCGCGTCGCGCGCAGCCACTGGCGCTCTGACGCCCCGTCATCATCCAGCCGGTGCCCGGCGCGACGCGTTCGCCCGATAACCGTACCTTGCCCGGTTCTGAGTCGTTCGACCTTCAGGATGCAGACATCGATGTCGAACCTGCGGAGGTCATGCGACATGAGAGGGACCCGGCGCACGCGGCTGTGCCTGGCCGGGGTGATGGCAGCGTCCACGCTGATCGCCACCCCCGCCGCACGGGCCGCCGAGCGGACCGACGGCCACCTCACCGACCTGGTCAACCCGTTCATCGGGAGCCAGGACGAGGGCAACACCTTCCCCGGCGCGGCCGTGCCCTTCGGCATGGTCCAGCTCTCCCCGGACACCGGGCACAACACCGGCTACGACTACACGCAGAACCGGATCCGCGGCTTCTCCCTGGTCCATCTCTCGGGCGTCGGCTGCCGCATCGGCGGCGACCTGCCCGTGCTGCCCACCACCGGTGACGTCACGCAGACGGACTACACCCGGTACGCGGCCGGCTTCTCGCACCAGGACGAGACCGCGAGCCCCGGCTACTACCGGGTCGACCTCTCCTCCGGCATCCGTGCCGAGCTGACCGCCACCGAGCGCACCGGCGTGCAGCGCTACACCTTCCCCGCCACCGACAAGGCCAACGTCCTGCTGAACGCGGCCCAGTCGCTGCACAAGGGGGTCTCCAGCTCCGTCGAGATCCTCGACGACCACACCGTGCGCACCGAGATCACCGGGCACGGCTTCTGCCGGGACACCGGCCCCTACACGGTCTACACGATCACCCGCTTCAGCCGGCCCTTCACCGCGTACGGCACCTGGGACGGCGCGACGCTCAGCCCCGGCTCCCGCAGCGGACCCGGCGGCGCCTACGTCCGCTTCGACACCACCAAGGACCGTAGGGTCGAGGCGACCACCGCCCTGTCGTACGTCGACGCGCGCGGCGCGGCCGGCAATCTGGCCGCCGAGGGCGGACGGTCCTTCGACGCGGTGCGCGAGCGGGCCCGCGGGGAGTGGGAGAGGCGGCTCGCCGCCGTCCGCGTCCAGGGCGGCGCCCCCGCCCTGCGCCGGACCTTCTACTCCTCGCTGTACCGGTCCTTCCTCGCGCCGAACGTCGGCAGCGACACCGACGGCCGCTACTTCGGCTGGGACCGCCGTGTCCACCGCGCCCAGGGCTTCACGTACTACCAGAACTGGTCGCTGTGGGACACCTACCGCACCCAGGTCCAGCTGCTCGCGCTCCTCGCGCCGCGCGAGACCCGGGACATGGCCCGTTCGCTCGTCGCGGTCGACGAGGACGGCGGCTGGCTGCCCAAGTGGGGGTACGGCCCGGTGGAGACGAACGTCATGAGCGGCGACCCCGTCACCCCCTTCCTGACCACGGCCTACCAGACGGGTCTGCTCAAGGGCTTCGAGGAGCGGGCCTACCGCGCGCTGAAGAAGAACGCCGACGGCGTCCCGCCGCCCACGTATCCGGGCATCGGCCGGGAGGCCAACGCCGAGTACCTCGCGCACGGCTACGCCCCGTTCGACAAGGACCGGCCGTACGCCAAGATGGGCGACTCCGACTACCACCACGGCGCCTCCGTCACGCTGGAGTACGCCCTCGCCGACGCCATGCTGGCCCAGATGGCGCGCGGCCTCGGCCACGACGCCGACGCCGCCCGCTACGCGGCACGGGCGCAGAACTACCGGAACATCTTCGACCCCGCGACCGGCTTCTTCCGCGCCCGCGACGCCTCCGGCGCCTTCACCGGCTCGGCCGATCCGGCGAGCGGCAACGGCTTCCACGAGGGCACCGCCTGGCAGTACCAGTGGCTCGTGCCGCAGGACGTGCCCGGCATGGTGCGGCTCATCGGCGGCGAGCGCGCGGCCAACGACCGGCTGGACTCGTTCTTCGCCTACGACCGCCTGCTGGCCGACCCCGGGAAGACCGCCCGCGAGGTGTGGGTGCACGGCGACGCGTACGCGTACTACAACGCCGACAAGTACAACCCGATGAACGAGCCCGACCTCATCGCGCCGTACACCTACCTGGCCACCGGTCAGCCGTGGAAGACCACCGACGTGGTGCACGCCGCCCTCACCCTCTTCACCGACGGGCCCGGCGGCATCACCGGCAACGACGACCTGGGCACGATGTCCGCCTGGAACGTGCTGTCGTCCATCGGGCTGTTCCCGATCCAGCCCGGCTACGGCACCTGGGGCCTGTCCACGCCGGTCTTCGACCGTGTCGACCTCACCCTGGACCGCCGCTACTGGCCGAGCGGCCGGCTGACCGTCGCCGCGCCGGGCACCTCCGCCACCGACCGGTACATCCAGAGCGTCCGCACCGACGGAACACCGCATGGGCAGACCTATGTGACGACGGGTGCGCTGCGCTCCCTGCGCTCGCTCGCGTTCACGGTCGGCCCGCGCCCGTCTGAGTGGGGTACGTCACGGGGGGCGGCACAACCGGTCCTGAACTGACCTCACGTATCCCTAGGTCCCGCCCCTGCCGCAGGGGCGGGACTTAATCTTCTGTTAACTGAGCGTAGCCTGATCGTACTTGACCGTAATCGGGTGACAGAGATTGACTGCGAGTGACTGCAGATCCATCCGTCGTCGACGTGAGGCACGCCCTTGACTTCCCATCTGCTCGCTCCACTCGACCTGGCGTTCTGGAACATCGAGTCCGACCGGCATCCGATGCACCTCGGCGCGCTCGGCGTCTTCGGCGCGCACTCGCCCACCGCCGGCGCCCATGCCGCCGACCTGCTCGCCGCCCGCGCCGCCGCCGTGCCCGGGCTGCGCCTGCGCATCCGCGACGTGTGGCAGCCGTTCGCCTTCGGCGGTGCCGCCCGGGAGCCCGACCCGGACTTCGACCCGCTGAACCACGTACGGCTGCACGCCCCGACCGCCGACTTCCACGCCGTCGCCGGGCGGCTCATGGAGCGCCCGCTGGAGCGCGGCCGGCCGCCCTGGGAGGCGCATGTGCTGCCCGGCGAGGACGGGATGTCCTTCGCCGTGCTGTTCAAGTTCCACCACGCCCTCGCCGACGGGCTGCGCGCGCTGAAGCTCGCGGCCGGCGTCCTCGACCCGATGGACCTGCCCGAGCGGGCGCCGCGCGCCATCGAGCCGCCGCGCGGGCTGCTGCCGGACGTGCGCAAGCTGCCGGGACTCGTCCCCGGGCTGGTCAAGGGCGCCCTGTCCGACGTGGGCCGGGCCCTGGACATCGGCGCCTCCCTCGCCCGCTCCACCCTCGGCATGCGGCCCGCCTCCGCGCTCACCTCCGCGCCGAGCGGCACCCGCCGCACCGCCGGGGTCGTGTTCGACATCGACGACGTGCACCGTGTGCGCAAGAGCGCCGGAGGCACCGTCAACGACGTGCTGATCGCCGTCGTCGCCGGGGCCCTGCGCCGCTGGCTGGAGGAACGCGGCGACTGCACGAAGGGCGTGGCACCCCGCGCCCTCATCCCCGTCTCCCGGCGCCGCCCGCGCACCGCGCACCCACAGGGCAACCGGCTCTCCGGCTACCTGATACGGCTCCCGGTGGACGAGCCGGATCCGTTCGGCCGGCTGCACACCGTGCGCACCGCGATGCTGCGCAACAAGGACGCGGGGCCGAACCGGGGTGCGGGTGCGGTGGCGCTGCTGGCCGATCACGTACCGGCGCTGGGCCACCGGCTCGGCGGACCGCTCGTCGGGCAGGCGGCCCGGCTGTGGTTCGACATCCTCGTCACCAGCGTGCCGCTGCCCGGGCTGGGGCTGCGGCTCGGCGGCCACGAGCTGAGGGAGGTGTATCCCCTGGCGCCGCTCGCACCGGGGCAGTCGCTGGCGGTGGCCATCTCCACGTATCGCGGGCGCGTGCACTACGGCCTGGTCGCCGATGCGCAGGCCGTGCCGGACCTGGACCGGTTCGCTCACGCGGTGTCGGCGGAGGTGTCGACGCTGCTGGCGGCGTGCGACGCGTGAAGCCCTTAGGGGATTCCGGGTTCCCACCCGCACCACCCGTGCGACGTTCGTCGCCGGGTGCGGGTGGCGCCTCGGGTTCGGTGCTGGTCCGTTCGGGTTTGGCGGGGAGCCGGTGCGCTCCGTAAAATTCCCCGTTCGAAGGCGGGCGCGAGTCGGAGCGCTGCGCGGTTGATCAGGGAAGCGGCAGCGCGATGACGGTGACAGAGGACGGCTCCATGGCCTCCATGGCCACGGAGGAAGTGGTCTACGGCCCCGGTATCGACCCCGAGCGGCTGGCCGTCTGCCTCAGCGTGCTGGAGGAGCTCGACACCATCGAGGTCGACCACCCGGACGCGATCAAGGTGCGCCGGGCCACCTCGCACATCTACCGGACGGTCAAGCAGCGCCGCCGCCAGGAGCGCCGGGCCGCCAAGACCGCGCACGACCGTGCCGTCACCGAGGCCACCGCAACCGGCTCCGCCGAGCGCATCGACGACGAGACCGAGGGCATCCTGCCCTCCTCCAAGGTCGAGGCGGGCAGGATCGCGGGCATACTCCAGCGCCCCCGCTCCTGCTACACCTGCAAGACCCGCTACGTCGAGGTCGACTACTTCTACCACCAGCTCTGTCCGGACTGCGCCGCCACGAACCGCGCCAAGCGCGACGCCCGCGCCGACCTCACCGGCAAGCGCGCCCTGCTCACCGGCGGCCGCGCCAAGATCGGCATGTACATCGCGCTGCGGCTGCTGCGCGACGGCGCGCACACCACCGTCACCACGCGCTTCCCCAAGGACGCCATCCGCCGCTTCAAGGCGATGGAGGACTCCGCGGACTGGCTGCACCGGCTCGAGGTCGTCGGCATCGACCTGCGCGACCCGGCCCAGGCCGTGGCCCTCGCCGAGCAGGTCACCGAGGCGGGCCCGCTCGACATCCTGATCAACAACGCCACGCAGACCGTACGCCGCCTGCCCTCCGCCTACGCCGCCCTCGTCGAGGGCGAGACCGCCCCGCTGCCCGCCGGTGAACTCCCCGCCCACCACGTCATCGGCGCCTTCAACTCCGGCGCCGTCGACGGCATCGCCGCGCTGCCCATCGGCACCAGCGGCCTGGACGCCCAGAAGGTCGCCGACCTCGCCCTCGTCGCCGGCAACGCCAGCATCGCCCGGCACCTCGAGGGCACCGCCATCGACGCCGGCGGCCTCGTCCCCGACGTCGTCGACACCAACACCTGGGTGCAGACCATCGACCAGATCTCGCCGGTCGAGCTGCTCGAGACCCAGCTGTGCAACTACACGTCCCCGTTCATCCTGATCAGCGCCCTGCGCCCGGCGATGGCGGACGCCGCGAAGAAGGCCTCCAGCGGCCGTGCGTACGTCGTGAACGTCTCGGCGATGGAAGGCGTCTTCAGCCGTGGCTACAAGGGCGCCGGGCACCCGAACACCAACGCCGCGAAGGCCGCGATGAACATGGTCACGCGGACCAGCGCCCAGGAGATGTTCGACACGGACGGCATCCTCATGACCTCCGTCGACACCGGCTGGATCACCGACGAGCGCCCGCACTACGACAAGCTGCGCCTCGCCGAGGCCGGCTTCCACGCTCCCCTCGACCTGGTCGACGGCGCCGCCCGCGTCTACGACCCCATCGTGCGCGGCGAGTCGGGCGAGGACCTGTACGGCGTCTTCCTGAAGGACTACGCGCCCGGCAAGTGGTGACCCGCCACGACCGGTGGCGGGTCGGGCACTCCGCGCAGGCCCTCCTGTGACGGACCGCCGGCCTGCCGAGGTCCCGCACCCCGGGCGTGGGAGGCCCCGCGCCCCGGGCGTCAGTCGACGGCGCCGAGCCGGGAGTGCCGGGCCGCCACCAGCTCCAGCACCGTGCGCCAGTCCTCCAGGACGCCCGCGTCAAAGCCCGCCGCACGGCCCTCCTCGTGGGCCTGCCGCAGCCGCAGCGCATCGTCGTCGGCCGGGCCCGCGCCCCCGCGCACCAGCCGGAACACCCGCTCCCCGAGCAGGGAGCGCACCGCCTCGGCCGTGGTGAGGGCCCGGTCCGGCCCGTCGCCCGGGCACAGGACCGGCCCGATGCCGCGTACCAGCCCCGCCACCTGGAGCTCCTTGTCGGCGGGGCGGCTGCGGCGCAGCAGCGCGGCGGTTCGCAGCGCGTGCTGGTGCCGTCCGGCGTACAGCAGATCCATCAGCTCCTCGACGCTGCGCAGCTCCATGCGTCAGTCCTTCCGCGAGTCAGCCGTTGCCGCTCATCAGCAGATCATGGCGAGCTTGCGACCCGGCCAACGGCACCTGAACTGCGCCACGTGTAGCCCGATCGGGTGATCGGATCCGGCGCCCGGGGGAGCGCGCCAAGGTAAATGGCCGCATATTAGGAGGCATTGGGGGGCGAAACGACTTCTGATAGTTACACCTTGTTTGCACTCCCGATCGAGCGCGAGCCCGCTCATTTGGGTAATCTGGAGGGGACGGGCAGCAGTACCGGGTCCCACCCAGACCCAGACGTCCGTACCGGCGCCACCGCGTCCGAACTGGCCTTCCATCCAGACCCGAGCGGGCGCCGAGTGCCGGAGCGCAGGCTGTCCGGCAGGCCCCCCGAGGGTGACCGACACATAAGGAGTGCGCGGTGACACCGGAGAAGACGAACAGCGATCAACGGCCCAAGGAACGCACGGAGCGCGTGGGCCGGCGCACCGGAGAACTCGGCAGCCTCGACGTGTGGGCCCGGTCCGCCCCGATCCGCCTGGCGGGCTACGAGGACGACCTCGCCGAACCCCACATCCTGCCCAGCGTGGACTGATCCCCGGGCCGGGCCCCGGCGTGCCGCGCGCATGGGCGTGACCTGACAGACCTGACAGACTCACGCCCATGCTGATCAGAGAAGCCGCGGCCGAGGACTGGCCGCGGATCTGGCCTTTCTGGCACCGGATCGTCGCCGCCGCCGAAACCTACGCCTGGGACCCCGAGACCTCCGAGGACGACGCCCGTGCGCTCTGGTTGAACCCCGCCAAGCGCGTCTACGTCGCCGAGGACACGAGCGGAGCCGTCGTCGGCTCGGCCTACCTCACCCCGAACTACGGCGGCCCCGCCGCCCGCGTCGCGAACGCCGGCTTCATGGTCGACCCCGACCGCACGGGCGAGGGCGTCGGCCGTGCCCTCGCCGAACACGTCCTCGCCGAGGCCAGGGCCCACGGCTACCGGGCGATGGTCTTCAACGCCGTGGTCGAGACGAACCCGGCCGTCCAGCTCTGGACCTCCCTGGGCTTCACCGTCCTCGGCACGGTCCCGGAGGCCTTCGAACATCCCCGGCACGGCAGGGTGGGCCTGCACATCATGTACCGGTCACTCGACCAGCCGGACGCATGAGCCGGGCGGCCGGAGCTCAGGAGCCGGACACCGGCGCCGTCCGCCGCCACGGACGCAGCGCCTCCAGTTCCTCCGCCAGCTCCAGCAGCACGGACTCCGAGCCCGGCCGCGCCACGAGCTGTACGGCGCAGGGGGCGCCCGAGGGAAGGGTGCCGAACGGGACCGACATCGCGGGCCAGCCGGTCAGGTTCCAGGGCGGGGTGAACGGGGAGTACGCGGTGTTGGCCAGCACATTGCGCAGCCAGCCGCGTTCGTGCCACGGGCCGGCCGCCGGGGAACGCCGGGCCAGGGCCGGGGTGAGCAGGACGTCGTACTCGGTGAAGAAGGGGGTCAGTCGGGCGCGCAGGCGATCACGGCTGTCCCCGGTGCGCACCGCGTGGACGAACCGCCGTCCCACCGCCGCGTGCACCCGGGTGCGCCGGGCCAGCCGCGCGGGGTCCAGGCCCTCGGCGTCCACCGCGGTCCCGGCCGTCCAGTGCCGCAGCGCGGTCACGCCGAGTGAGAGGGGATACGGCGGCTCGGCCCGCCGCACCTGGTGCCCGGCCCGCGCGAGCACCCCGGCCGCCTCCCGCACCGCGGTCGTATACGGTCTGCTCACGCCGACCCCGGCGAGCGGACTGCGCACGGCCGCGGCGATCCGCCGCCGCGGGGCCTCCGCCGTGCCCGGGAGACCCGTACCCGCCAGGACGTCCAGCATCAGTCGCAGGTCCTCGACCGTCGTGGCCAGGGGACCGTTCTCCGCCATGCCGAACCAGTCGCCGTTGCCGATGCCCGCCGGCACCACACCGTAGCCGGGCTTCAGCGTGACCAGGCCGCAGTTCGCGGCCGGTATGCGCAGTGACCCCATCCCGTCGTTGCCGAGCGCGATCGGTACCAGGCCCGCGGCCACCGCGGCCGCGCTGCCACCGGAGGAGCCGCCCGCCGTACGGGAGGTGTCCCACGGATTGCGGGCGGTGCCGTACGGCCCCTCCGTCGTGCCGAAGACACACAGCTCGGGCACGTTCGTCAGGCCCACGACCACCGCGCCGGCCGCCCGCAGCCGGGCCACCGTGACGTGATCCTCGGCGGCCGGGGTGTCGGGGGTGGCGGCGGAGCCGTCGCGGTGGGACTCGCCGCGCACCGCGAGGTTGTCCTTCACGGCCACGGGCACGCCCGCGAGCGGCAGTTCGGAGAGATCGGCCCGGGAGGCCACCTCGTCCGCCTCGGCGAGCGCCGCCCCGGCCCGCACCTTCCGGAACGCCCCGATCCGGCCGTCGAGCCGCTCGATCCGCGCGAGGTGCTCGGCGGCCACCTCCCGAGGCGTCACCCGCTTCTCGCGTACGGCGGCGGCTATCTCGGCGGCACTCCGCCCGGCCCAGTCACCCACGGGCACTCCTCGCTCGATCGTCGGCTACTCGCTGGTACGAATCACGGCGCAGGGAGAACTGTGCCCGGTCGGGCGCGATACGTCGAGACGCCGCTTCCGGCAAGGCATGCATCATCCGATCAATGCTTGAACTATGCCCTCCGGTAGGCCCGTTGACAGTCTCACGGCACCCCCACCATCATCAGACATCCGATGAATCGGAGTTAATGGGAGCCGCTCATGAGCATGTGTCCCAGACGTCTGATACTGGGCGCGGCAGCCGGCGTCACCGCTGCGGCCGCCCTGCCGCTCACCACAACCCCGGCGCGGGCCGCCGGACAGCAGGTCGCGTGGGCCACCGTCCCCGACCCGGTGCCGGTCCCGCTCGGCGCCCTCTACGACAACGACGGCATCGACACCGCCTCCGCCCGCGGCGGCGACTTCGACGGCTCCGGCTACACGTTCCCGGGCGACGAACTGCCCGCGGGCCGCATCGAGGTCGACGGCACCCCCTTCGACTTCCCCGCGTCGACGGCGGGCGCCAGGAACAACGTCGTCGCGCTCGGCCAGCGCATCGAACTGCCCCGGGGCCACTATCTGTCGGCCGCCTTCCTCACCGCCGGGAGTTACGGCGACGCGTCCGGCCAGGCCACCGTCCACTACGCGGACGGCTCCACCAGCACCGCCGGTCTCGGCGGCGCCGACTGGTACTCGGCGGGCGGCTCGCTGTCGGCGTCGTACCGCTACAAGCCGGACGGCACCAAGGACGAGCACACCGTCGGTATCGGGACGGCGGAGGTCTGGATCGACCCCCGGCGCGAGGCCGTCGCCTTGACCCTGCCGGTCACGAACCCCGCCCAGGCGAACAAGTCGTCCCTGCACGTCTTCGCCCTCTCCCTCCAACCCGTCGCCCAGGGCCGGGCGTTGGTCCTGCGCGATGCCCACGCCACCAACTCCCTGCTGGAGGCCACCGGCGCCCAGAGCGTCGAGGCCACCGTCGTCAACGCGGGCACGGTCCCGATCCTCTCCGGCGACGGCGTGTCCGTACGCGTCGACGTCCCCGGCGCCCGCACCGTAGAGCCCGCCCGTATCCACCGCCTCCACCCCGGCGAACAGGCCCGCGTCCGCATCGGCATCCGTAATGGCGCGGGCACAGCCCCCGGCACCCGGCGGGACGGCACGGTGAGCGTGCACGGTCGGGGCGCTCAAGTCGCCTCAACGCGAAGTGGGTTGACGCTGGGAGTGGCCGACTACCAGCCCACCGGGGCATCCCTCTCCGGCCACCAGGCGCCGTACTGGTTCCAGGGCGCCAAGTTCGGCATCTTCATCCACTGGGGTGTCTACTCGGTGCCCGCCTGGGCGCCGGTCGGCAAGCAGTACGCCGAGTGGTACTGGGACCAGATGCAGGACCCGGCCAATCCCACGCACGCCTACCACCGCGACACCTACGGCGAGGACTTCGCCTACGACGACTTCATCCCCCGCTTCACCGCCGAACGCTTCGACCCGCGTGCCTGGGTGGAGCTGTTCCGCGACGCCGGCGCCCAGTACCACGTCCTCACCTCCAAGCACCACGAGGGCTTCGCCCTGTGGGACACCAAGGTCTCCGACCGCAACGCGGTGAAGACGGGCCCGAAGCGGGACCTGGTGAGGGAGCTCTTCGACGCGAGTCTCCGCCACACCCCCGAACTCCACCGCGGCCTCTACTTCTCGATGCCCGAGTGGTTCAACCCCGACAACCCCTGGATGGGCCACGCGCCGCGCAATCCGTACACCCTGGAGCCCGTCCCGTACACGGGATACACGGCGGGCAGGGACTACGTGCACGACTACCAGGCCCCGCAGATGCTCGAACTGATCCACGGCTACGACCCGGAGATCATCTGGTGCGACATCGGCGGTGTGAACGACAGCCTCCATGTCCTCACCGAGTACTTCAACCACGCCAAGAACCGGGCCCGTCCGATCGACGTGACCGTCAACAACCGTTCGGGCATCGCCTTCCACGACTTCACGACGCCCGAGTACACGACGTACGCCAACACGGTCGTCGCCAAGTGGGAGTCCAGCCGGGGGCTCGATCCGTTCAGCTACGGTTACAACCAGGCAACCCCGGACGCCGCCTACATGACGGCCGAGGAGGTCGTGCACAGCCTCGTCGACATCGTCTCGAAGAACGGCAACTTCCTCCTGGACATCGGTCCGCGAGCCGACGGCACCATCGCGGAGATCCTGCAGACCCGGCTGCGGGAGACGGGCGCCTGGCTCAAGGTCAACGGAGAAGCGATCTACGACACGACCTACTGGTCGCGGATGGCCCAGCTCGGCGAGGACCTGCGGTTCACGGTCCGCCCGGACGAGGCGTTCTACATCCACTCGCTGGCCGAGCCGGGCCCGAAGCTGATCGTCGAGGCGCCGGTGCCGGTGCGGGCGGGGGACAAGGTGACCATGCTCGGCCACGACCGCCCCCTGACCTGGACCGTCACGAACGGTTCACTGGTCATCGACGTCCCGCAGGCCGCGCGGAGAGCGGGCCGGTACGTGTGGGTGTTCAAGGTGAACTGGGGGACTTGAGCGGGTGGGGCTCGGCGGTCCCGCGGACCCCGAGCCCGGTACGGGCCCCGTGCTGCCGCGCCCCGTCAGCCGTGGCACCGGTACCCCCACCGAGCGGGCCGGGGTGCCGTCCAGCAGGGCCAGCAGTTCGCGGGCCGCCGTGCGGCCGAACTCCGCGCTGTCCCGGGACAGCGCGGACAGCCGGGGGGTGACCATGCGGCACAGGGCCGAGTCCTCCCAGGAGACCACCGACACGTCCTGCGGGACCCGGAAGCCCAGTTCGGCGGCTGCGGCCACGCCGGCCACGGCCATCACGTCGTTGTCGTAGATGAGCGCCGTCGGGCCGGGCGCGTCGCCGAGAACGCGGCGGGTGACGGCGGCGCCCTGTGCGTCGGAGTAGTCCGTGGTGACCGAACGGACCTCGGTGAGCCCGCGCCGCTCCGCCTCCGCCCGTAGCGTGGCGATACGGCGCCGGGTGTGGGCCAGGTCGGGCAGTCCGGCGATGTGCACGATCCGGCGGTGGCCGAGCGCCGTCAGCTCGTCCACCACGGAGGCCATCGCCCCCGCGTCGTCCGCCCAGACCGTGGCCAGGCCGGGGTGCCGTACATCGGGTGCGCCGCCGATCACCACGGCGGGCAGCCCGAGTTCGTCCAGCAGCTCGGGGCGCGGGTCCTCGGCGCGCGGGTCGGCCACCAGGACGCCGTCCACCCGGTGCTCCGCCCACCAGCGCCGGTACACCGCGCACTCCTCGGTGACGTCCTCGGCCACCTGGAAGAGCAGGCCCAAGTGCCGTTCCGCGAGCGCCTCCTGGATCCCGGAGACGAGCTGCAGGAAGAAGGAGTCGACGCCCAGCGTGTGCGCGGGCCTGGCCAGTACGAAGCCGACCGTGGCCGCGCCCTCGCCGGACAGGGCGCGCGCGGCCGTGCTGGGGCGCCAGCCGAGCTGCTCGGCGACCCGGCGGACCCGCGCCCTGGTCGCCTCGGAGACGCCGGGGCGGCCGTTGAGCGCGAAGGAGACGGCGCTCTCGGAGACCCCGGCCCGCAGGGCGATGTCCTTCATCGTGGGCCGGCGTGCGGGGGACCGCTTGGTCGGCACGTTCCTCCCCCCTCCTGACGATGCTCGCTAATGCGCTTGAGTGTCAAGATCCTAAAGCGCATTAGTGAATGATGGCAAGACATCTTCCTTCTCTATCTGACCTGCACTAATGAAAGACCCCATTTCTTTAGTCCGGTGAATGCATTGACTTTCTTCGAACGGCGCGGGCAAGGTCTCTGGCGCCCCCCGACCGCCCGACACAGCAAGGGAGCCGTGTCACCGTGCCCATGTCCCGCAGAGCCCTCGCCGCCGCTGCCGTCGCCCTCGTCCTGCCGCTGAGCGCCTGCGGCTCGGGCGGCGCCGACGGCGGCTCGACCGACGCCTCCGGCAAGGTCGAGGGCGACATCACCTTCCAGACCTGGAATCTGCGCGCGAACTTCACGCCGTACTTCGACGGCCTCATAGCCGACTTCGAGAAGAAGTACCCCGGCACCCGTGTGAAGTGGATCGACCAGCCCGCCGAGGGCTACGCGGACAAGCTCAGCGCCGACGCCGCCGGCGGCACCCTGCCCGACGTCGTCAACGTCTCCCCGGACCTGGTCGCCCCGCTCGCCAGGGCGGGGCTGGCGATGGACCTGGACAAGGCTGCCGGCGCGTACAAGTCCGAGTATCTGCAGGGTGCTTGGGCCGGCCATCAGGTTCCGGGCATGACCGGCACGTACGCCTTCCCCTGGTACCTGAACACGGGCCCGCTCTTCTACAACAAGGCCCTGTTCGCAAAGGCCGGGATCAACCCCGACCAGCCGCCGAGGACGTACGACGAACTCTTCGCCGACGCCCTGCAGATGGCGAGGAGGAGCGGCGGCAAGGTCGCCACCCTCGCCAACGTGCCCACCATCGAGGACTTCGGCCGCTACGGCGTCACCCTGATGAACAAGCAGGGCACCGCGTTCGCCTTCAACGACACCAAGGGAGTCGAACTCCTGGCCAAGTACAAGGAGTTGTACGACGCCAAGGCCCTCGACCCGCAGGCACTGACGGCCACTCCGGAGTCCTCCGGCAAGAAGTTCCTCACCGGCGCCGTCGCCATGAACCCCGGCAGCGCCCTCGACCTCGACAACTTCAAGAAGAACGCGCCGAGCCTGTACCGGAACATCGGCATCACCGACCAGATCACCAGCACCGGGCACGTCAACATGTACGTGATGGGCGTGATGGTCAACTCCCGCACCAAGCACACCCCGGCCGCGGTCGCCTTCGCCCACTTCGTCACCGACGCGCAGAACCAGATGTCCTTCGCCAAGAAGGTCGCCATCTTCCCCAGCACCGCCGGCTCCCTGAACGACCCCTACTTCACCAAGGAGGACGGCACCGACGAGACCCGGATGCGCATCGCCGCCGCCAAGTCCCTGAAGACGGCCGTCAATTACACGCCCGTGCTGTTCAGCGACCAGATGAAGACGGCACTGCGCAACGAGGTGGCCAAGGCGCTCCAGGGCAAGGAGAGCCCCCGGCAGGCTCTTGACAACGCTGTCAACGCCGCCAACCGGCTGCTCCAGCAGGGCTGACCGGACATGGTCGCTCCCGTCCGCATCCGACGCCAGCTTCCCACCAGCCCCTGGCTGTTCGCCGCGCCCGGGCTGCTCGTCACCGGCGCCTTCGTGCTCTACCCGTTCGTCTCCACCCTGGTGAACTCCTTCACCGACCGGCGCACCCTGCTCCCGGGACACTTCGTGGGACTCGCCAACTTCCGCGAGCTGCTCCACGACGACATGTTCTGGACCGGCCTGCGCAACAGCACGCTGTACATCGCCGGGGTCGTACCCGCCCTGGTCGTCCTGCCGCTGCTGCTGGCGCTGCTGGTGCAGAGGAACATCCCCGGCATCACCTTCTTCCGCTCCGCCTTCTACACCCCGGTCGTCGCCTCGATCGTGGTCGTCGGGCTGATCTGGGTGTGGCTGCTGGACGAACGCGGACTGGTCAACTCGCTGCTGGAGACCGTCGGGATCGGCCGGGTCGGCTTCCTCAGCGACCAGTGGCTGCTCCTGCTGAGCGCGATGGCCGTCACAGTGTGGAAGGGCCTCGGCTACTACATGATCATCTACCTGGCGGCGCTCGCGAACGTGCCGCGCGAGCTCCACGAGGCCGCCGCCGTGGACGGCGCGGGACCGGTGCGCCGCTTCTTCTCGGTCACCGTGCCCGCCGTCCGCTCCACCATGGTGCTGGTCGCCGCGCTGTCCTCGGTCGCCGCGTTCAAGGTGTTCTCCGAGGTGTATCTGATGGCCGGCCCCGACGGCGGCCCAGCCGGCGAGGACACCACGCTCGTCATGCTCGTCCAGCGCACCGGCACCGGCCTGACCGGCCGCGTCGGCTACGCCTCCGCGCTCTCGGTCGTCGTGTTCGCCGTCACCGTCGCGCTCATGCTGCTGGTGCTGCGCGCCGACCGCCGGGAGGAGTCATGAGCGTCCTGGAGAAGGTACGGCCCGAGCCGCAGGTCACCGTGCGCAAGGAACCGCGCGTCACCGACGAACACGGCCGCCGTATCCGCGTCGGCGAGCTGGTCTGGCGCTATCTGCTGCTGCTCGCCGTCCTCGCCCTGACCGTCGGCCCGTTCCTGTGGCAGTTGTCCACCTCCCTCAAGGGCCCCACCGAGGACATCTACGGCTCACCGCCGAGCCTCCTGCCCGCACACCCCACCCTGCACAACTACACGCGGGTCGCCGACACCATCCCTGTCTGGGACTACGCCCTGAACTCCCTGAAGGTCGCCACCGCCAACGTCGTCACCAACTGCGTCGGCGCCTCGCTCGCCGGGTACGCCCTGGCCCGGCTGCGCTTCCGCGGCCGGCGCGTGACCACCCTGGTGTTCGTGCTGGCGATGCTCGTGCCCGTCGAGGGCATCGTCATCGCCCAGTTCACCACCATGCGCGAACTCGGCCTGAACAACACGCTCATCGGGGTCGTGCTGCCCGGCGCGATCGGCGCGATGAACGTACTGCTGATGCGGGGCGCCTTCCGCAACCTGCCGTACGAGATCGAGGAGGCGGCCTACGTCGACGGCGCCGACGTCTGGCAGCGGTTCCTGCGCGTCGCCCTGCCCTCGGTGAAGGGCACGCTGGCCGTGGTGGCGATCTTCGCCTTCATGGGTGCCTGGGACGACTTCCTGTGGCCCCTGATCGTGCTCAGCGACCCGTCCAAGTTCACCCTCACCATCGGCCTGAACTATCTGCACGGCACCTTCGCCAACGACGAACGCCTCGTCGCCGCCGGCACCGTGATCGCCGTCGCCCCGCTCATCGCGCTGTTCGCCTGCCTCCAGCGGTACTTCTTCCGCGGCGTCGGCGAGGGCGCCGTCAAGGGCTGAACACCCGTACACCACAAGGACACTCCATGCCCCCTGCCGTGCGCTTCGGCGTCAACTACACACCGAGCGAAGGCTGGTTCCACCACTGGCTCGACTTCGACCTGGACTCCGTGCGCGCCGACCTCGACGCGATCGCCGCGCTCGGCCTCGACCACATCCGCGTCTTCCCGCTGTGGCCCTACTTCCAGCCCAACCGCACCCTGATCCGCCCGCGCGCCGTCGAGCAGCTCGTGGCCCTCGCCGACGCGGCCGCCGAACGCGGCCTGCACGTCAACGTCGACGGCCTGCAAGGACACTTGAGCAGCTTCGACTTCCTCCCCGCCTGGACGCGCACCTGGCACCGGCGCAACCTCTTCACCGACCCCGACGTGGTCGAGGGCCAGGCCGCCTACCTCCGCACCCTCGCCGCCGCCCTCGCCGACCGTCCCCACTTCCTCGGCATGACCGTCGGCAACGAGGTCAACCAGTTCGCCGCCGGCCCCCACCCCGACCCCGACCGCGTCACGGCGGACGAGGCCGGGCGGTGGCTGTCGCGGATGCTGGCCGCCTGCGCCGAGGGCGCCCCGGACCGGCTCCATCTGCACGCCTCCTACGATGCCGCCTGGTACCAGGACGACCAGCCCTTCACCCCCGGACACTCCGCCCGGCTCGGGGATCTCACGGCCGTGCACTCCTGGGTGTTCAACGGCACCGCCCAGCGCCACGGGCGTACCTCCGTGCCGGCCGAGCACCACGCCGCCTACCTGGTCGAGCTGAGCAAGGCCTGGGCCGAGGAGCCGCACCGGCCCGTATGGCTCCAGGAGGTCGGCGCGCCCGCCCCGCTCGTGCCCGCCGCGCACGCGGCCGCCTTCGCCGAGGCGACGATCGGAAACGTCCTGGACTGCCCCGACCTGTGGGGCATCACCTGGTGGTGCTCCTACGACGTCTCGCGCGACCTCGCCGACTTCCCCCGACTCGAGTACGGGCTCGGCCTGTTCACCAACGACCGTGAGTCCAAGGACGTCGCCCGCGTGCTGGCCGAGGCGGCACGGCGCCCGCACACGGCCCCGGCCCCCCGCACCACGGCCCTCGTCGTCCCCGACGCCCCGGACCGCCGCTCCCTCTGCGCCCCCGGCGGAGCCGTCTTCGACGCCTTCTTCCGGCTCGTTGCCGACGGCGCCCGTCCCACCACCGTCCTCGACACCCGCGCGGACGACGAGGACCACCTCGCCGCGCGCGGCATCACCGAGGTCATCCCTCCCGACCAGGTACTCCCCACCCCACACGGAGGCACCCGCTCGTGAACCCCAGCAGACGCACCGTCCTGATCGCCGGCGCCGCCGCCGGCCTGTCCCCGCTGCCCGCCTTCGCGGCCGCCCGCCCCAGAGCCGGGGCGACCCCGCCGTACGCCTCCTACTGGTACCCGGACTCGCTCCCCGCCGGCAGCCCCGGCCCCGGCACCACATGGCGCAGCCTGAAGAGCTGGCGCGCGGCCGACGACCCCGACCTCGTCTTCAACGCCGCGTCCGTGCCGCTCGCCGCCCGCTTCGCCCCGACCCCGGCGAACACCACCGCCCGCTCCGGCCAGGCCCGCATCCAGGCCCTGGTCTCCTTCGGCCCCACGTCGAGCAACCCCTCCCAGGGCTCGGCCACCGCCGACTACTACGCCCTCACCCACTGGGCCTACCTGGACGAGCTGGTCTTCTGGGGCGGCTCGGCCGGTGAGGGCCTGATCCTCGCGCCGAACGCGCCGATCGTGGACGCGGCCCACCGGCACGGCGTCCCGGTGCTCGGGAACATCTTCCTGCCGCCGGTGGCCTACGGCGGACAGCTCCAGTGGACCCGGGACCTCGTGCAGAAGGACGCCACCGGGCACTGTCCGCTCGCCGCGCAGCTCGTCGCGGTCGCCGCGGCCCACGGCTTCGACGGCTGGTTCGTGAACGCCGAGACGGGCGGCGGGAACACCGCGCTCGGCCGGGCCATGCTCGGATTCGTCAAGGAGCTGAAGGCGCTCGCGGCGGCGCAGGGGCAGCGGGTCACCTGGTACGACGCGATGACCGTCAACGGCACGGTCGGCTGGCAGGGCGCGCTGAACAGCCAGAACCAGGCCTTCTTCCAGGCCGCCGACGACATGTTCGTGGACTTCCGGTGGAGCGCGGCCACGCTCGCCTCCTCGGGCACGAAGGCGGAACAACCGGGCCGCAGCCGCTACGAGTTGTGGGCCGGGATCGACGTCGAGTCGAACGGGTCCGACACGTCGGTGGACTGGGACGCGATCGTGCCGCCCGGCAAGCCGCACGTCGCCTCGATCGGCTTCTACCGGCCGGAGTGGACCCGCAACCACCTGCCCGCCGGCCGGCGCGCCCCGGAGGACTTCCACGCCGCCGACGACCGCTTCTGGACCGGGCGTTCGCTGGACCCGTCCCGGCCGGACGCGAGCGATCCGTGGCGGGCGCCGGCGGTGTCGGTCGCGGACCGGTCCACGGTGACCTCGCTGCCGTTCGCGACCGTGTTCAACACGGGGCACGGACTGCGCTGGTACGAGGACGGGTCCGTCACCTCGGACGCGCCCTGGAACCACCTCGGCCTCCAGGACCGGCTGCCCGCGCGGCGGTGGGTGGTGCGCACAGCGGGGGAGCGGCCGGCGGTGTCCTTCGACTTCGCCGATGCCTGGCGGGGCGGCAGCAGCGTGCTGGTGGAGGGTGAACTCGATCAACCGGTCGTGGTGGATCTGTACGCGACCCGGCTGCCGTTCGGTGTGAACACGGTTGTCGAGCTCACCTGCCGGACCGATGTCGGCGCTGTGAACGTCGAGCTGGCCGTGGCGACGGCCGAGCCGAGCAGTGCCGGGGCGACACCGCCGTACACCTATCTGGCTGTGAGCCCGGTCAACAGCGGCCTCGCTGTGAAGTCGGTCAACGGCTGGCACACCGTGACACTTCCGCTCACCGGGCTGACCGGCACGGGCGCCGGCACAGTCCACGCCCTCGGCGTCCGGCTCACCGCAACCGACGGTCCGGTGCGCTGGCGCCTCGGCGGCCTCGCCGTCCGGGACACCGTCGCCGCCCCCGCCGCCCCCACGGGCGCCCGTGTCACCGCCGCGACCGGCGGCGACCTCCGCCTCGCCTGGAACGCCGCCCCCGGTGCCGTCCGCCACTACGAACTGCACCGCATCCTCCCCGACGACACCCGCCGCTTCCTCGGCGGCACCTGCCAGCACGCCTTCTTCCTCACCGGCCTGCAGCCCGAGCAGGGGGAGAGGGCCGCACGATTCGAACTGCGTGCCGTGGGGGAGCTCTACACCACCTCGACCCCCGTCGACGTCACCCACCCCTGGTAACGACCGCACCCACCCGGAACCCGCAGGGAGCACCCCGCATGCATGACGACCGCACTCTGGTGGAAGCCCGCCTCAGGCGTGTCCTCGACGAACGCATCCGCCCCGCCGTGTACCCCGAGTCCGTCCCGCTGCAGGCCGCGGTGTGGCACGCGCCCGGCGAGCCCGTGCCGGTCGAGGAGGGACTCGCCGCCGAGCCGGAGCCCGTCGAGGTCGGCGCCCGCTGGGGTGCTCCCTGGGGCACCAGCTGGTTCCGGGTGACCGGGACCGTGCCCGAGGCGTGGGCCGGGAAGACCGTCGAGGCCCTGCTCGACCTGGGCTTCGACGAGAACATGCCCGGCTTCCAGTGCGAGGGCCTGGTCCACCGGCCCGACGGCACCCCGGTGAAGGGCCTCAACCCGCGCAACCAGTGGGTGCGCATCGGCGCCCCGGTGGCGGGCGGCGAGGAGGTGGTCCTGCACATCGAGGCCGCCTCCAACCCCGTCATCCTCGACTACCACCCCTTCCTGCCCACCCGGCTCGGCGACAAGGAGACGGCCGGCAGTGAGCCGCAGTACACCCTCACCCGCATGGACCTCGCCGTCTTCGACGAATCGGTGTGGCAGCTGGTCATGGACCTGGAGGTGCTCGGCGAGCTGATGGCCGAGCTGCCCGTGGACTCCGCGCGCCGCCACGACATCCTGCGCGCCGTCGAGCGGGCCCTGGACGCCGTCGACCTCCAGGACGTGAACGGCACGGCGGAGCGGGCCCGGCGGCAGCTCACCGGCGTCCTGGCGGCCCCCGCCGTACCGTCCGCGCACCGGATCAGCGCCGTCGGGCACGCACACATCGACTCGGCCTGGCTGTGGCCGCTGCGGGAGACGGTCCGCAAGGTGGCCCGTACGACCTCCAACATGACCGCGCTGATCGAGGACGAGCCGGAGTTCGTCTTCGCCATGTCCCAGGCGCAGCAGTGGGCCTGGGTGAAGGAGCACCGGCCCGAGGTGTGGGCGCGGGTGAAGAAGGCCGTCGCGGAGGGGCGGTTCGTGCCCGCGGGCGGGATGTGGGTGGAGTCGGACACCAACATGCCGGGCTCGGAGGCGATGGCCCGGCAGTTCGTGCACGGCAAGCGGTTCTTCCTCGACGAGTTCGGCATCGAGAACGAGGAGGCCTGGCTGCCCGACACCTTCGGCTTCGCCGCCGGACTCCCGCAGATCATCAGGGCCGCCGGATCCAAGTGGCTGCTCACGCAGAAGATCTCGTGGTCGCAGACGAACAGGTTCCCGCACCACACCTTCCGGTGGGAGGGCATCGACGGCACCCGGATCTTCACCCACTTCCCGCCCGTCGACACCTACAACTGTTCCATGAAGGGCAGCGAACTCGCCCACGCGGCCCGCAACTTCAAGGACAAGGGCCGCGCCCGGCACTCCCTGGCCCCCACCGGCTGGGGCGACGGGGGCGGCGGCACCACCCGCGAGATGGTCGCCAAGGCGTCCCGGCTGCGCGACCTCGAGGGCTCGGCCGCCGTCGTCTGGGAGACACCCCGCGCCTTCTTCGAGAAGGCCGAGGCCGATTACCCCGAACCGCCCGTCTGGGTGGGCGAGCTGTACCTCGAACTCCACCGCGCCACCCTCACCAGCCAGGCGAAGACAAAGCAGGGCAACCGGCGCAGCGAACACCTGCTGCGGGAGGCCGAGCTGTGGGCGGCCACCGCGGCCGTACACACCGGGTTCCCCTACCCCTACGAGGAGCTGGACCGGATCTGGAAGACGGTCCTGCTGCACCAGTTCCACGACATCCTGCCCGGCTCGTCCATCGCCTGGGTGCACCGTGAGGCCCGGGCGACGTACGAGCGGATCGCCGCCGGGCTGAACGACATCATCGGTGCGGCCCAGCGGGCCCTGGCCGGGGAGGGAACCCGGCACCTGGTCTTCAATGCGGCACCGCACAGCCGTCACGGTGTTCCGGCCGGCGGGGCCGCGGCGCCGCGCGTGCCGAAGGGAACGGAGGTGTCACCTCGGGCCGCGGGCGGCTACGTCGTGGGCAACGGCCTGCTCCGCGTCGAGATCGACGCCCACGGCCTGGTCGTCTCCGCGTACGACCGCGACGCCGACCGCGAGACCGTCGCCCCCGGCCGGGCCGCCAACCTGCTCCAACTCCACCCGGACTTCCCGAACATGTGGGACGCCTGGGACGTCGACGCCTTCTACCGCAACACCGTCACCGACCTCACGGACGCCGAGTCCGTCGAGACCGGCGAGGACGGGGTATCGGTGCGGATCGTCCGGAGCTTCGGCGCCTCCCGGGTCACCCAGGTGCTGTCGCTGCCGCCGGGCGAGCGGCGGCTGGTCATCGACACCGAGGTGGACTGGCACGAGACGGAGAAGTTCCTCAAGCTGGCCTTCCCGCTCGACCTGCACGCGGAACGGTACGCGTCCGAGACCCAGTTCGGGCACGTCTTCCGCCCCACGCACACCAACACCTCCTGGGAGGCCGCCAAGTTCGAGGCGTGCAACCACCGCTTCGTCCACGTGGAGGAGCCCGGCTGGGGTGTGGCGTTGGTCAACGACTCGACGTACGGCCATGACGTGACCCGCACGGTGCGCACCGACGGCGACCGCGGTACGACGACCACGGTGCGCGTCTCCCTGCTACGCGCCCCGCGCTTCCCCGACCCCGAGACCGACCAGGGCGTCCACCGCTTCCGGCACGCCCTGGTGCCGGGCGCCTCGATCGCGGACGCGGTCCGCGAGGGCTGGCGGATCAACCTGCCGGAGCGGCGGCTGACCGGCGCCCACGAGGTCGCGCCGCTGGTCACCGTCGACCATGACGCCGTCGTGATCACGGCGGTGAAGCTCGCCGACGACGGCAGCGGAGACGTGGTGGTCCGCTTCCACGAGGCCCACGGCGGACGGGCCCGGGCGACGCTCACGGCCGGTTTCGAGGTCGCGGACGCCACGGTGACGGACCTGCTGGAACGGCCGGCAGACGAGGGCGCACCGCCGGTGCGGGACGGCAATCGGATCGCCCTGGCGCTGCGGCCGTTCCAGCTGATGACCTTGCGGTTGCGCCGCCACTGACCCGAGGCGGGGCCCGCGTCGGTCCGCCGGGGGAAACGACCGGCGCAGGGCGGGGCTACTCCCCGTCCTGCCCCCCGACCTGCGCCCGCAGCCACTCCTCCACCTCGCCCACGTGGGCCGCTGCCGCCGCCCGCGCCGCCTCCGGGTCGCGGGCGGCGAGGGCGCGGTGGATGGCGGCGTGTTCGCGGCGGGTGCGGGCGAAGGCGCCCTCCTCCTGGTAGCCGCGCCAGACGCGGGCGCGGAAGGTGCGCGAGGACAGGCCCTCCAGGATGGCGGCCATGGTCGCGTTGCCCGCGGCCGCGGCGATCTCACGGTGGAAGGCGAGGTCGTGGGCGAGGATCTCCTCGGGGTCGTCGGTGGCGTTCATCGCCGCCAAGTGCTTTCCGACGGTGGCCAGTTGGTCCTCCGTGATGCGCGCGGCGGCCAGCGCGGTCGCCGTCGACTCCAGGATCCGGCGAACCTCGAGGAGCTCCACCAGGCGCGGTCCGCGGGACAGGTCCGCGACCACCCCGAAGGTCTCCAGCAGGTCGCCGGCCTCCAGCGCGGTGACGTAGATCCCGGAGCCGTGCCGGGCCTCCAGGACGCCCATCACGGTCAGGGCGCGGATCGCCTCCCGCATCGAGCTGCGGGAGATGCCCAGCCGGGCCGCCAGGTCCCGCTCGGTGGGCAGCCGCTCGCCGGGCTCCAGCCGGCCCTCGGCGATCATCGCCTTGATCTCCTCGATGGCGCGCTGGGTCACCGTGCCCTTCTGTGGGGCTTCCTCGTCCACGCCACTCCTCCTTCCCCCGGTGCGCCGAGTCTAGCCAGCGAGGTGGTCCGACCACTACAGCACGGAACCTCGAATTTCCCGTGCAGGAGGGTGTTGTCTCGGCTTATTGGTCTGATAAGTATGCGGCGTCTGCTCGAACACCCTCGACGAGGAGCCGCGAGATGCCCGCCAGCACTGTCAGGAAGCGCAGCAGGTCCCGGATCATCGGCGCGGTGGCTCTGGCCGCCGGTGCCTCGCTCATGCTCGCCGCGTGCGGCAGCACCAAGGACACCGCGAGCGCGGGCAGCGGCGGCACCGGCAGGGTCGGCGTGATCCTGCCGCTGCTGACCTCGCCGTTCTGGCAGTCGTACAACGACTACGTGCCCAGGATGGCCAAGTCCGAGGGCGTCGAGGTGCTGAAGACGGTCAACTCCAACAGCGACCCCTCCCAGCAGATCACCGACATCGACAACGAACTCACCCAGGGCGTCAGGGGACTGGTGGTCGCCCCGCTGGACAGCGCCGCCATCCAGGCCGGACTCGACCAGGCCGAGCGCAAGGGCGTTCCCGTGGTCGCCGTGGACGTCGCGCCCGACAAGGGCAAGGTCGCCATGGTGGTGCGCGCCGACAACGTGGCCTACGGCGAGAAGGCCTGTGACTACCTCGGGCAGCACGTCAGCAGCGGCAAGGTCGTACAGGTCATGGGCGACCTGGCCTCGGTCAACGGCCGTGACCGCTCCGAGGCCTTCCGGTCCTGCGTGAAGAAGAAGTACCCGAAGCTGAAGGTGCTGGAGATCCCCGCCAAGTGGGAGTCCGACACCGCCGCCGCCAAACTGGACACGCTGCTGGGCGCCAACCCGGACATCAAGGGCATCTACCTGCAGGCGGGCGGTGTCTACCTCGCGCCGACACTGCAGACCCTGAAGTCCAAGAACATGCTGAAACCGGCCGGGCAGCAGGGCCACATCGCGATCGTCTCCAACGACGGCATCCCGCAGGAGTTCGACGCCATCCGCAAGGGCGAGATCGACGCCACCGTCTCCCAGCCCGCCGACGCCTACGCCCAGTACGGCCTGTACTACATCAAGGCGGCGATGGCCGGGAAGACGTTCAAGCCGGGGCCGACCGACCACGGGTCCACGATCGTCAGGCTGCCCAGCGGCATCCTGGAGGACCAACTGCCCGCCCCGCTGGTCACCAAGACCAACGTCGACGACCCCAAGCTGTGGGGCAACACGGTCAAATGAGTGCGCCCCTCGTGGAAGCCACGGGCATCGTCAAACGGTACGGCCCCACCGTCGCCCTCGCCGACGGCCGGCTCACCGTCCGGCCCGGCGAGTCCCACGCCCTGGTCGGCCGCAACGGCGCCGGCAAATCCACCCTCGTCAACGTCCTCACCGGCCTCCAGGCCCCGGACGCGGGCACGGTCCGCTTCGACGGCGAGCCCGCGCCCCCGCTCGCCGACCGGGACGCCTGGCGCCGCAGGGTCGCCTGCGTCTACCAGAAGCCCACGGTCGTCCCGGAGCTCACGGTCGCCGAGAACCTGTTCCTCAACCGCCAGCCGACCGGCCGCGGCCTCATCAGCTGGCGCCGGCTGCGCCGGGAGGCCACCGCCCTCCTCGACACCTGGGACGTGCGCGTCGACCCCGAGGCGCGCACCGCCGACCTCAGGGTCGAGGACAGGCACATGGTGGAGATCGCCAGGGCCTTGAGCTTCGGCGCCCGGTTCATCGTGCTGGACGAACCCACCGCCCAGCTCGACAACCGCGAGATCGAACGGCTCTTCAGCCGCATGCGCTCCCTGCAGGACTCCGGTGTCACGTTCCTGTTCATCTCTCACCACCTCCAGGAGGTCTACGAGGTCTGCCAGACGGTCACCGTGCTGCGCGACGCCCGCTGGATCACCACCGCACCCGTCGCCGACCTGCCGAAGGCGGCGCTGGTGGAGGCCATGGCCGGGGAGTCCGCCGCCGAACAGGCCATCCGGCAAGGGGCGGTCGACGGCAGCGCGCCCGTCCTGCTGGAGGCGCGAGGGCTCACCTCGCCGGCGTACGACGGCGTCGACCTCAGCCTCCGCCGCGGTGAGGTCGTCGGACTCGCCGGCTCCAGCGGCAGCGGCAAGACCGAGCTCGCCGAGTCCTTCGCCGGACTCCACACCCCGACCGGCGGCACCGCCCAACTGGACGGCAGAAAGCTGCCGTTCGGGGACGTACGGGCCGCCCTGCGGGCCGGAGTCGGCTGTGTCCCCCGCGACCGGCACGAACAAGGGCTGGTGTCCGGGATGAGCATCGGCGACAACACCACGCTCAGCGTGCTGGACCGGCTCGGCCGGGCCGGATTCGTCGCCACCGACGCACGACGCCGTTTCGCCGCCGAGCTGATCGACCGCCTCGACATCCACGCCGAGGGGCCCGACCAGCCCGTGTCCGACCTGTCCGGCGGCAACGCCCAGAAGGTCGTCATGGCCCGTGCCCTCGCCTCCGAACCCCGTCTGCTGGTGCTGATCAATCCCACTGCCGGCGTCGACGTGAAGTCCAAGGAGTCGCTGCTCGCCCGCATGGACAGCGCCCGCGAGGAAGGCACCGCCGTCCTCGTCGTCTCCGACGAACTGGACGACCTGCGCCGCTGCGACCGCGTCCTCGTCCTCTTCCACGGCCGTGTCGTCGCCGAGCATCCGGCCGGCTGGCGCGACCACGAGCTGATCGCCTCCATCGAAGGAGTTGACCACGATGGCTGACACCCGGGCCGCCCCGCCGCTCGCGTCCCCGAAGACCCCGGACGCCCGCTCCGCCAGAACCGTCCTGCTCCGCCGCGCCCGCGAACTCGCCCTGGTCCCCGCCCTGTTGCTGCTCATGGTGCTCGGCGCGGTGGTCAACGACTCGTTCCTGACCGAGCAGAACCTGATCTCCATCCTCGGCGCCTCCGCCGCGCTCGCGATGGTCGTGCTCGCCGAGTCCCTCGTGCTGATCACCGGCAAGTTCGACCTGTCCCTGGAGTCCGTGGTCGGCATCGCACCGGCCGTCGGCGCCCTGCTGGTGCTGCCCGCGGGCCAGTCCGGCTGGGGCACCGGCCTCCCGGCCGCGCTCGCCGTGCTCGCGATCCCCCTGGTCGGCGCGCTCATCGGCGCCTTCAACGGCGTCCTCGTGGTGAAGTTCCGGCTCAACGCCTTCATCGTCACACTCGCCATGCTCATCGTGCTGCGCGGTCTGCTGGTCGGCGCCACCAAGGGCAGGACCCTGTTCGGGATGCCCGACAGCTTCTACTCCCTGGCCACCACCACCTTCCTCAACGTCCCGATGTCCGTGTGGCTCGCCGCCATCGCCTTCGTGGTCGCCGGGTTCGTGCTGAAGTACCACCGCACGGGCCGCGCCCTGTACGCGATCGGCGGCAACGCGGACGCCGCCCGCGCGGCCGGCATCCGTGTGGACCGGGTCATGCTCGGCGTGTACGTCGTCGCGGGCGTGCTCGCCTCGCTGGGCGGGCTGCTGCAGACCGGCTACGTCGGCGCGATCAGCGCCAACCAGGGCCAGAACATGATCTTCACGGTGTTCGCGGCCGCGGTGATCGGCGGCATCGGCCTGGACGGCGGCAAGGGCACCATGTTCGGCGCGCTGACCGGCGTCCTCCTCCTGGGCGTCGTGCAGAACCTGCTCACCCTGGCCCAGGTCCCCTCGTTCTGGATCCAGGCCATCTACGGCGGGATCATCCTCGTCGCCCTGGTGATCGCGCGGGTCACGACGGGTCGCGCCCAGGACTGACGGACAGTCAACCACTCGCTGACCGAAAGGACTTCAGTGTCCCAGGCCCCCGTCCGCGTCACCGCGGTCGACACCCACGACATCCGTTTCCCCACCTCGCGCGAGCTGGACGGCTCCGACGCGATGAACCCGGACCCCGACTACTCGGCCGCCTACGTCGTGCTGCGCACCGACGCCGCCGACGGGCACGAGGGACACGGGTTCGTCTTCACCATCGGGCGGGGCAACGACGTCCAGGTCGCCGCGATCGACGCGCTCAGGGGCCATGTGCTCGGCCGTGACGTGGCCGAGCTGTGCGCCGACCCGGGCTCGCTCTTCCGGGACCTGATCGGCGACAGCCAGCTGCGCTGGCTCGGCCCCGAGAAGGGCGTGATGCACATGGCGGTCGGGGCCGTCGTCAACGCCGTCTGGGACCTCGCCGCCCGCCGGGCCGGAAAGCCCCTGTGGCAACTGCTCGCCGACGCCGAACCCGAGTGGCTGGTCGGGCAGATCGACTTCCGGTACATCGCGGACGCGCTCACCCCGGAAGAGGCCCTCGACCTGCTGAGGCGGGGCAGGGAGGGCGCCTCGGGGCGCCGGGCACGGCTCCTGGAGCGCGGCTATCCCGCCTACACCACCTCGCCGGGGTGGCTCGGCTACGACGACGACAAGCTCGGCCGGCTCGCCGCGCAGGCCGTCGCCGACGGCTTCACGCAGATCAAGCTCAAGGTCGGCGCCGACCTCGACGACGACATCCGGCGCTGCCGGGTCGCCCGCGCGGTCGTCGGACCGGACATCCGGCTCGCCGTCGACGCCAACCAGCGCTGGAACGTGGACGAGGCGATCCGCTGGACCAAGGCCCTCGCCGAGTTCGACCCGTACTGGATCGAGGAGCCCACCAGCCCAGACGACGTCCTCGGGCATGCCACGATCCGCCGCGCCGTGGCCCCGGTGAAGGTCGCCACCGGTGAACACGTGCACAACCGGATCATGTTCAAGCAGCTCCTCCAGGCGGGCGCCCTCGACATCGTCCAGATCGACGCGGCCCGGGTCGCCGGCGTCAACGAGAACCTCGCCATCCTGCTGCTCGCCGCCAGGTTCGGCGTCCCGGTCTGCCCGCACGCGGGCGGCGTCGGCCTGTGCGAACTCGTCCAGCACCTGTCGATGTTCGACTACCTGGCCGTCTCGGGCACCACCGAGGACCGGGTCATCGAGTACGTCGACCACCTCCACGAGCACTTCGTCACCCCGGTCGTCATCCGCGACGGCCACTACACCGCACCCACCGCGCCCGGCTTCTCCGCCGCCCTGCACCCGGAGTCCATCGCGCGGTACACCTTCCCCGGCGGCACCTACTGGGCCGCCGACCCCGAGACCCAGAAGGGACAGGCCGCATGAGTGACTTCGAGGGCCTGAAGGCCCTGGTCACCGGTGGCGCCTCCGGCATCGGCCGGGCCACCGCCGACCTCCTCGCCGCCCGTGGCGCCCGGGTCGCCGTCCTCGACCGGGACCCGGCGGACGTCGACAAGCCGCTCCTCGCCTACCGCGCCGACGTCACCGACGACGCCTCGGTCCGCACGGCCGTCGAGCGGGCCGCCGAGGACCTCGGCGGCCTGGACGTGCTGGTCAACAACGCCGGGATCGGCGCCCAGGGCACGGTCGAGGACAACGACGACGCCGAGTGGCGGCACGTCTTCGACGTCAACGTCCTCGGCATGGTCCGCACCGCCCGCGCCGCCCTCCCGCATCTACGCCGGTCCGCGCACGCGGCGATCGTCAACACCTGCTCCATCGCGGCCACCGCCGGTCTGCCCCGGCGCGTCCTGTACAGCGCCACCAAGGGTGCCGTGTACTCCCTGACCCTCGCCATGGCCGCCGACCACCTCCGCGAGGGCATCCGCGTCAACTGCGTCAACCCCGGTACGGCGGACACCCCGTGGATCGGCAGACTGCTGGACGCGGCCCCCGACCCGGCCGCCGAACGCGCCGCGCTGGAAGCCCGCCAGCCCACCGGCCGGCTGGTCTCCGCCGCCGAAGTGGCGGGCGCCATAGCGTACTTGGCCAGTCCGCTGTCCGGCGCCACCACCGGCACCGCCCTCGCCGTCGACGGCGGCATGCAGGGCCTGAGGCTGCGGCCGGTGGGCCGGTGACGCGGCTCGGCCGCAGCCGCGTCGAGGTCACCCCGCTCGGCTTCGGCGCCGCGACGCTCGGCAATCTCTACCGTCCGACGGACGACGAACAGGCCCTCGACGCCGTACGGGCCGCCTGGCAGCGTGGCATCCGGTACTTCGACACCGCCCCGCACTACGGGCTCGGCCTGTCCGAACGCCGGCTCGGCGCCGCCCTGCGTGCCTACGACCGCGCCGACTACACCGTCTCCACCAAGGTCGGCCGCCGCCTGGAACCCGCCGACGGCACGGGCGACGACCTGGCCCACGGCTTCGCCGTACCCGACACCCACCACCGCGTCTGGGACTTCAGCGCCCACGGCGTCCGCCGCACGCTGGAGTCGAGCCTGGACCGCCTCGGCCTGGACCGCGTCGACCTCGTCTATCTGCACGACCCCGACGACCACGCCGAGCAGGCCTTCCGCGAGGCGTACCCTGCTCTGGAGAAGCTGCGCGCCGAAGGCGTCGTCGGCGCGATCGGCGCGGGCATGAACCAGACCGGGATGCTCACCCGGTTCGTCCGCGACACCGACGTGGACGTGGTCCTGTGCGCGGGCCGCTACACCCTGCTCGACCGGAGTGCCGGAACCGAACTGCTGCCCACGGCCGCCGCGTACGGAGTGTCGGTGGTCCTCGGCGGCGTCTTCAACTCGGGCCTGCTGGCGGACCCGACGCCCGAGTCGACCTACGACTACAGCCGCGTCACGCCGGAGTTGCTGTCCCGGGCCCTGCGCATGAAAGCGGTCGCCGAACGGCACGGCACCACCCTGCGCGCTGCCGCGCTGGCCTTCGCCTCCGCCCACCCGGCCGTCGCCAGTGTCCTGCCCGGACCCCGTTCCGCAGCCGAAGTCCACGACTGCGCCGACCAGTTCGCGGCCGCCGTCCCGGCGGGGTTCTGGCAGGAGCTGCGGGATTCCGGCCTGTTGCCCCGCGAGGAGGGCCCGTCATGAGAGTAGCCCTGCACACCAAGGTCCGCGCCGACCGGATCGCCGCGTACGAGGCGGCCCACCGCGAGGTGCCGAAGGAACTGACCGACGCCATCCGCGCCGCCGGCGCCACCTCCTGGACCATCTGGCGCAGCGGGACGGACCTGTTCCACCTGCTGGAGTGCGCGGACTACGGCCGCCTGCTCGCTGAACTGGAACAGCTGCCGGTCAACGTGGCCTGGCAGGCCCGCATGGCCGAGCTGCTCGACGTCGTGCACGACTACTCCCGCGAGGGCGCCGACGCCGGGCTGCCGGTGGTCTGGGAGCTGCCATGAACGTCGATGCCCACCACCACGTCTGGGACCTGTCCGTCCGGAACCAGGACTGGATCAGGGGTCCCGAACTCCGGCCGCTGCGACGCGACTTCAGCCTCGCCGACATGGAACCGGAGGCCCGCGCCGCCGGTGTGGACCGAACGGTCCTCGTCCAGACCGTCACCGTGCCGGAGGAGACCCCGGAGTTCCTGGCCCTTGCGGCGGAGCACCAGCTGATCGCGGGAGTCGTGGGCTGGACCGACCTCACCCGCCCCGACATCACCGACGAACTGTCCCGGCTGCGTGAACTCCCCGGCGGCGCCTTCCTGAAGGGCATCCGGCACCAGGTCCAGAGCGAGCCGGACCCGCGGTGGCTGCTGCGGCCCGAGGTCCGGCGCGGGCTGGCGGCCCTCGCCGAGGCGGGGCTCGTCCATGACCTGGTCGTCCTGCCCCACCAGCTCCCTGCCTGCGCCGAGGCCGCCGCGCTCATGCCCCAACTCACCTTCGTCCTCGACCACTTGGGCAAGCCGCCGATCGCCACGGGAGAGCGCGAACCCTGGGCGTCCGACCTGCGCGCCCTCGCCGCCCTCCCCAACACCGTCGCCAAGATCTCCGGCCTGGTCACCGAGGCCGACCCCGCCTCCTGGACGACGGCCGATCTGCGGCCGTACACGGACGCGGCCCTGGAGGCCTTCGGCCCCGGCCGGCTGATGTTCGGCTCCGACTGGCCGGTGTGCACGCTCGCCGCGCCGTACACGCGGGTCGTGGACGCCGTCCGGGCGCTCACCGCGGAGCTGACCGCCGGCGAGCGCGAGCAGATCTTCGCGGGGACCGCGACCCGGGTCTACGGCCTGTGAACGGACCACCGCGCGGGTTACCGGGGAAGTCATGAATCTCGCACGCTGGAAGGCAGCCGTAGTGGCCGGGCCGCCGACCCCACCCGCGGCTACGGCCGCTCAGCCACCTCCGCCAGCCTGATCGGCGGCAGGTACTCGCGCACATACGTCCGCTCCCAGCACGCGCCCGACTCCCGCAGCTCCTGCCAGGTGGTGTAGCGGTAACGGAACAGGCGGGCGCGGACGTACCGGGGCGGGGTGTCCGGCGGGAACGGCGAGCGGCGCAGCAGGCGCAGGGTGTCCCGGTCGTTCTCCAGCAGGCGCTCCATCAGAGGGCCGAACCAGTCGCCGGCATAGGCGGGGGACAGCGCCGCGAACCACATCAGCCAGTCCAGGCGCAGGTGGTAGGGGGCGAACTGGCGGGGCCAGTGCCGGGTGTCGCCGGGCTTGCCCCGGAACTCGTACTCCCGCCAGTCGGAGTCCTCGCGCGGTGCGTCGTCCAGCGTGCCCTCCACCACCACCTCGTAGCGGACCCGGCTGATGCTGCCGAACGCGCCGTAGGTGTTCACCAGGTGCAGCGGGTCGAAGGAGCGGTTCATGACCTGGCGGCGGGAGATCATGTTGACCACCGGGTGATAGCTCAGGAAGAGCAGCAGCGCGGCGACCGCGAGCACCAGGACCTCGTACCACAGTGGCGCCGACGGTACGGACGGTGCCGGCCCGGGAATCCGCAGCGCGGACACGGCCAGCACGATGGTGATCCAGTTCAGCCAGGAGAAGTTGCCGGACAGCACCAGCCACAGCTGGGTGGCGATCATCAGCGCGCCGGCGGCCGATGCGATCGGCTGCGGGGTGAACAGCAGAACCGGTACGACCAGTTGGGTCACGTGGTTGGCGGCCACCTCCACCCGGTGCAGCGGCTTCGGCAGATGGTGGAAGAACCAGCTCAGCGGGCCCGGCATGGGCTGGGTCTCGTGGTGGTAGTACAGGCAGGTCAGCTTGCGCCAGCACGCGTCGCCGCGCATCTTGATCAGCCCGGCGCCGAACTCCACCCGGAACAGGATCCAGCGCAGCAGGAACAGCGCGAGGATCGGCGGTGCCACCTCGTCGTTGCCGAGGAACGCGGCCAGGAAGCCCGTTTCCAGCAGCAGCGACTCCCAGCCGAACGCGTACCACGTCTGGCCCACGTTCACGACCGACAGATACAGCGCCCACGGCACCAGCCACAGCAGGATCCCGGCCCACAGCGGCAGCAGGGAGTCAGCACCGGCGAGCAGCGCCGCGGACACCGCGCAGCCGGCCCACGCGCAGCCGGCGAAGAAGCGGTCGGAGTAGTGCAGATGGAACAGGCTCGGCGCCCGTGCGAAGGGGATCCGTGCCACGAAGCGGGGGATCGGCAGCATGCCGCGCTCGCCCAGCAGCGCCCGGAACTGCAGCGCCGCCGTCAGGAACGCCACCAGGTAGAGGGCGGCCAGGGCCCGCTGGAAGACCAGCCGGCTCAGCCAGTAGTCGGGAGCGGTGAACCAGTTCACGGCTGTGCGCGCCCTTCGTCGCGGCTAGACCGCCGGTGTCGTCCTCATCATCTCCCGCCCCCGAGTTGCCGGCCAGACGGGCGCGATGCAAACAATGGGGTGGAATCACCCACAGTGATGCGGAGTGTACGGTGCGGATACCCGCCGGATCCATCGTCACGGCCTGCGCGCTCGCGGCGGCGCTCCTCGTCGCCGGCTGCGCCCGCCCCGGCGTCAAGGAGGCCCGGGTGGGCGAGGAGGTCTACCTCGTGCCCGCCGCGGCCCCGGGCCCCGACCCCTTCACCGCCTCCACGGTCACCGCGCCGGCGAGAACGGGCGGAGCAAGGGCCGATCCGGCCACCACCGGCCCGCCCGCCGCAGCGCCGTTCCCACCATCCCTGCCTGCCGGTTCGTCCCCGCCGGTCCTGCCCGCAGGTTCGTCCTCGCCTGCCCTGTCCGCCGGGCTGGTCGACGTGCCCCTGCGGGCCATGCGGGTCGTGTCCGGCGCGACCCCCGGCCTCTACGGCGGTACGGCACGCGTCGCCGGCTGCGACGTCGAACGGCAGATCGGGTATCTGACGGCGGACCGCGCCAAGGCCGACGCCTTCGCCCGTGCGGCCGGTGTCTCCACGAGCGGTCTCTCCGGCCATCTGCGCGGCCTGGCCCCCGTCGTGCTGCGCGCCGACACCCGCGTCACCGGCCACGGCTACCGTGCGGGGCGGCCGGTCGCTCACCAGGCCGTCCTCCAGGCCGGCACCGCGGTCCTGGTCGACAACCGCGGGGTGCCCCGGGTGCGGTGCGCCTGCGGCAACCCGCTGGGGTCGCCCGCGCAGGCCGCCGGCGCCTTCTGGGTCCGGGGCAGCGCCTGGTCCGGTTACCGTCCGGGTCGGGCGGTCGCGGTGACACCGGCACCCCGCGCGGTCACCAGCATCACCATCGTCAACGCCGGGACACGCACCTGGATCGAACGCCGCATCGGTCACGACGTACGCCACGACCGGATCGTCCCCGCGCCGGCCGGGGCCACCGCCGCGCCGGACGGCGCCCCCGACCCCGCCGCGCCGGGCACCGCGCCGCCGTACCCCGCTCTGCCCGGTCCGGACCGGCGGCAGAGCCCGCCGGACACCGCTCCGGGTACGACCGTCAGGCCGCCCCCGGCCGTCACTCGGACGGCGCCGGACACGCCCGCCGGGCGAAGCGCCTCGGACCCGGACACGGCCGGCCCGCGGAGTGCACCGTCACTCGGTGGCCTCCCGGAAGCCCCCGGCGGCCCGGACCCGCCCCACCCGATCGGACCGCCGGACGCGAGCGGTCCACCCAGCGCATCCGACACCCTAGGTGCATCCGACACCCCCAATGCAGCCGGCATCCCCGGCGCGCCCGTCATCCCCGGTGCGGCCGTCATCCCCGGCGTGCCCGAAACCGCGGACCTCACCGGCGGCTCAGGCCGTCCGGTGCCGGCCGCACGCGCTCCGGAGCCCACTGGAGGAACGGGTCGAAGAATTGGCTGAATCCTGGCAAGGTGGGCGCATGGCAGTTCGGGGAGCGAGTGCCTTGACACTCCCTGAGGACTGGCCCGCCCACCCGGATCCGATCCTGGCGCTCAACCGCATGGGCAGCTTCGACTGGGACCTGGACACGGGCCTGTTCCACATGGACGCCCAGGCGCACGAGGTGTTCGACCTGCTGCCCGGGGAGTACGACGGACGCCCCGAGTCCCTGGCCGACCGGGTACCGCAGCCCGAGGCGGCCCGGATGGACGCCATGGTCGCCCAGGCCATCAAGGACGGCAGGGAGAACTACGGGGGTTACTTCCGCATCCGCTGCCGTGACGGATCGCTCCGCTGGACCCACACCCAGGGTTACATCCGCCGGGACGACACCGGTCGCCCGCGCCGGGTCGTCGGCATCGTCCGCGACGCCACCGACGAACTCGCCGAGAGCGAGACACGCACCCTGCGGACCGCGCAGGACGAGGCGTTCCGCCAGCAGACCAACGTCGTCCAGGCCGTCTCCGCCGCCCTCGCCCACGCCCGCAGCGTCCAGGAGGTCATCGACACCCTCAAGGACACCCATGGCATCCGCCATCTCGGCGCGGCCAGCCTGGTGATGGGGCTGGTGGAGGCCGGCCGCATCCGGCTGGTCGCCGAGGGACCCGTCGAAGCCTCCGTCCCCGGCACGCGGGTCACCCGGATCGAGGAGCAGTACCCGATGAGCGAGGTCGTGCGCACACTCCTGCCGAGGTTCATCGAGTCCCCGCAGGAGTTCGCCGAGGGCTATCCGATCCTCTGGCCGCACATCACCGACCTGCACATCACCTCGGCCGCCTATCTGCCGCTGATCGCCCAGGCCCGCCCGATCGGCGCGATGGGGCTGCTCTACAGCGACCGGCAGGGCTTCTCCAGCGAGGAGCGCGCCGTCCTGTCCGCGCTCGGCAGCAGCATCGCGCAGAGCCTGCAGCGGGCCATGCTCTACGAGCAGGAGAAGGACCTCGCCCAGGGCCTGCAGCAGGCCATGCTGCCCCGCACCATCCCCAGCGTCCGCGGCGCCGACGTGGCCGTCCGCTACCGCGCCGGCACCGCCGTGGGCGACCTCGGCCGGGACATCGGCGGCGACTGGTACGACCTGATCCCGCTGCCCGGCGGGCGGGTCGGCGCGGTCATCGGCGACGTCCAGGGCCACGACACCCACGCGGCGGCCGTCATGGGCCAGCTGCGCATCGTGCTGCGCGCCTATGCCGCCGAGGGACACACCCCGGCGGCCGTGATGGCCCGCGCCTCCGTCTTCCTGCACGAACTCGACACCGACCGCTTCGCCACCTGCCTGTACGCCGAGGCGGACCTGTCCACCGGGGTCGTGCAGGCGGTCCGGGCCGGTCACATCGACCCGCTGATCCGGCACGGCGACGGCAGCTGCCGCCGGGTCCCGGTCGAGGGCGGGCTGCCGCTCGGGTTGTCCGCCGAGTTCGGCCGGCTGGAGTACCCCGTCTCCACCCTCGAACTCGACCCCGGCCACACCCTGCTGCTGTGCACCGACGGGCTCGTCGAACAGCCCGGCGCCGACCTCGACGACGGGATGCGCCGCCTCTCGGCGCTGGTCTCGGACGGCCCCGAGGACGTACGCGCGCTCGCCGACCGGCTGATCCAGCTGGCCGAGGAGCGGGGCGGCGACGACGACGTGGCACTGCTCCTGCTGCGCCGCCGCACCCCGGAGGCCCCGCCCGCCGGTGGCCGGCTCCAGCAGCACGTGGCACCCGGCGACCCGGAGGCGCTCAGTCAGGCCCGGCACCTGATCCGTGCCGCGGTCCGCTCCTGGGGCTACCGCGACCGCGCCGACGAGATCGAACTGGTCGCCGACGAGCTGATCACCAACGCGCTCATGCACACCGAAGGCTCCGCGATCGTGACCCTGCGGGCCCTCGACGGCGGCCACCGCACACTGCGGATCGAGGTCGAGGACTCCTCCAGCGCCCTGCCGCGCCGCCGCGAGGCGGGGGAGGACGGCGTCTCAGGCCGGGGTCTGCTGCTCGTGGACATGCTCGCCGAGGCCTGGGGCGTGGAGGCGCGCGGCGGCGGCAAGGCGGTGTGGTGCGAGTTCCGCCGCGGCTGAAGCGCCTCTTCCCGGCGGTGTCGGTACCGGATGGCACTCTGGAACCATGCCGGAACTGCCCGAGGTAGAAGCACTGAAGGACTTCCTCACCGAGCACCTGGTCGGCCGCCGGGTGGCGCGCGTGCTGCCCGTCGCCGTCAGCGTCCTGAAGACGTACGACCCGCCCGTCACCGCCCTCGAGGGCGCCGAGGTGACGGCCGTGCACCGGCACGGCAAGTTCCTGGACCTGGCGGCGGACAGCGGGCTGCACCTGGTGACCCACCTGGCCCGCGCCGGCTGGCTGCAGTGGAAGGACCGCCTGCCGGACGGCCCGCCCCGGCCGGGCAAGGGCCCGCTCGCGCTGCGCCTGGCGCTGGAGACCGGCGAGGGCTTCGACCTCACCGAGGCCGGCACCCAGAAACGCCTCGCGGTGTACGTCGTCCGCGATCCGCAGCAGATCGAGGGCATCGCCCGGCTCGGCCCGGACCCGCTCGCCGCCGACTTCGACGAGGACCGCCTCGCCGCCCTGCTCAGGGACGAGAGACGCCGGCTGAAGGGCGCCCTGCGCGACCAGTCGCTGATCGCCGGCGTCGGCAACGCCTACAGCGACGAGATCCTGCACGCCGCGAAGATGTCCCCGTTCAAGCTCGCCGCCTCCCTGACCCCGGAGGAGACCCACCGGCTCCACGCGGCGCTGCGCTCGACGCTCACCGAGGCGGTCGACCGCTCCCGGGGCCTGGCCGCCGGGCGGCTGAAGGCGGAGAAGAAGAGCGGCCTGCGGGTGCACGGCCGGACCGGCGAGCCCTGCCCGGTGTGCGGCGACACCATCCGCGAGGTCTCCTTCAGTGACTCCTCGCTGCAGTACTGCCCCACCTGCCAGACCGGCGGCAAACCGCTGGCGGACCGCAGACTGTCCCGGCTGCTGAAGTAGTCACCGGTCCGCATCGACGGACACGAGCCGCTGCCCGTCCGCGGTGCGCACGTCGTAGCGGGCGATGTCGTCCGGGTGCATCGTGGAGGAGCCGAGGGCGGTGAAGGTCCGGGTGTTGTGGCCCGGCTCCATCCAGCTGCCGACGACCTGCTCGGAGCCGTCGCGGCCCACGACCACGAGCCGGCAGGCGTGCGGTCCGGTGCCGTCCTTCACCCGCAGCAGCAGCCGGCTGCCCGTGTCCCCGTCGTCGGCGGTGACCTCGGCCCAGACCCCGGTCTTCGGATCGGTCGCCGCGGTGATGTGCGCGGCCGGCTCCACATGGCCGGCGAAGGCCACGATCCCGGGACCGGCCACGGCCAGCACCACGGAGGCGGCCAGGCCGTACAGAAAGCGCCGGCGTCGCGCCCGGTGCCGGTGCGCGACCTCGCCGAGCAGCCGGTCCAGTAGCCGGGGACCGGGCTGTGCCATGGGGTGCACAAAGCGCGGCGTGGCCCGGCGGTACAGCATCAACTGCCGCGTGGCGGGACCGAATTCGGTCACCTGTGCCGCGCACTGAGGGCACTCCATGAGGTGGTCCTCGAAGCGGAAGGCCTCCGCCTCGTCCAGCACGCCGAGCGCGTACGCGCCGACGTCGCGATGCCTTTCCAGGGACCTCATGCCGAATCCTCGTGCCGATGGGTGCGGGTGGGGTTACTCCGTGCTCCCACCCGTACGCAGCCGACAGCCGAATCACTCAAGCCACCCACAGAATCCCGGACGAGGGATTCGGAGCCGCGCGGCCCGCGGATTGGTCCGATTCCGGAAAACTTCGGAAAGCCCCGGGCGACGGGTCAGAACAGATGGATCGCGAGGTGCCCGAGGGGCAGCCCGAGCCGCCAGGCCGGGGTCCACACCTTCGGACCGTCGTCCTCGCCGGCCGGCCCGCCGCCGCCCGGCACCGCGTCCAGGTCCGGCGCGAGCAGCTCGGTCTCCTCCAGCCAGCGCCAGGCGTCCACGGCGAGGGCCAGGTCGGGGGAGCGGGTGCCGGCCCGGTCGGCCTGTTCGGCCAGCTCGGCCATGCGCTCGCGCACCCAGTCCCGCCACGGCTGGTCGTAGGCGGTCAGGGAGAGCCAGTTCTCCAGCTGGGAGATCACCCGGATGCCGGACAGCTCCCCGTCCGTGTCGGACAGGAAGACCGTGAGCGCCAGCGCGTCCCGGCCGGCCCTGAACTCGAAGGAGGTCGGCGGCATCAGATCGCCGGTGCGCAGCAACTCGTCGGCGATGTACTCGGCGTACAACCAGGCCATGGGGACGGCCAGTTCACCGCCGTCGGTGCCGTCCGTGCTCTCGTGCCCTCTGTGCAGCATCCCTTCCTGCCCTTCCTCCGGTGTGTGCGCGTCGCCCGGCCCCGCCGGGTCCGGCCGCCTGCCCGGAACGCGGATGAGGACAGCCCATTGCCCGAACGGGGGCCACAGCAAGGCGCTTTACCGAGGTTTGACCAGGGCTCCGGTTTCAGTGCAGGTCGGCCGCATAATCCGGAAGGACCCGGCGCAGCGCGCGCAGCGCGTAATGCGCGCGGGACTTCACGGTACCGGGTGGCACGCCCAGGGTCTGCGCCGCTTCCGCCACACTGGCCCCGAGGAAGTACACGAGTACGAGGACGTCACGGTGCTCCGGCGTGAGTGTCTTCACAGCCTCCCGGACATCGAGCATCGCGGCGGCCCGTTCGGCGTGATCGGCGGTCACCCGTGCGCTCTCCGGGATCTCGGCGCCGGTCTCCGGGGGCCTGGCCTCCCGGGCGCGCCGCGCGTCGATCGCGAGCCGCCGGGCGACCGTCAGCAGCCAGGGCCGTACGGAGTCGAAGTCCTCGGCGTGCAGCGCCTCGGGATGCTGCCAGGCGCGCACCAGGGTCTCCTGGACCAGGTCCTCGGCGCGCTGCCGGTCGCCGTCGCAGAGCCTGAGCAGCAGGGCGAACAGCGGCCCGCCGTGCTCGCGCTGGAGCGCGGCCAGTTCGTGCTCGGCGGTCGTCGTCCCGTGGGGCCCTGCCGCCGCCTGGTGGATCAGTGAGGTTCCGGCCGTCATGGCCGTATGGCAGCGCAGCGCACGGCCGGGGCACAGGGCGCGCGCACGGCTGAAGCGACGGACGGTCGATCGCGTCGGTGAACGGTCAGGCAAACGGTGCGGCTCGGCACCGGACGGGCTAACGACAGCGCTCGGGCCGTTTATCCGATGAGCCGGCGTCGTACCCATATGACCATCAACAGCTTTGTCGGTCATACGACCAGCCCGGGGTGAGCTGATGATCGGACGCAGACAACAGGTGGCGCTGGCCCTCACCGCCGTCCTCGCGGCCGCGGCCGCGTACCAGAACCACGAGCGGCACGAGCCCTCGCACCCGGCCCCGTCCGGAGCAGCCGCCCGCGGCTTCACCCTCGTCGCCTCCGGCGGCGTCGGACCGGAGGCGGGCGGTCATTCCACGGGGTGCCGCTGGGCCAGCGCCGAGCGCTTGTAGGAGTAGCCGAAGTAGATCACGCACCCGATCACGAACCACACGGCGAACCGCACCCAGGTCTGCCACTGCAGGAACGTGATCAGCCAGATCGAGAAGACGACGCCCAGTGCCGGCACGACCGGCATCCACGGCGTGCGGAAGGCGCGCGGCAGCTCCGGGCGCCGGTAGCGCAGCACGATCACCGCGGTGCACACCACCACGAACGCCAGCAGGATGCCGATGTTGGTCAGTTCGGCCGCCGAGCCGATCGGGACGAACCCGGCGATGACGGCCGAGCCCGCCCCGACGATCCAGGTCACCCGGGTCGGCACATGCCGCGTCGGGTGCGTCCGGGCGAACCACTGGGGCAGCAGACCGTCCCGGGACATGGAGAACCACACGCGGGTGACGCCCAGCATGAACGTGAACATCACGGTGAGGATGCCGATGATCGCGCCCACCGCGATCACGTCCGCGAGCGCGTTCAGCCCCACCGACTTGAACGCGCTCGAGAAGCCGCTCTCCGGGTCGATGTGCCTGTAGTCCTGCATGCCCGTCAGCACCAGACAGGCCGCCACGTACAGCACCATCGAGATCACCAGCGAGTAGATGATCGCCTTCGGCATGTGACGCTGGGCGTCCTTGGACTCCTCGGCGGCGGTCGACATGGCGTCGTAGCCGAACACCGCGAAGAACACGGTCGCCGCGCCGGTGAAGGCGCCGCCGATGCCGAACGGGAAGAAGGGGTGGTAGTTCGCCGTGTCGATGTGGAACATGCCCACCCCGATCACCAGCAGCACCACCAGTACCTTCAAACCGACGACGAACGTCTCGAAGCGGGCCGCGCTGCGCATGCCCAGATTGAGCAGCCAGGCGATCAGCAGGCACAGGACCGCCGCGAACAGGTCCACCCGGTGCCCGGCCCCGGTGCCCGGCGCGCCCAGCATCCAGTGCGGCAGCTTCGCGCCCATCTCCTCGACCAGGAAGCCGAAGTAGCCGGAGATGCCGATCGCCACCACCGCGACGATTGCGGTGTACTCCAGCAGCAGGTCCCAGCCGATGAACCAGCCCGCGAACTCGCCGAGCACCGCATATCCGTAGGTGTACGCCGATCCCGCCTTCGGGATCAGCCCGGCGAACTCGGCGTACGACAGCGCCGCGCAGGCGCTCGCCACGCCGGCGATCAGGAACGACACCAGCACCGCCGGGCCCGCCGTGCCGTGGGCCACCGTGCCCGCCAGGGTGAAGATGCCGGCGCCGATGATGCCGCCCACCCCGATCGCGGTGAGCTGCCAGAGTCCGAGCGAGCGGGCCAGCCGGGTGCCGTCGCCGACCTCGGTCTCCTCGATGTGTTCGATGGGTTTGCGGCGGAGAATCCCCTCACCCGCGCGGAGCCCGGCCATGCGCCTCACCTCTTCGCCGACGGCAACGGCTGACGGCGGATCATGATGGCTCAGGGGCGCCGCACTGGGAAGACGCCACGCACGGCCCGGACGGCCGTCCAGGCGCGGTCCGCGAGCCGGGCCGATCGCCGGGCGCCGAGACGGACGTGCAGTTCCGAGGGCTGTTCGCCGCGGCCCGGACCAGGATCGCCGGCACACCGGGGGCGGCCGGGGACAGCGCCGGGTGCGCCGGGCCGAGTGTCGGCAGGGCGCAGGACGGCGAAGCCGATCGGGTGGCCCGTATGCCCTCGCCGATCGGTCGGTCACCGGCAAGGCCGTCACCGGGTGCTGGCGGCGCCTCCGCTGCTGATGGGCGCCCTACGGTACGACCGTCACCGGCCAGCGCCCCGCCTTCACCAGCCGGATCGCCACCGACCCGATGATCCGGTGCCCGGCCTGCTCGGAGGCGCCGACGACCACCGCGTCCGCCTTGAGCTCGTCGGCCGCCTTCACCAGTCCGCTGTACGGGTCGCCGCGGAAGGTGTGGAACTCCCAGCGCACCTCGAATATCCCCTTGACCCGTTCGGCCGCCTGCCGGATGTAGGCGACGAGGTCCTCGGCGATCTCGTCGGTCGTCTCCGCCACCGGCGCGCCGAGCGCGGCCCCGGCGGCCAGCACCGGCTGCACGTACACCACGGCCAGCAACGCGTGCTGCCGCCGGGCGAGGCCGCCCGCGTACGCCGCGGCACGCAACGAGGAGTCGGAGCCGTCCACCCCGACCACGATCACCTTCGGCCCGTCCGTACCCCGCTCGAACTGAGAGTGCGAGGGCGAATGCGAGTGCTGTTCCGTCACGGTCGTGAGGCTATCGGAATCCACCGTTCCTGCAGAGCAGTGGTCGGCCGCCCCCGTGGTCGGAGGGACCGGTACTCGGGTGGACGAGCCGGACCGCGCCGCCGGGGCACCGGCCCCGGATCACAGTCCCTCACCGAGGTGGGCCGTGGCGTGCCGGGCCGATGGCCGGGCCTCTGCCCCATCTCCGGTCCCGGCACCCGGTCTCGGGCCCTGGCCTTGCCCCCGACTTCTTCTCCGGTCCCGGTGTTCGGGCCCCGGCCCCCGGTCCCCTGTCCGTTACCCGGCCCTGGCCCCGTCCGTACGCCCGGTCTCCGGCCCTGGCTCGGGTCGCGGCGCCCTGTCCCCGGCGCCTGCCCCCGTCCGTGCGCCCCCTCTCCGGCCTCGGCCCCTGCCCCTGGTCCCTTCTTCGGTCCCGATCCTCGATCCCCTGCCCCGGTCTTCGATTCCGGGTCTCCGGGGCCCTGCTTCTGCTTCCGGTCTCCGTCCCCGGCCCCCGACGTCCGGCAACGGTCCCCGGCGTCCGCCGTCCTCCAGTCTCCGGCCCCGGTCCCGGCGTCCGGTTTCCACCCATGGTCTCCGGCCCTGCCCTGGCCTCCTGGCCTGGTGCCCCGGTCTTCGCCCCGACCCCCTGCCCCGGCGCCCCCTCTCCGCCACTGCCCCCGCCCCGCCGCTCGCTCGTCGCCCCTGCCCCTGCCTCGGCCCCCCCGGCCCCGCCCCCGTTTCGGCACCCGTGACCCGGTCGGATCGGGTCTCCGGAACCCGGTCTTCCGGGGTCTGGTCTCTCGGACCCGGACCTCTCGGGACCCTGACCTCTTCGGGAGCCGGATCTCCCGGAACCGGATCTCCCGGAACCCGGTCTCCTGTGACCCCCGGCATCCCTCGACTGTGACCCCCGGCATCCCTCGACGGGCGAGTCGCGCGACGCCTTTTTACAGTCGGAACCATGACCGCACGCGCGGAGCCCGCCGCACGGAGGGACCCCACGGCCCCGATACGTCCGCCCGCCGGTGGACGCCTCGGCTGGGTGCCGGAGGCCTTCGCGGCGCTGTTCGCCGCCCTCGGCCTGCTGTGCGCCCTGCTCGCGCTCATCGAACCGCTGCGCCGCCTGCTCCGCCCGGTCGCCCACGCCCTCGACCTGCTGCTGGTGCCCATCAGCGCCAACCTGGCCTACGCCGTGTTCCTGTTCCTGCTGGCCGCGGCCACCGCCGCGCGCAAGAAGGTCGCCTGGTGGCTGGTCGTCGTCTATCTCGGCCTGGTCGTTCTCACCGACGCGCTCGGCGTCGCCCTCGGCCTGTTCGCCGAGTCGCTGCCCTCCCTGGTGCTGTGCGGCCTGCTCCTGATCCTGCTCGTCGTGGCCCGCGGGGAGTTCTACGCCGCCTCCCGCCGCGGCGCCGTCTGGCGGGCGCTCGCCGTGCTGCTCGGCGGGCTCGTGGTGGCCATCGCGCTGGGCTGGGCGCTCGTCATGCTGTTCCCGGGCACGCTCCCGGCGAACGAGCACCTGGCCTGGGCGGCCGACCGGGTGTGCGGCGGGCTGGTCTCGAGCAGTTCCTTCTCCGGCCGCCCGCCACGCGCGGTCACCTTCGTGCTCGGCCTGCTCGGCGCCCTCGCACTGCTCAACGCCGCCGCCACCCTCTTCCGGTCCCAGCGCCTGGAAGCCGCGCTGCACGGCGACGAGGAGCCCCGTATCCGCGCCCTCCTGGCCGCCTACGGCGAACGGGACTCCCTCGGCTACTTCGCCACCCGCCGCGACAAGGCCGTCGTCTTCTCGCCCAGCGGCAAGGCCGCCGTCACCTACCGCGTCGAGGCCGGCGTCTGCCTGGCCAGCGGCGACCCCGTCGGCGACCCCGAGGCCTGGCCGCACGCCATCGCCGCCTGGCTGGACGTGGCCCGGCGCTACGCCTGGGCGCCCGCCGTGATGGGCGCCTCCGAGGACGGCGCCCGCGCCTACGCCCGCGCCGGACTCGGCGCCCTCCAGCTCGGCGACGAGGCGATCGTGCAGGTGGCCGCCTTCGACCTGAACGGCCGGGACATGCGGGTGACCCGGCAGGCCGTGCACCGCGTCCGCCGTACCGGCGCCACCTGCCGCATCCGCCGGCACGCCACCCTCACCGACCACGAGATGAAGGAGGTCGTCGACAAGGCCGACGCCTGGCGCGACACCGAGACCGAACGCGGCTTCTCCATGGCCCTCGACCGGCTCGGCGACCCCGCCGACGGCGACTGCCTGCTCGTGGAGGCCCTCGGCGAGGACGGCAGGCTCCTCGCCCTGCTCTCCTTCGTGCCCTGGGGCCGCGACGGCGTCTCCCTGGACCTGATGCGCCGGGACCGCGCGGCGCCCAACGGGGTCATGGAGTTCATGGTCGCCGAACTGTGCGCCGCCGCCCCCAAGCTGGGCGTCCGCAGGATCTCCCTGAACTTCGCGGTGTTCCGGTCGGTCTTCGAGGAGGGCGCCCGCATCGGCGCCGGACCCGTCCTGAGGCTCTGGCGCCGCCTGCTGCTGTTCTTCTCCCGCTGGTGGCAACTGGAGGCCCTGTACCGCTCCAACGCCAAGTACAACCCCGAGTGGTACCCGCGCTTCATCTGCTACGCCGACACCGGCTCCCTCGCCCGCATCGGCCTGGCCTCCGGCATCGCCGAAGGCTTCGTCTCCGTACCGTCGTTGCGCACACTCTGGGGAAAGGGGCACCCGAAGCCCGGGCAGCGGCCCGCGACCACCCACGGGCTGCCACCCCTGACGGCGCTCGGCCTCGACGGAGGGGACCGGGCCGGACCCGCCGCACCGGACGCGGGCCTGCCCGACCAGGTCCGCGTCCGCCATCACAAGCTCGACCGGCTGCGCGCCGACGGCACCGACCCGTACCCGGTCGGCGTCCCCGCCCCCACCCACGCCCTCGCCGACGTGCCTCCCGGCGCGGAGGTCACCGTGGCCGGGCGGCTCATGCTGGTCCGCGACTTCGGCGGCATCGTCTTCGCCGTGCTGCGCGACTGGTCCGGTGACCACCAGATCGCCCTCACCCGCGACGGATCCGGTGCCCTCGCGCTCGACCGGTTCACGGCGGACAGCGACATCGGCGACCACATCACCGCCACCGGCCGTACCGCCCTCAGCGACCGGGGCGAACCCACCGTCTTCGTCACCTCCTGGCAGCTCACCGGCAAGTGCCTGCGCCCGCTGCCCGACAAACGCCGCGGCCTCGCCGACCCCGAGGCGAAAGTCCGCCGCCGCTATCTCGACCTCGCGACCAGCCCCGCCGCCCGCGCCGTGATCCGGGCCCGCTCCGCCGCCGTACAGGCCCTGCGCCAGGGCCTGCTGGACCGAGGGTTCGTGGAGGTCGAGACCCCGATGCTGCAGCAGATCCACGGCGGCGCCAACGCCCGCCCCTTCACCACCCACATCAACGCGTACGACCTGGACCTCTATCTGCGCATCGCCCCCGAGCTGTATCTGAAGCGGCTGTGTGTGGGCGGCCTGGAGAAGGTCTTCGAACTGGGCCGCACCTTCCGCAACGAGGGCGTCTCCTACAAGCACAACCCCGAGTTCACGATGCTGGAGGCCTACCAGGCGTACGCCGACTACGACGTCATGCTCGACCTCACCCGCGAGCTGATCCAGGGCGCGGCGCGGGCCGCCTTCGGCTCCGCGGTGGCCCGCAAGGACGGGCAGGAGTACGACATCTCCGGGGAGTGGCCGGTCATAACGGTGTACGGCGCACTCTCGGAGGCGCTGGGGGAGGAGATCGGCCCCGGCACCGAGCTGCTGCGGCTGCACCGGCTGTGCGACCGGGCCGGGGTGCCGTACACCGCCGACGACGGGCCCGGCGACATCGTCCTGGAGATGTACGAGCGACTGGTCGAGGAACGCACCCAACTCCCCACGTTCTACAAGGACTTCCCGACCGAAGTCTCCCCGCTGACCCGGCAGCACCGCACCGACCCACGCCTCGCCGAACGCTGGGACCTCGTCGCCTTCGGCACCGAACTCGGCACCGCCTACTCCGAGTTGACCGACCCGGTGGAACAGCGCCGGCGGCTGACCGAGCAGTCGCTGCTCGCCGCCGGCGGCGACCCGGAGGCCATGGAACTGGACGAGGACTTCCTTCAGGCCCTCGAGTACGCGATGCCCCCGACCGGCGGACTCGGCCTCGGTGTCGACCGGCTCGTGATGTTCCTCACCGGCCTGACGATCCGGGAGACCCTGCCGTTCCCGCTGGTGCGCCGCCGCTGAGGCCCGGGTCCGGGTCGGGCGCCGGGAAGCGGTGCCGGGGCAGGACCAGCAGCGCGACCACGGCACCCGTCACACACAGCGCCACGCCGAGCTCGAAGCAGTCCCGGACCGCGCCTGTCATGAAGGCCTTGTAGTCCTTGTAGTAGGTCCCGTAGGGCGAGGACCGCGGGATGCGCTGCATGGCGACCGAGACGATCCCGGCGAACAGCGACACGCCCAGGCCGGCGCCCAACTGCCGGGACGAGTTCAGACCCTGGGGCAGCGCGCCGCTCCCGGACCGGGCGAAACCGGCGGGCAGGGCGAGCACCGCGCAGCCGAAGGCGACCAGCAGCAGCGGCAGCAGCACATCGGCGAAGCGGAAGGCGTCCTCCCGGCTCAGCAGGACGAAGCCGACGGCCGCCACCCCGCAGGCCCCGGCCACCGCGGCACCGAGCCCGACGCGCGCGGCCACCCGGGGAAGGGCCAGACAGCCCAGCAGCACCCCGGCGACGGCGGACAGCAGGGCCCAGCCGACCTGCATCACGGCCAGCCCGCCGATCACCTGCAGGGCGAGCGTGAGGGCGTACAGGGCGCCGGCCAGGCCGGACGCCAGCAGCGCCACCACCGTGTACCCACCGAACGCGGCGCGCTCCCGGTTCAGCCGGGCGAGCAGTTCCGGGACCCGCTCGGCCCGGCCGAGCAGGCCCAGGGCGGACGGCAGCAGCGCGCCCCCCACCGCGATGACGACCACCGTCGTCGCGGACACGCTGTGGTCACCGAGCCAGTCCGCGAACCACGCCAGGAAACCCAGCGGGACCACGCCCAGCGCCGCCCGGCCCACCCGGGCACCGGCCCCGGGCAGGGGAGCGGACTCGGTGAGCACCACCGGGGTCAGCACCAGCAGCACCGCCCCCGCGACGGCCTGCACCCAGAACACCGTCTCGCCCCGTACCGAGGCGTCCAGCAGCATGGTGGTGGGCAGCAGCATGGCCGGTCCGGCACAGGCGACGACCGCGAAGTGCACGCTCAGCGCCCGGTCCCGGCCCGGAGCCTCCGGATGCGTGGAGTCGATCAGCGCCAGCGCGCCGGCCGTGATCACCGCCGCCGCGACACCCTGCACCGCCCGTGCCGCGAGCAGCACCTCGGAGTCCACCGTCACGGCCGGTGCCACGGCGGCCAGGCTCGACAGGGCGAGGCCGCCCATCAGCACGCGTCGCTGCCCGAACGCCTCACCCAGCGCCCCCGCGAGCACCGGCAGCGCGGCGAAACACACGCTGTACACGCTCAGCAGCCAGGTCAGGCCCTGGAAGGACAGCTGCGACCGGACCGCGATCCACGGCAGCCCCACCGTGAAGACGGTGGTGTCGAAGACGACCAGCACCTGGGCGGCCGCCAGCAGTACCACCGCAGGCCCTCTGTGCCGCAGCCCGTTCTCTCCCCCGTGCACCAACTCGGCTCGCCCCCACATCGGTTGTCGGACCCCTTGCGCGGACTGAATGACTATCAGAGCCGAGTGACCGGTTCCGCACCGGCCCCGGCGCTGGTCCGTCCGGGTGTATTCCCACTGCCGTACCGGTGTCGCTGCGGTGCGCCGGAGTCCGGTGGGGCGACTGATGGGTCATGCAGAAGGATCAGTTGCTCACACGGCGCCGGATGCTCCTGGCCGGCGCCGCCGCGCTGGGAGCGGCGGGTACCGCCGGGACCTTTCTCGCGGGCGGGGCCGGGGACGGCGCCGGGACTGCCGCCCCCGCTCCCGGACCGCAGGCCCGTCAGGCGCCCAAGTCCTCCGCCTTCCGGCTCCAGCCGCTCACCGGTGACGGACCGCCGCGTGCAGCGCCGCGCACACTGAAGGTCCGCAAGGAGCCCATTCTCCAGATCTCCGGGCGTGGCCGGAGCATGATGCTGACCTTCGACGACGGCCCCAACCCGGACTACACCCCGCACATCCTGGACACCCTCGCCAAGTACGACGTGCGGGCCATGTTCTTCGTGTGCGGCGAGTGTGTCGTCGACAACAAGAAGCTGGTGGCCCGGATGGCCGACGAAGGCCATGTGGTGGGCAACCACACCTGGACGCATCCGCTGCTGACGACCCTCAACCGCAGGCAGATCCGGTCCGAGATGAAGCGCACGAGCGACGTCATCGAGGACACCTACGGCGAGCGCCCGCAGTGGTTCCGCGCGCCCTACGGCGCCTGGAACCGGGCCGCCTTCCAGCTGGGCGCCGAGATGGGCATGGAGCCGATGGCCTGGACGGTCGACACCACCGACTGGATGGAGCCCGGCACCGACACCATCATCGACCGGGTGGAGAGCGGCGCCGCCCCCGGCGTCGTGGTGCTCTCCCACGACGCCGGGGGCGACCGGTCGCAGACCGTCGACGCCATCCGTGAATGGCTGCCCCATCTCCTCGACTCCGGGTATCACATGACCGTGCCGGACCGGCGCGTGTAACCGCTTCCAGGCTCTTCTGCCGCCCGGCCGCGGTGCATTCAGTTCACCGCGACCAGGCGGGCGAAGACGACGACGTTTCCGTCGTAACCGTTCTGCTTGGAAAATCCGCCGCCGCAGGTGATGACCCTCAGCTCCGGTGTGCCCCTCGAGCCGTACACGCGGTCGCCCGGAAACCGGCTCTTGGAGAAGACCTCGACCCCATAGGTCTCGAACACCGCGGTCTTTCCGTCCTTGCGCAGGACCTCGATCCGGTTTCCCTTCCTCAGGGACCCGAGCCCGTAGAACACGGCGGGGCCCCGGGCGTTGTCGACGTGCCCGACGATGACGGCGGTGCCCTTCTCGCCGGGGGAGACCGCGCCGGTGAACCAGCCCGCCAGGTTGGGGTCCTCCGGGGGCGGCGCGGCGACCCAGCCGGCCGCGTCCAGACTGACGGGCATGACCGGCGCGTTCACCTGGATCGCGGGGATGCGGACCCGGTCGGCGGCGGAGAACCCGAGCGATGCGTGAGCCGTGGAGAGGGCGCCCGTGCCGCTGCGGCTGTCCGGGGCCACCGCCGAAGCGGGCTGCGGCGGACCGACGTCGAACTCCCCGGAACCGTTCCGGATGAGCGCCAGACCGGTCAGCAGAACAAGCGCCGTCACGCCCCACGGGGCGCGCTTCCTCCGCCGTTCCTCCTCTTCGGCAAGCTCGAAAAGCTCGGACGCAGACATTCGCCATCCCCTCTCGACGCGGCTTCGCCACGGCCCTCGCGCATGGGAAAACGCTAAGTCCCGCGCACACGAGGGGCGATCGGGTCGAGTGGCGAACGGGTGGCCCAGGGCCCGTGCGGTGCGCCATCCGAGTTGCCATCCGTGGAAAATTTCTGACGGTCCGTGACCTGCAGCAACATCCGATTATGTGCTTTTTGCGCGGCGTGTTGGCTCACCAGGACGGACCATTCTCGACATGCGGGCGTGTTCCGCGCGCCCGAGGGTCTCTCCGGGAGGTGTTTTCTCGCCGATCGCCCGGGGACGGGTCCCGGGGGCCTCCCGCGGAGGAGCACATGCGAAACCAACGTGCCCTGGCGGCCGCGTGCACCGCGGTCGCCATGCTCGGGTTCGCCGTCCCCGTCGCCGTCGCGGACGGCACGGGCAACGGCGGCAACTTCACCATCCACGGTCACTTCAAGGACAACGGGGATCCCGAACGCGACCCGGGCCGAGGAGACGACTCCGGCCGGAGCGACGACAGCGGCAGCGGCGCCCGGAGCGACGACTCCGGCGACCGCGGCGACGACGTCCGCCGGGGTGGCGACTCCGGCGACCGCAGTGACGACTTCGGTGACAGCGAGGACGACTTCGGCGGCCGTGGCGACGGCGGCCCCCGGAACATCGTCGCCACGCCCGGCGTGCTCCCGGCCGGCGGCCGGCTCACCGTCGCCGCGGACGCCTGCCGTGGCGGCACCATGTCCTCCCGCGCCTTCCCCACCACCCAGTTCGACGACTTCCGCGACGACACCGCGAGCGGCACCATCGACGTCGACCGCGACGCCCCTCCCGGCCGGTACGACATCAGGATCCGCTGCGGGGACAGGACCCTGATCCGCCCGGCCGCGTTCACGGTGCTCGGCGGCGTCCAGGGCGGTGTCGGTGGCAGCAGGTCCAGCGGTGCCACACCGGTCGACATGGCCATCGGCGCCGGACTCGTGACCCTGGGGGTCGTCGGAGGCGGCGCGTTCTGGCTGCGCCGCCGGAACGAGAAGCGCAGTTGAGGCGCTGACACCGTCGCCCCGGCCCCGTGGGGGAGCCGGGGCGACGGCCTGCCGGTGACGGGTGTCAGCGGGCTATCCGGTGACGCCCGGGAACAGGTTCGTGAACGGTTCCGCGGTCACCGCGATGCCCCGGCTGTAGGGGGCGTCGAAGTCCCAGATGAGGAACAGCATGAACGCGATGGTCGCGGAGAACAGCCCCGCCAGGACCACCTCGCGTGTGGTCCGCCGGATCTGCAGCGCGAACACCATGCCGATGGTGACCAGCGCCCCGGTGAGCAGGCCCCACCACACCACCGGTGGCATGGTGGCCCCGGTGGAGTCGGCGCGGGCGTTGCGCGCCTGGTCGGCGGCGGTCATCTGGTCCAGCAACGGCTGGTAGGCCTGCGCCTCGAAGTCGTTCTTCGGCCGGTAGTCGGTGACGTCCTGGCGCACTGTCTGCAGCAGCCGCGCACCGCGGTGGGTGACGCGCCCGTCGTGGGACATCGTCCGCCACTCATGGTGCACGACATAGCTGACATAGGTGTTGACATCGGTGCGGATCTTGTCCCGGACGTCGGGCGGATAGACCCGGACCCGCTCCGAGATCTCGTGCAGCGCCTGGGCCTCGGACTGCACGTAGTCCTGCGCGGAGCTGCGTGCCTCCCACACGCCCGCGATGGCAAGGCCCAGGACGATGGCGTACACGACACCGATCCACATCGTCATGTACTCGATGACGTCCGGGGTCTCGCTGGGATCCTCGTCCTCGGGGGCACGCTTGTGCCGTACCAGGGTGACGACCACCACCACGGCACAGGCCGCCAGCATCGCGAGGACGAGAACAAGCCAATCCGGCAACGGATACCTCCAGAAGGTGAGCGGGGCCCGGCCCGTCAGCGCGGGCGCAGGGCCGCGACGGCGACGATCGCCGGCACGGTGATGAGCAGGACGTAGATGACCGGCGTGGTGTGGCCGGGCGTGGTGTGTGCGGTGGGGTGCGGGTGGTACGCCGGATAGCTCACCTTCGTCACCAAGGGCCGTGTGGTGGCCTTCGGCTTCGGTGGCGGCGTCGGTGCAGGGGTCGGAGTCGGGGTCGGCCGCGGCGCCGGAGGATCCGGTTGGGGCCGGGCCGGCGGCTTCGGTTCCGGCGTCGGCTTCGGTGCCGGGCGCGGCGTCGGCGTCGGCCTCGGCGGTGCCGGTTCCGGCGGCGGGGGCGGTGTCGGACTGGGGGTCGGGGTGGGTGTCGGTGTGGGGCTCGCACAGGCCGGCAGGGGCGGCCAGTGGTGGTCGCCGGCGTAGGCCGTCGCCACCGTGCCGTCCGGCCCCGTGGAGGCGTACGCACAGGCGTCGGCCGACGCGACTCCGGCCGGGCAGCCCACCAGGGTCCAGGTCAGTGTCACCAGGGCCAACACCCGCGCGACGGGCGCGCATCGGGTCACTTCGGGTCCATGCACTCGAAGATCATGGGGTGCGGAAACCGGTCGTACGCCGTAGTGCGCCCGGATTGCTCCGAAGGAGGGACATAGTGCGATCCGTGGTTTGACGCGGAGAAGAGCACCAATGGTGCGATACACACGCCCGTACGAGCCCCGTACGCCGCCACAGGTCACAGGGTTCGGCAAGGAACTCCCGAAGCATTTCCGAAGCAGCTTCCGAAGAAACTTCCGCTCCCGTTGAACGCTCCGCCCCCTTCGGTGCGTACCCATGGCCGTGCGGCGGCGCGGCATGGCGCTGCAACATCCAGGCGAATATGGGGAGTTGGACATGAAGACCTCCTGGCGGACCGCCTCACTGGTGGCCACAGCCGCTGCGGTGCTGGCGCTGACGACGGCGTGCGGTCAGGACAACGGCACCGCCCCGGCGTCGGCGGCCCAGAACGTCGGCGCCACCGCGCCCGCGGGCAGCCCGACCACCGGTGCCGGCACCGGATCCGGGAACGGTTACGGCGCCGACGGCAACCAGAGCTCCAGCTCCCCGACCGCGGCCGCCCCCGCGGGCAAGCTGACCGTCGCCGCCAACGCCAACCTGGGCAAGGTGGTGACCGACGGCTCCGGCCTGACCCTGTACCGGTTCGACAACGACACCGCCAACCCGCCCAAGTCGAACTGCGACGGGACCTGCGCCACCACCTGGCCGCCCGTGCCCGCCGGTGACGCCACGGCCGGCGCCGGCATCGACAAGTCGCTGCTCGGCGAGGTCACCCGCGCCGACGGCACCAAGCAGCTCACCATCGGCGGCTGGCCCGCCTACCGCTACGCCAAGGACGCCAACGCCGGAGACGTCAACGGCCAGGGCGTGGGCGGCAAGTGGTTCGCGCTGGCCCCGAACGGCAAGAAGGCCTCCCTGGCCGCCCTGCCCGGTCTGTCCGTCCGCAAGGACCCCAAGCTGGGCGACATCATCGTCGACAAGAACGGCATGACGGTCTACCGCTTCCTCAAGGACAAGGCCTGGCCGAAGTCCGTCTCCAACTGCACCGGGGCCTGCCTGCAGAAGTGGCCGGCCGTCGGCATCGTCAAGCCCGGGGACACCCAGGGCGTCAAGAAGAAGGGCCTGATGGGCTTCACCCGTCCCGACGGTGTGCAGCAGATGACGGTCAACTGCTGGCCGATCTACACCTTCTCCGGGGACAAGGCCCCCGGCGACACCAACGGTCAGGGCGTGGGCGGCACCTGGTACGCCGTCTCGCCCGACGGAAAGCCGGTCGGCGCGCCGGGCAACTAGATCACCTCCCCAGGGTCGATCGCCCCGCCCGGCCCGGAGCGCCACCGAAGGTCCGCCCCCTCCGCACCGCACGGAGGGGGCGGACCGTTTTGTGCGGCGGAATCCGTCACACAGCGGTGTCATACGGGCACTTGCCGCAGGCAGTGGCGGGGAACGGACGGTCAATTTCCGGTTTGGGTCGCTCCTTTGGCGGGCGATCAGTAGCCTCAGCTCGAACACCGGATCGCCTGTCCCTGTCCCCTACCCTTGGAGAGATACATGGAGCGCCCCGCCTGGGCCCCACGGAGCATCGACATCACGGTGCCGAGCGTCTCGCGGATCTACGACTACTACCTGGGCGGCTCGCACAACTTCGAGGTGGACCGGGAAGCGGCCCGCAAGGCGATGGAGTTCATGCCGGGCCTGCCGAAGATCATGCAGGCCAACCGGGCGTTCATGCGCCGTGCCGTGCGGTTCGCGGCCGGGGAGGGCATCACCCAGTTCCTCGACATCGGCTCGGGCATCCCGACGTTCGGCAACGTCCACGAGGTGGCCCAGGCGGCCGTACCGGGCGCCCACGTGGTCTACGTCGACCACGACCCGGTCGCCGTCGCGCACAGCCAGGCGGTACTGACGGGCAACGAGGGCGCCGACGTGGTCGCCGCGGACCTGCGCAAGCCGCAGGAGATCCTCTCCAGCCCCCAGGTGGAGCGGCTGATCGACCTGAACCGTCCTGTCGCGCTCCTTCTCGTTGCCATACTGCACTTCGTGGAAGACGCGGACGACCCCTACGGAGCGGTGGCCGAGCTGCGCGACGCGCTCGCGCCCGGCAGCCTGCTGATCCTCACCCATGCCTCGTACGAGGGAATCCCGCTGCCCGCCGAGCGGGCCGAGGGCGCGGTGGACGTATACAAGGACATTCGCAATCCGCTCATCATGCGCTCGCGCGACGAGATCGCGCGGTTCTTCGAGGGGTACGACATGGTGGAACCGGGACTGGTGCCGATGCCGCACTGGCGGCCGGAGTCGGCGCCGGAGGACGAGGATCCGTTCGCCTTCTCCGGATTCGCCGGAGTGGGGCGTACGGCGTGAGCGCCGAGCCGGACGGGCCGGAGGACAGACTGCGCCGGTTCACGACGATCTGGAGCCGGGCGGTCTACCCGGTGACCTCCACGTCGCTGACCCGCGCCGAGTTCGAGGAACGCCTCCTTCCGCTCGCCCGCCGGTTGAGCGGGTTGCTGCGGGCGCACGGCTTCGACGCGGACGGCGCGAAGGCGGTCGGCGCCGCCCTGGTCGGCGCGCACTGCACCGATCCCGAGGCGCTCACCCGGACCCTGGACTGCGTGGACGCCTACCTGGCGCTGTACTGCGCCGAGGACGGCCCCCAGGACGACGCACGTCTGCGCTCCTCGCGGTTGCAGCACGCGATGGCCGCCGGATATGCCGAGGCGCTGCGCGAACGCACCCTCGCCGAGCAGGAGTCCATCGCCCAGGCCGCGCTGCGCGCCCAGGGCGTGGTCGCGCAGGCGCTGCACGCCAGCGAGGCCCGCTTCCGCGCGGTCTTCGAGGGCGCCGCCATAGGGATCGGCATCGCCGACCTCGACGGCAACGTCCTGCAGGTCAACGAGGCGCTGCTGCGCATGTTCGGGCAGTCCGACCATGCCCTGCGCGGCCGTCGCGTCCAGGACTGGGTGCACCCCGAGGACGCGCCGCAGACCTGGAAGCTGTACGACGAACTCGTCCGTGGCGAGCGCGAGCACTACCACCTCGAAAAGGCCTTCAACCGCCCCGACGGGACGGTGCTGTGGACCAACCTGACGGTCTCCCTGCTGCGCGACGCCGACGGCAACCCGCAGTACCAGCTCGCCCTCATGGAGGACACCACCGAGCGCCGCCTGCTCAACCTGCGGCTGCGCTACGAGGCCACCCACGACGCGCTCACCGGCCTGCCCAACCGCAGCCTGTTCTTCGAGCGCCTGGAGAAGGCCCTGAACGCGGGCGAGGGCCAGCGCTTCGGGCTGTGCTACCTCGACCTGGACGGCTTCAAGACCATCAACGACAGCCTCGGGCACGCGGCCGGCGACCGGCTGCTGGTGGAGGTCGCCGACCGGCTGCAGTCCTGTGCGACCGCTCCCGGTGAGATGGTCGCCCGGCTCGGCGGCGACGAGTTCGTGGCCCTGACCACGGGTCCGGGCACCGAGCGCGAGGTGGACGAACTCGCCGAGCGCATCATGAACGCCCTCGTGACGCCGGTCAGCATCGACGGCCGCGACCTGCTGGTGCGCGGCAGCCTCGGCATCGTCGAGGGCCCCGCGGGCGAGCGCACGGCGGCGGAGGTCCTCCGCAGCGCCGACATCACCATGTACCGGGCCAAATCGGCGGGCGGCAACCGCTCCGAACTCGCCGACCCCGAGGCCGACGCCCGCGCCATCACCCGCCACGGCCTGACGACGGCCCTCCCCACGGCCCTGGAACGCGGCGAGTTCTTCATCGAGTACCAGCCGCTGGTCCACCTCGGCGACGGCAGCGTCCGCGGTGCCGAGGCCCTCGTCCGCTGGCTGCACCCCCAGCACGGCGTGCTCGGCCCCGACCGCTTCATCCCGCTCGCCGAGCACACCGGCCTGATCGTCCCGCTCGGCCGCTGGGTGCTGGAGGAGTCCATCCGCCAGGCCCGCGCCTGGCGAGAACGCCACGGCGAGGAGACCACCGCCGGGCCGCTGCGCATCAACGTCAACCTCTCACCGTGCCAGCTCAGCCATCCGGGACTCGTCCAGGACACGGTCGAGATCCTGGAGCGCGCGGGTGTCGCGCCGGAGGCCCTGTGCCTGGAGGTCACCGAGTCAGCGCTCATCGGCGCCGACGACGACCTGCTCAAACCCCTGCACCGGCTGGCCGAGATGGGCGTCGACATCGCCCTGGACGACTTCGGCACCGGCTACTCCAACCTCGCCAACCTGCGCCGCCTCCCGGTGCGCATCCTCAAACTGGACCGCTCCTTCACGCGGGGCATGCAGCAGTTCCCCGCCGACCCCGTCGACCTCAAGATCGTCGAGGGGATCGTCACCCTCGCCCACAGTCTCGACCTCGCGGTCACCGTCGAGGGCGTGGAAACCGGCGCCCAGGCCGAACAGCTGCGCATACTGGGCTGCGACACGGCCCAGGGCTGGTACTACGCTCGCCCGGGCCCACCAGATCGCCTGCACGACCTGGCCTTGGTGGATGCAACGGGCTGAGCCTTTCAACGAGGGGCAGCGCAGTTCCCTGAGGGGCGCGGGGAACTGCGCGAGCAACCACGACGAACGGAAAGCCCGAAACGGCGATCCAAAGGCAGACGCATCCGGCAACAAACGCCGTCACCGCTCAAGAAGCATCCGCTGCAACTCCCTCGCCGCCCGAGGCGGAGCCACATCGCTGCGGTGAGCCAATGCGATGACCCGCTGCAACCCCGGCCGCGCCAACGGAGTGACCCTCAGCCCCTGCCCCGCCCGCGTGGCAACCATCCGCGGCACCACAGCAACCCCGAGCCCCGCCCGCACAAACCCCAGCACCGCATCCATCTCACCCCCCTCGACACCGAACTCCGGCTCGAACCCAGCGGAGCGACACGCGGCGACGGTGAGCTCCCGCAGGTCGTACCCGTGCCGGAACATCACCAGCCGCTCACCCTCCAGATCGCCGATGTCCACCACCCGACCACCCCGGCCCGGGGCCGGTACCTCGGGCGACGACACGACGACCAGGTCCTCCCGCAGCAGCTCGACCGTGCTGAGCGCCGGCGACGGCGTCGGCAGCGGCAGGACGACCAGCGCGAGATCAAGGGCGCCGCGCGCCAGCTCCCGCACCAGGTCGTGCGAGCCGCCCTCCTCGATCAGGAGCTGGATGCCGGGGTAGCGGTCGTGGAAGGCGCGCAGCACATCAGGCAGCAGGCCCGTGCACAGACTCGGGGTAGCCCCCAGCCGCACCCGGCCCCGGCGCAACTGCACCAGTTCCTGCACCTCGTACCGGGCCGTGTCCGCGTCCGCCAGGATCCGCCGGGCCAGCGGCAGCAGCGCCTCACCGGCGTCGGTGAGCGTGATGTTGCCCCGGGCGCGCAGGAACAGATCCGCGCCCAGCTCCCGCTCCAGCGCCTTGATCTGCTGCGACAGCGACGGCTGGGCGACATGCACCAGCTCGGCGGCGCGGGTGAAGTGCCGGGTCTCGGCCACGGCGACGAAGTACTGGAGCTGCTGGAACTGCATGCTGGAAGGATAGCTTCCAACTATGGAAACGAGGCGGACCATGTCTTGGACTGATCGGGTCCTTCGCCCCTAGCGTGCTGGTCATGGCTCTGGCAACGCGGACGGACCGACGGCCGTCCATGGCGCGCACGATGTGGGACTCCTCCGTCGGCAAGAAGACGGTGATGGCCGTCAGCGGCCTGATCATGCTGCTTTACCTGGTGGCGCACATGATCGGCAACCTGAAGATCTACTTCGGGGCGGGCGAGTTCAACCACTACGCCCACTGGCTGCGCACCGTCGGCGAGCCCTTCATGCACTACGAGTGGACGCTCTGGCTCATCCGGATCGTCCTGGTCGTCGCCGTGGTCGCCCACGCCACGTCCGCGTACCAGCTCAGCCGCCGTGACATCAAGGCGCGGCCCAGCAAGTACGTGCACCCGAGGCCCCGGGCGAGCTACGCGACCCGCACCATGCGCTGGGGCGGGATCATCCTCGGCCTGTTCATCGTCTGGCACATCCTGGACCTGACCACCGGCACCGTGCACTCCGGCGGCTTCCAGGCCGGCCACCCGTACCAGAACGTGGTCGACACCTTCTCCACCTGGTACGGCGACGTCATCTACATCGTCGCGATGCTCGCGCTCGGCCTGCACATCCGGCACGGCTTCTGGAGCGCCGCCCAGACCCTCGGCGTCGGCAGCCGCACCCGCGACCGCGCCCTGAAGACCATCGCCAACGTCCTCGCGCTGCTGCTCACGGCCGGCTTCATCGCCGTACCCGTGGGCGTCATGACCGGAGTGGTGAGCTGACATGACCGACTACGCGAACTACACGACCGGTGCGCCGGTCACCGACTCCAAGGCCCCGTCCGGACCGATCCACGAGCGCTGGGACAAGCGCCGCTTCGAGGCCAAGCTGGTCAACCCCGCCAACCGGCGCAAGCACACGGTCATCGTGGTCGGCACCGGCCTGGCCGGCGGCTCGGCCGGCGCCACCCTGGCCGAACAGGGCTACCACGTCGTCCAGTTCTGCTACCAGGACTCCCCGCGCCGCGCCCACTCCATCGCCGCGCAAGGCGGCATCAACGCGGCGAAGAACTACCGCAACGACGGCGACTCGATCCACCGGCTGTTCTACGACACGGTCAAGGGCGGCGACTTCCGCGCTCGCGAGTCCAACGTCCACCGCCTCGCGCAGATCTCGGTCGAGATCATCGACCAGTGCGTGGCCCAGGGCGTGCCCTTCGCCCGCGAGTACGGCGGTCTGCTCGACACCCGCTCCTTCGGCGGCGTACAGGTGTCGCGGACCTTCTACGCCCGTGGCCAGACGGGCCAGCAGCTGCTGCTGGGCGCGTACCAGGCCCTCAGCAGGCAGATCGCCGCCGGGAACGTGGAGATGCATCCGCGCACCGAGATGCTGGACCTGATCGTGGTGGACGGGCGGGCCCGCGGCATCGTGGCCCGGGATCTGATCACCGGCAGGATCGACACGTACTTCGCCGACGCCGTCGTACTGGCCAGCGGCGGTTACGGAAACGTCTTCTACCTGTCGACCAACGCCATGAACTCCAACGCGACCGCGATCTGGCGGGCGCACCGGCGTGGCGCGTACTTCGCCAACCCCTGCTTCACGCAGATCCACCCCACCTGCATCCCGCGCACCGGCGACCACCAGTCCAAGCTGACCCTGATGAGCGAGTCGCTGCGCAACGACGGCCGGATCTGGGTGCCCAAGGCCAAGGGCGACACCCGCCCGCCGAACCAGATCCCCGAGGACGAGCGCGACTACTACCTGGAGCGCATCTACCCGTCCTTCGGCAACCTGGTCCCGCGGGACATCGCCTCCCGCGCCGCTAAGAACGTCTGCGACGAGGGCAGGGGAGTGGGCCCCGGCGGGCAGGGCGTCTACCTGGACTTCGCCGACGCGATCCAGCGCATGGGGCGCAAGGCGGTCGAGGCCAAGTACGGCAACCTCTTCGACATGTACCAGCGGATCACCGACGAGGATCCGTACGAGGTGCCGATGCGGATCTACCCGGCGGTGCACTACACGATGGGGGGCCTGTGGGTCGACTACGACCTGCAGACCACCGTCCCGGGCCTGTTCGCGATCGGCGAGGCCAACTTCTCCGACCACGGCGCCAACCGGCTCGGCGCCTCCGCGCTGATGCAGGGCCTCGCCGACGGCTACTTCGTGCTGCCGGCCACCATCAACGACTACCTGGCCCGCAACCCCCACCAGGACCCGGTCACCGCCGAACACCCCGCGGTCCAGGGGGTGTTGGCCGAGACCGAGGACCGGTTGACGAGGCTCCTCGCCGTGGACGGCGACCGCACCCCGGACTCCTTCCACCGCGAAGTCGGGGAACTGATGTGGGAGTTCTGCGGCATGGCTCGCACCGACGCCGGACTGCGCAAGGCATTGGAGCGCATCCCGCAGATCCGCGAGGAGTTCTGGCGGCGCATCAAGGTCCCCGGCACCGGCGAGGAGTTCAACCAGTCACTGGAGAAGGCCAACCGCATCGTCGACTACCTGGAGCTGGCGGAGCTGATGTGCCTCGACGCGCTGCACCGCGGCGAGTCGTGCGGCGGCCACTTCCGCGAGGAGTCCCAGACCCCGGACGGCGAAGCCGCCCGCAGGGACGACGAGTTCGGCTACGCGGCGGCCTGGGAGTTCACCGGCACCGGTGACGCACCCGTCCTGCACAAGGAAGACCTGGTCTTCGAGTACGTCCACCCCACCCAGCGGAGCTACGCATGAAGCTCACCCTGCGCGTCTGGCGCCAGCAGAACGCCGACGCCGAAGGAGCGATGTCCACGTACGAGGTGGACGGCATCTCGTCCGACATGTCCTTCCTGGAGATGCTGGACGTCCTCAACGAGCAGCTCATCCTGTCCGGCCAGGAACCGGTCGCCTTCGACCACGACTGCCGCGAGGGCATCTGCGGCGCGTGCTCGCTCGTGATCAACGGCGACGCGCACGGGCCGGAGCGCACCACCACCTGCCAGCTGCACATGCGGTCCTTCAAGGACGGCGACACGATCGACATCGAGCCGTGGCGGGCGGCGGCCTTCCCGGTGATCAAGGACCTGGTGGTCGACCGGTCCGCGTTCGACCGGATCATCCAGGCCGGCGGCTACGTCACCGCACCGACCGGGGCCGCGCCGGAGGCGCACGCCACGCCGGTGCCCAAGGCCGACGCCGACTTCGCGTTCGAGCACGCCGAGTGCATCGGCTGCGGGGCGTGTGTGGCCGCGTGTCCCAACGGCGCGGCGATGCTGTTCACCTCCGCCAAGGTCAACCACCTGAACGTGCTGCCCCAGGGCGCGCCCGAGCGGGAGACGCGGGTGCTGGACATGGTGGCGCAGATGGACGCAGAGGGCTTCGGCGGCTGCACGCTGACGGGGGAGTGCGCGACCGCCTGCCCCAAGGGCATCCCGCTCGTGTCCATCACGAGCATGAACAAGGAGTGGCTGCGAGCCACCCGTAAGGCGGGGAAGCGGTAGGCCCCACCGACAGGGAAACGTTCGTCGCGCAGGCGAACGGGCGGGGCCGGGGGTGGTGCTCACCGGCCCCGTCTGGTTTCCCGTGATCGTCGTACCCCGGCGTTCAACATTCCCACATCCCCTCTCCTGACACAGGTCACGCGCACGCCAACCGGCATCGGAAGAACAGGAGCGGCGGGCCGTACGCACCCGCTCGCCGCCCTCGCCGAACCGGCCCGTGACCAGGAGAGAGCCATGACCGGCGTTTCCACGCTCGACCGCCCCCCACAGCCCGCGGCACCGACCCGCTACACCGTCACCCTCGCCCGAGACGAGGACGACGTGCGGGCCGCGCAGCGGCTGCGGCACGACGTCTTCGCCGGTGAGATGGGGGCCCTGCTGGCCACGCCGCAGCCGGGACTGGACGTCGACTCCTTCGACGCCTACTGCGACCACCTGCTCGTGCGCGACACCCTCACCGGGCAGGTCGTCGGCACCTACCGGCTGCTGCCGCCCGAGCGCGCCGCGGTCGCCGGCCGGCTCTACTCCGAGGGCGAGTTCGATCTCGCCGCACTGGACCCGATCCGGCCCGGTCTGGTCGAGGTCGGCCGCTCCTGCGTGCACCCCGACCACCGCGACGGCGCCGTCATCAGTCTGATCTGGGCCGGGATAGCCCGGTACATGATCGACCGCGGGCACGAGTGGCTGGCGGGCTGCTGCTCGGTGCCGCTCGCCGACGGCGGCGCCCTCGCGACGGCGACCTGGGAGCGGGTGCGCGCCAAGCACCTGGCACCCGAGGAGTTCCGGGTACGGCCGCTGCTCCCCTGGATCCCGAACGCCGAGGCCCCGGCCGGACACAGCGAGCTGCCCGCCCTGCTGCGCGGCTATCTGCGCCTCGGCGCCCAGGTGTGCGGCGAGCCCGCGCACGACCCCGACTTCGGGGTCGCCGACCTGTACGTGCTGCTGTCGATGCGCCGGGTCAACCCGCGCTATCTGCGGCACTTCCTCTCCCTCGTGCCGGCCTGATGAGCGTCTGGCTGCCCAGCGCGCCCTGTACCCCGGGCGCCTGCGTGGAGACGGCCCGGGCCGCCACGGCCGTACCCCGGGCCGTGCTGCGGCTGACCGCGGTCGCGGTCCTGGTGCTGGCCGGGATCGTGCTGTCCCCACTCGGCGGGAGGATCCCCGCCGAGTGGGTCAGGCGGTGGTGCCGGGCGATCGTGCGGGCCATGGGGGTCCGGGTCCGCTTCACCGGCCCCGCCGCACCGGCCGGCGGGCTGCTGCTGGTCGCCAACCATGTCTCATGGCTGGACATCCCGCTGCTGACCGCCGTACGCCCCGCCCGGATGCTCGCCAAGACCGAGATCCGGCAGTGGCCGGTCGCGGGCCCGCTGGCCGCCCGCGGCGGGGCCCTGTTCATCGAACGGGACCGGATCCGCGCCCTGCCCGAGACGGTCGCCCGGATCGCCGAGGCGCTGCGCGCGGGCGCGGCCGTCGCCGCGTTCCCCGAGGGCAGCACCTGGTGCGGGCGGGCCCACGGCCGCTTCCGCCGCGCCGTCTTCCAGGCCGCGCTCGACGCCGGCGTGCCCGTGCAGCCGGTCGGCCTGCGCTACCGGCAGGACGGCGGCGGGCCGAGCACGGCAGCGGCGTTCGTCGGCGAGGACACCCTGCTCGCGTCGCTGTGGCGGGTGGCCCGCGCCCGGGGCCTGGTCGCCGAGGTGGAGATACTCCCGCTCATCCCGGCCGGCCGTCACCCCACCCGCAAATCCCTGGCGCGGGCCGCCCAGCCCGGCCGCGTCGGCGAACCGGACTGGACCCACGCCGCGCTGGTCTAGGCCAGTGCGGCGCCTGTTCTCCGCAGACGCCGCGAGGCACAGGTGTCGAACCGCCGTCGGGACCGAACAGCCGTCGGCTCAGGGCATGACCCGCGCCAGATACGGTGCCGTGGCGCTGCCCGCCGCCGCGGCCACCCGCTCCGGCGGACCCGACGCCACGATCCGGCCGCCCCGGTCACCCCCGCCGGGGCCGAGATCGATCACCCAGTCGGCGCCCGCGACCACGGTCATGTCGTGCTCCACCACCACGACCGTGTGCCCGGCGTCGACCAGCCCGTGCAGCCGGTCCATCAGGACCTCCACGTCGGCCGGGTGCAGCCCGGTGGTGGGCTCGTCCAGCAGGTAGAGGGTGTGGCCGCGCCGCCCGCGCTGCAGCTCGCTCGCCAGCTTGATCCGCTGCGCCTCCCCGCCGGACAGCTCGGTCGCCGGCTGACCGAGCCGCAGATAGCCGAGGCCCACGTCGAGCAGCGTGCCGAGGCTACGGGCGGCGGCCGGGACGTCCGCGAAGAACTCCGCCGCCCCCTCCACCGTCAGATCGAGCACCTCGGCGATGTTCCGCCCCCGGTAGGTCACTTCCAGCGTCCCGGGGTGGTAGCGGGCGCCGCCGCAGTCCGGGCAGGGCGCGTAGGTGCTCGGCAGGAACAGCAGCTCGACGCTGACGAACCCCTCGCCCTGGCAGGTCTCGCAGCGGCCGCCGGCCACATTGAAGGAGAAGCGCCCGACGCCGTACCCGCGCGCCCGCGCCTCCTCGGTGTCCGCGAACAGCTTGCGTACGACGTCGAACAGACCGGTGTACGTGGCCAGATTGGAGCGCGGGGTGCGCCCGATCGGCTTCTGGTCGACCCGGACCAGCCGGTCCACGCCCTCCAGCTCCTGCGTCAACTCGCCGATGAGCGTGGACTTTCCGGAGCCGGAGACCCCGGTCACGGCGGTGAACGCGCCGAGCGGGAACCCGGCCGTCACCGCCCGCAGGTTGTGCCGGGTCACCGGACCCACCGTCAACCAGCCGCGCGGCCCGCGTACTTCACGTGCCGGGCCGGGTGACTCGTCGAAGAGGAACGCGGCCGTCGCGGACTCCTCCACCGACGCCAGCTCGTCCGGCGGCCCGCTGTACAGCACGCGTCCGCCGTGCTCGCCCGCGCCGGGGCCCACGTCCACCAGCCAGTCGGCACCGCGCACCACCTCCAGGTGATGCTCCACCACGAACACCGAGTTGCCCGCGGCCTTCAGCCGGTCCAGCACGGTCAGCAGCGCCTCGGTGTCCGCCGGGTGCAGTCCGGCGGACGGCTCGTCCAGGACGTAGACGACGCCGAACAGCCCGGAGCGCAACTGCGTGGCGAGCCGCAGCCGTTGCAGCTCGCCCGCCGACAGGGTGGGGGTGGAGCGGTCGAGGCTGAGGTAGCCGAGGCCCAGTTCGACCACCGGCGCGATCCGCGACTTCAGGTCCTCGGTGAGGACCCGCGCGGTCTCGGTGCGGCCCTCGAGCAGGGCGGCCAGGTCGGTCAGCGGCAGCGCGGCCAGCTCGGCGATGGTGCGGCCGCCGAAGGTCACCGCCAGCGCCTCCGGCCGCAGCCGGCTGCCCCCGCACGCCGGACAGGGCGAGCTGGTCAGGAAGCGTTCCGCCTTCGCCCGCAGCGACGCCGACTTGGTGTCCGAGAACGTCTTCAGCACATACCGGCGGGCGCTCATGTACGTACCCTGGTAGGGCCGTTGGATGCGGTTGGCGTCCCGGACGGGGTGCACGGTGACGACGGGCTGCTCGTCCGTGAACAGGATCCACTCCCGATGCGCGGCCGGCAGTTCGCGCCAGGGCCGGTCCACGTCGTGGCCGAGCGCGTCGAGGATGTCGCGCAGGTTCTTGCCCTGCCAGGCACCGGGCCAGGCGGCGATGGCGCCCTCGCGGATGGACAGCGAGGGGTCCGGGACCAGCAACTCCTCGGTGGTGCCGTGCACCTGGCCCAGGCCATGGCACTCCGGGCAGGCACCGGCCGCCGTGTTCGGCGAGAACGCGTCCGACTCGAGCCGCTCCGCGCCCGGCGGATACTCCCCGGCCCGGGAGAACAGCATGCGCAGGGAGTTGGAGAGATTGGTGACCGTGCCCACCGAGGAACGCGAGGTGGGGGCGGCGCGGCGCTGCTGCAGCGAGACCGCGGGCGGCAGCCCGGTGATCTCGCCGACCCTGGGCGCCCCGACCTGGTGGATCAGCCTGCGCGCATACGGCGCGACCGACTCGAAGTACCGCCGCTGCGCCTCGGCGTAGATCGTGCCGAACGCCAGGGACGACTTCCCCGAGCCGGACACGCCGGTGAACACGGCCAGTACGTCCCGCGGGATGTCCACGTCGACGCCCTTGAGGTTGTGCTCACGGGCGCCACGGACACGGACGTAAGGGTCGTACGGCTCGTGGGGGCTGTGCATGGGGGGAGACTCTATCCGCCCCCGGGCTCTACGACTGCGGCGGGTTGTCCCGGTTCGGCCGGGTGCCGAACTCGTCCCTCAGCTTGTCCTGCCCGGCGTCGACCTGCGACTGGTACTTGTTGCCGGTGCGCTGGTCGATGTAGTCGCCGCCCTTGTCGATGCCCTTGTCGGCCATGTCCTCGTGGCCCTTGAGCATGCCCTTGATCTTGTCCATGAAGGACATGGCAGCCCTCCTCGTCGCTCGCGGCTTCCACTCCCCAGGGTCACCGGCCCCGGCCGGGTCCGCATCTCGGGCCCGTCAGCGGCAGGGCGCGAAGAGCGCGGCGAGCCACCGGTGGGAGTCCAGCAGGGCGGTGCGGTCGTAGGTGCTGGTCGTGACCAGGACCTCGTCGGCGCCGGTCTCCTTCAGCACGGTCTCCAGCTCGTGCGCGACCTGGTCCTCGGTCCCGGCGATGTGCCCGGCGAGAGAGGTCTCGTAGAAGCCCCGCTCCTTCGCGGTCATCGGGCGGCCCTCGATCTCCTCGGCCGGGGCGAGCGGCGGGAAGGTGCCGTGGGTACGGGAATACGCCATCGACCAGGCCTCCGGGACCAGCAGCCGCCGCGCCGCGTCCTCGGTGCCCGCGACCGCTACCGTCCCGGAGATCACGACGTACGGCTCCGACGCCCACGGGGAGGGGCGGAACAGGGAGCGGTACTGGTCGATGCCGCGCAGCATCTTCTCCCGGCCGCGCAGATCGCCGATCACCATCGGCAGCCCGGCGCGGGCCGCTGTCCGCGCACCCTCGCCCATGGCCAGCACGAACGGCGGCACCCGCAGCCCCTCGGCCGGACGCGCCCGCACCCCGGTCGGCGAGCCGCCCTCGAACCAGCCCAGCAGCTCGCCGAGCTGTGCCGCGAAGTCCTCGGCCACCTCCCGGTCCCGGCCGAGGGCCCTGCGCACCCCGTCGGTGAAACCGACGGAACGGCCGAGCCCCATGTCGATCCGGCCGGGGAACAGGGACTCCAGGACGCCGAACTGCTCGGCGACGACGAGCGGTTGGTGGTTGGGCAGCATCACCCCGCCGGTGCCGACCCGGATCGTGCGGGTGGCCGAGGCGACCGCGGCGGCCAGCACGGTCGGCGCGGAACCGGCGACTCCGGGCACGCCGTGGTGCTCGGACACCCAGAACCGGTGATAGCCGAGCGCCTCCGCCTCCCGCGCCAGTGCGACCGTGTCCCGCAGCGCCTCGGCGGGCGAGTGCCCCTCGCGGGTACGGGAACGGTCGAGGACGGAGAAGCGGGTCCGGGCGATCACTGTGCTGCTCACACTGGGTTCAACGCCCTGGCGACCCGGGAATTCCTGGCCCGCCGGAGCCTGGCTAAGGTGGCCCCGTGACCGACAGCAGCAGGCGTCCCCTCGCCGTGTTCGACCTGGACAACACCCTGGCCGACACCGCGCACCGGCAGCACTTCCTGGAGGCACGGCCGAAGGACTGGGCCGGGTTCTTCGCCGCCGCGCCCGCGGACCCGCCCCTCGCCGAGGGCATCGCGCTCGCCGTGGACAGCGCCCGCGAGTGCGAGGTGCTGTACCTCACCGGCCGCCCCGAGCGGTGCCGGCGCGACACGTTGGACTGGCTCGCGGCCCACGGGCTGCCCGAGGGGCGGGTGTACATGCGGGGCAACGCCGACCGCAGGCCCGCCCGGTTCACCAAGCTGGAGATCCTGCGCCGGCTCGCCCAGGACCGCGAGATCCGGGTCCTCGTGGACGACGACGAGATGGTCTGCGACGACGCCGAGCGCGCCGGGTTCACCGTCGTACGCGCCCGCTGGGCCGCGAAGTCCGCGGCGCTTCAGGAGGCTCAGGAGCGGGAGGGCCGCACCTGACGCCGGGAGCCGGTCAGTCCGCGTCCTCGATGCGGAAGCCCACCTTCAGCCCCACCTGGTAGTGCTCGATCCGTCCGTTCTCGATCTGGCCGCGGACCTCGGTGATCTCGAACCAGTCCAGGTTGCGCAGGGTCTGGTCGGCGCGGGCGATGCCGTTGCGGATGGCCTGGTCGATGCCCTCGTGCGACGTGCCGACGATCTCGGTGACCCGGTAGGTGTGGTTCGTCATGAGGGTGCTCCTCTCGTGTCACGCCGTACTCCACCGTGCCCCATCCCCGCCCGGCCCGCCCCTTGACCTCCGCATTGGTCCATACCAAAATCCAGCACACCCGTACGAGTCTCACCGCTCGTCCCCCCACGTCGGGCCCCCACCCCTGTCCGCGTTCCCTTGCCAGACAGAACAGGACCCCTCGTGAGACGTCGTCTGCTCGCCCTCGTGTGCGCCACCGGTTCCCTCGTGAGCGCCTGCGGGATGCTCCCGGGCCACCATGAACGCAAGACCGTCACCGTGTGGGTGATGAAGGACAGCGCCTCCGGGCAGTTCCTGCGGCGCTTCACCGCCGATTTCGAACGCACCCACAAGGACCTGCGTCTGGACATCCGCATCCAGGAATGGACCGGCATCGTCGACAAGGTCCGTGCGGCGCTCAAGGACGACTCCGCCGGCGGACCCGATGTCATCGAGGTCGGCAACACTCAGGTGCCGCTGTACGCCGATGGCGGCAAGCTCGCCGACCTCACGCTGGAGTCGATGCGTGACTGGGGCAAGGACCAGTGGCTGCCCGCCCTCGCCCAGCCCGGCCAGGACGGCAACGCGCAGTACGGCATCCCCTGGTACGCGGCCAACCGCGTCGTCATCTACCGCAAGGACCTGTTCGAGGCGGCCGGCATCACCCGCCCGCCGCGGACCCGCGAGGAATGGCTCGCCGACACCGAGAAGCTGAACTCCGGCGGCAACCAGGGCATCTACCTTGCCGGACAGGACTGGTACACCCTCTCGGGGTTCATCTGGGACGAGGGCGGCGACCTCGCCCGGCAGAAGGACTACAGGTGGGAGGGCACCCTCGACACCCCGGCCGCGCTGCGCGGCATGGACTTCTACCGGCGGCTGCAGGCGCTGGGCCGCGGCCCGGCGGACGCCGACGAGGAACACCCGCCCCAGGCCGGGGTGTTCGCCGGCAGCAGGGTGGCGCAGCTCGTCGCCGTACCGGGGCTCGCCCAGTCGATCGTGCGGCAGAACCCGGATCTGAAGGACAAGCTGGGCTTCTTCCCGGTGCCCGGCAGGACCGCGGCGCGTCCCGGCACCGTCTTCACCGGCGGCTCCGACCTCGTCGTCCCGGCCCGTACCAAGGACCAGTTCGCGGCGACCGCCGTCGTGGGGGCGCTCGTCGGCGCCAAGTGGGACACCGAACTCGCCCGCACCATGAACTACGTGCCCAACAAGACCACGCTGGCGAGCGCGGTCGCGGGCGAGGAGGGGGTCGCCGCCATGGCCGCGGGCGCGGCGCACGGCCGGGCGACCCCCAGCACCCCTCAGTGGGCCGACGTCGAGGCCGACAACCCGATCAAGCGGTACATGACCCGGGTACTCGAGGGCGCGGACCCGGCGACGGAGGCCCGCCGGGCCTCCGCGAAGATCACCGGGGAACTCGCGCCGGACGTGTGAGTCACCGCGCCACGCTCAACGACAGCGCGAAGCGGCCCTGTGCGTCCGTCCACCAATGGGTCAACTCAAGGCCGGCTGCCGCCAGTTCGCGGCTCACGCCCTCCTTGCGGAACTTCGCCGACACCTCGGTGCGCAGTTCCTCGCCCGCTGCGAAGTCCACGGCCAGGTCCAGCGCGGGCACCTTCACGGTCTGCGCGGTACGGGAGCGCAGCCGCATCTCGATCCACTCGTGCCCGGCGTCCCAGCGGGCCACATGGTCGAAGGTGTCCGGGTCGAAGTCGGCACCCAACTCGCGGTCGATGACGGCCAGTACGTTCTTGTTGAACGCGGCGGTCACCCCGGCCGCGTCGTCGTAGGCCCGGACCAGCACCTGTTCGTCCTTGACCAGGTCCGTGCCGAGCAGCAGCCCGTCGCCCGGCGCGAGCAGGGACCGTACGGTGGCCAGGAAGCCTGCGCGTTCGGCGGGCAGCAGGTTGCCGATCGTGCCGCCGAGGAAGGCCAGCAGCCGGGGGCCGGGAGTCGCGGGCAGGGCCAGCGGGGCGGTGAAGTCGGCGATCAGCGCATGGACGTCGAGGTCCGGACGGTCCGCGACGAGCGCCTGCCCGGCCTGGGTGAGCGCGCTCTCGCTGACGTCGACCGGGACGTACGCCGCGGGCGAGAGCGCGTCGAGGAGATAGCGGGTCTTCTCCGAGGAGCCCGAGCCGAGTTCGATCAGCGTGCGGGCACCGCTCGCCGCGGCGATCTCGCCGGACCGGCCGACGAGGATCTCCCGCTCGGCGCGCGTGGGATAGTACTCGGGCAGTTCGGTGATCTGCTCGAACAGCTCGCTGCCGCGGGCGTCGTAGAACCACTTGGGCGGCAGCCACTTGGGGCTGGCGGTGAGGCCGTGCCGGACGTCGGCACGCAGCGCGGCCTCCGTCGCGTCTTCGGGGAGTGTGCGGGTCACGTGCAGGGGGCTCACGTACAGGGCTCCTTCGATGATGGGGGCGCCGCCGCTCGAGCGGAGTCGGGAGTGGGGGAGGGCGCCGGATCCTCCAGCGGTGCGAGCAGCACGCCGGCGCGGCTCGCGGTGAGCACGGTGCGGTCGGGGACCTCCTGCCAGAGCGGGTCGTCGTCGTGGGGTTCGGAGGCGACGACCGTGCTCCGGCCGGGCTCCGTGCGGTACCAGAGGGTGTCGCCCCAGGCGGTGGCGGCGATCGTCGTGCCGTCGGTCAGCAGCAGGTTGAGCCGGGAGGCCGGGGCCGCCCGAGCCAGCTGCCGAACCGTTTCGCCGAGCGCCTGGTCCGGCTCGTCACCGCAGCGCAGCCGGTGCAGGACCAGCGCCCAGACGAACGCCGAGTCGGTGCGGGCCTGCAGCGACAGCAGCTCCACCGGGGGCAGCGCGGACACCAGCGGTGCCACCGAGTCGGGCCAGCCCGCGAGCGCGCCGTTGTGGCTGAACAGCCACCGGCCCGAGGCGAAGGGCGCCGCGGCGGCCTCGGCGTCGGCCCCCGCGAGCGTCGCGTCCCGTACGGCGGCGAGCACGCAGCCGGAGCGCACCACCCGGGCCAGGTCGGCGAAGGACAGGTCCGCCCAGATCGGCCCGGCGCGCCGGTAACGCGCCGGCAGGGGGTCGTCCTGGGCGTACCAGCCGACCCCGAAGCCGTCCGCGTTGACCGTCCCGTAGCGCTGCCGCCGGGGCGCCCACGACTGGCGGACCAGGCTGTGCTCCGGCTCCAGGAGAAGCCGGCCGAGCGGCTCCTCGGGCCCCACGTAGGCCAGATGGCGGCACATCAGACGGCCTCCGAGCGGGCGGTGCGGAACCCGCAGAAGATCTGCCGCCGGACCGGGTAGTCCCAGTTGCGGAACGTGCCCCGGCAGGCCACCGGGTCCACGGCGAACGAACCGCCGCGCAGCACCTTGTGGTCGGGGCCGAAGAACACCTCCGAGTACTCCCTGTACGGGAAGGCCTGGAACCCCGGGTACGGCAGGAAGTCGCTCGCCGTCCACTCCCACACGTCGCCGATCAACTGCCGTACGCCGAGCGGTGATGCACCGGCGGGATAGCTGCCCGCGGGCGCGGGCCTCAGATGCCGCTGACCCAGGTTGGCGTGCTGCGGCGCCGGGTCCGCGTCGCCCCACGGGTAGCGCAGGGAGCGGCCGGTGGCCGGGTCGTGCCGGGCGGCCTTCTCCCACTCCGCCTCGGTGGGCAGCCGCCGCCCGGCCCAGCGGGCGTAGGCGTCGGCCTCGTACCAGCACACGTGCAGCACCGGCTCGTCCGGCGGGACCGCCTCGGTGACCCCGAAGCGGCGCCGCAGCCAGCGGTCGCCGTCCCGGCGCCAGAACAGCGGCGCGGTGATCGCGTGCTGCCTGATGTGGGTCCAGCCCTCCGGGGCCCACCAGCGCTCGGTGTCGTAGCCGCCGTCCTCGATGAACGCCTGGTACGCCGCGTTCGTCACCGGCGTGGTGTCGATCCAGAACGGCGCCACCTCCCGGGCGTGCGCCGGGCGTTCGTTGTCCAGTGCCCACGGCTCGGTGGAGGTGCCCATCGTGAAGGGCCCGCCGGGAACGAGGACTTCGGCCGGGCCGGTGAACAGCGGGGCCGGCTCCGGATCCGGGGCGGTCAGGGCCTGCGGGCCCTTTCTGAGCTGGTGGGTGATCAACATCGTTTCGTCGTGCTGCTGTTCGTGCTGGGCGATCATCCCGAAGGCGAACCCTGCCTCGGTCAGCCGGGTGCCGTGGAAGTCCGCGCCCGCCAGCAGGTCCATGACCCGGCCGCGCACCTCGGCCGCGTAGCGGCGGGCCTCCGCGGGCGGCAGCAGCGGCAGCGAGGGCCGCTCGGCCCGCGGATGCTCGAAGGCGTCGTACAGGCGGTCGATCTCGGGCCGCATGGCGTCCCGGCCGCCGACCCCCCGGAGCAGCCACAGCTCCTCCTGGTTGCCGATGTGCGCCAGGTCCCACACCAGCGGGGACATCAGCGGCGAGTGCTGCGCGGTGAGGTCGGGCTCCTCGACGCAACTGGTCAGCAGCGTGGTGCGGTCCCGGGCCGTGGTGAGGGAGGCCAGCACCCGCTCGCGCAGCGTCTCGGTGTCCACCTCGGTCGTGTCGGTCTCGGGGGCGGTCATGTGCGGATGTCCTTCCTCCCGTGGGCGGTGCGGCCGGGCCGGTACGGGGGCAGGTCCCCGCCGTCCAGCCGGTCCAGCAGGTCGTCGGCCGGGCAGCGGCCCCGGGCGACATAGCGGTCGAGATACGCGGCCACCGCGTCGGTCACCCCGGCGGTGGCGCCGAGCCGGGGCAGGGCCTGGAGCGCCGCAGTGAAACACACGGCGGCCACCTCGCGCAGCTCCGGGTCGGCGAGGCCGAGGCGGGCCGCGTCGGTCCACAGCGGGTTGTGCGGGGCGGGCAGGTTCAGGGCCCGTTCCGCGAGGCGCTTGACGCTCCGGTACGCGGTCTCGGCGGCTGCCGGGTCGTCGAACAGCGCCGCCGTCACCGCGAGCGGCACGATCCAGCCGTCGTCGCCGGGCTGCGCGTCGATCATCCGCAGCTCCAGGTGGCCCCGCGGCCGGACCGGCGGGAACAGGGTGGTCAGGTGGTAGTCCAGATCCGCCCGGGTGGGCGGCCGGGGCGACCGGGAACGGGTCCACTCCCGGAAGGTGAGCCCCTCGGGCACCGCCCACGGCCCGCTGTCCCGGCGCACACACATCACCGGGGAGTCGAGCACGTGCCGGGCCCAGGCGGCGCGCGGGTCGCCGTCCAGCGGGGGAGCGCCCGCGCGTCCGGCGCCGATCTCCATCCACATCAGCTGCCGGCTGGACCGCCAGCCCGTGGGCTCGCGGCCGATCAGCGGGGAGTTGGCGAACGCGGCCACCAGGACCGCCCCCAGCTGATGGGCCAGCCACCAGCGGCGCCGGTACCCGAGCGGGCCCGGCTCCTCGTGGCCGGCGTCCACGCACACCTGCACGGAGGCGGAGGCACACATCATGTGCCGGCCGGCCGGACCGGTGCGGTCCAGGCAGGCCTCCATCGCGTCGTAGCGCGGCTCGTGCAGGAACCGGCGGGGGGTGTGCCAGGGGTCGTGGCCGATACCCACCAGACCGAGGCCCTCCTCGGCGAGGAAGGAGCGTACGGTGGCCAGGTCGGCGGAGACGGTGCCGACGCACTCCATCAGGGAGGCGGCGGGCGGCGAGCTCAGCTCCAGCTGGCCGCCGGGTTCCACGGTGAGCGGCGACCGCAGGGGCAGGGCCCGCAGTGCGGCGTACGCCGCCCGGAGTCGTTCGGGTGTCACGGGGAGCTGCGGCATCCGCAGCTCATGGACGAGCCACTCCAGTTCGACACCGAGTGCGCGGGGTGGCCCGGTCTTGAAGCAGATGCCCCGGACCAGGGCCTCCGCCTCGGCTTCGGCGACGGCGGTGCGGTGGTCCGTACAGTCGCCACCGTCGCTCTGTGAATCGGACATGTCGGGATCCTCCTGAGATTCCACCATGCCGCCGGCCCGGTTCGGACGTGGGGCCGGGCAGGCGTGCGTTCCACCCAAGACCCTCGAGCCGATTCGCACAAGGGTGCCCCCCGGTACGTTCCGGTTCGGTCACCTCCGTTTCCGTATGCGTTTGCGGACCGTTCCGGGGACGGGAAATTCCGTTGCACGGCATCACCAGCATCACCCAGGATGCGTGCATGAGCACGACGGGGGAGACCGCGCAGGCCGCGGGCACGGCGCCCACGGGGGTGGCGCCATGAGTGCGCGCCTGCGCGGGATCGCCGCGGAGACGGAGCAGATCGTCGCGGCGGGCCGGTACCGCTTGCCGGACGGCCGCAAGGTGTCCCTCGCGGCGGAGATCGAGGCCGCGCGGGCCGCCACGCGGATGTTCGGTCCGCAGCCGGTTCCCCTGCGGGAACCGGTGCCGGTGCGGCAGACGTCCACCGTTTTCGAGGTCACCGGGGAGAGCAGTCTGGTGGCCGCCCGCCGGCTGGCCGGTGCTCCGGTCGCGGTCCTGAACTTCGCCTCCGCGCGCAACCCCGGCGGCGGCTATCTCAACGGCGCGCAGGCCCAGGAGGAGGCCCTGTGCCGCGCCTCCGCGCTGTACACCTGCCTGCTGGAGGTCCGGGAGTTCTACGACCACCACCACACCCACCGCGACCCGTTCTACACGGACCGGGTGATCCACTCCCCGGCCGTCCCGGTCTTCCGCGACGACCGGGGCCGGCTGCTGGCCGAGCCGTACCCCGCGGGCTTCCTGACCGCGGCCGCCCCCAACGCGGGCGTCGTACGGCGCACGGAGCCGGAGCGCGCCGCCGAGTTGCCGGGCGCGCTCGCGGCACGGGCCGAGCGCGTACTGGAGACGGCCGCCGCCTGCGGCTACGGCCGGCTGGTGCTCGGTGCCTGGGGATGCGGAGTGTTCCAGAACGACCCCGCGCAGGTCGCGGGCGCGTTCCAGGCACTGCTCGGCCCCGGCGGCCGGTTCGCCGGGACGTTTCAGCGCGTGGTGTTCGGGGTGCTGGACCGGACACCGGGAACGGCGGTGCGGGAGGCGTTCGCCCAGGCCTTCCCGGAATCCCCGGCCGGGGCGCCGTACGCCGGTCAGGTCCAGCCGTAGCGCTCCTGCAGGCGCTGCCGGACGAGGTTGAACCGCATCCGGTCGATCGCGCACGCCTCGCGGCGCATGCCCTCCTCGTGCAGCCGCAGGACGCGGTCCACGTCCACCCACGAGTCCCGGCCGGACCGGTCCCACGGCCCGCTGCCGATCGCCACCCACTCCCGGTCGCCGTCGTGCCGCTTGCTGGAGAGCTGTACGGCGAGCAGGGTGCCGGCCGCCTCCCGGGCGACGACCAGCACCGGGCGGTCCTTGCCCCGGCCGTCGTTCTCCTCGAACGGAACCCAGGTCCACACGATCTCGCCGGGGTCCGGGTCGCCGTCGTGGGCCGGGGAGTACTCGGTGCGCACCCGGCCGACCTCGCGCGGGTCGGCCTCGGTGGTCGCCTGGGGGCCGAAGCGGCCGGGGACGTTCTCATCGGTAAACGTGGTCACGGGGGCACCCTAGTGGCAAGCTCCCGCAGGTCAAGGGGCGGCTGTCGGCGGGGGGTTGTGCCGGTGGGGGGGCCGGGGGTGCGACGGGTGGCGCGCCTTCGGTTCCGACAGTGGCGTGCCGCCGGCTCCGACGGTCACGTCCCATTGGTCCCGGCAGTGGCGCGGCGCCGGCCCCGACCGCGGCACGCGGGGGCCGCCGTGTGTCGGCGGCCGGGCCGCAGCCGGCGGGGCGGGTGCTGTGCGGGTGGTCCGGGCCGTGGCGCGCGAGGTCGTCGAGGCGTGGCCGGTCAGGCCTCGGGGCGCGTGCCGATCTGCATTCCCGGGCGGCGCTGATGCACGGTCACATAGGTCAGGCCCGCCTCACCGGCGCTGATGCTGCGCGACGCCCCGTGCGGCAGCCAGGCCAGGGCGCCCTCGGTGAGCGGCTGCGGTTCCTCGGCGGGGCCCGCGCCGAGCACGCCGCCCCCGGCCACGACCAGGACCATCACATCCAGCCGCGTCTCGGTGTGCGCCGTGATCCGGTCGCCCGGCGCGAGCCGGACCACGTTGGCGTCGAGCTGCCGTCCGCTCTCGGCCAGTTTCCACAGCACTCCGCCCGGCAGGGGTGGAGACTCCACCAGGGCCCGGGTGTCGCACAGCACGCGTGCCTCGTCCGCGGTGCGGCCGGCCGGCCCGGTGCGGGTCGCTGAGCGCGACGTCATCTGGTGTTCCCCTCGCCTCTTCCGTTTCCCCGCGAACACGTATCCAGTGCTGCCCCGTGCTCACTCTACAATTAATACACGTAGAGTTCGTGAAAAATGAGCGCAGGTGGGAGAGGGGTTCCGGAGGTGACCACGCGAGAGAGGCCACGCCGCCGAGAAGTGCTGGACGTGCTGCGCGCGGCGCCCTCGCCGCTAGGCGTCGCGGAGACGGCCGAGCGGATGGGCGTCCACCCGAACACGGTGCGGTTCCATCTGGACACCCTGGTTGCCGAGGGCCTGGTCGAGTGCCGGGCCGAGCCGTCCTCGGGGCCGGGCCGGCCCCGCACCGTCTACACCGCGCGTCCCGGCATGGACCGCGGCGGCATGCGTGACTACCGACTTCTCGCCCGCGTCCTGCTGAGCCGGTGGGCGTCCGGCGACCCGGCGACGGCGCGCGAGGAGGCCGTGCAGACGGGCAGGGCGTGGGGTGGTCACCTGGTGCAGCCGCCGCCCCCGTTCGAGGAGCCGACGGCGGACCGCTCGGTGGCCGCACTCCTGGCTCTGCTGGGCGAGCTGGGCTTCGCACCGCAGGCGGAGGGGGCGGACGAGTCCGGCGCGCCACCCCGGCTGATCCGGCTGCGGCACTGCCCCTTCCTGGAACTCGCCGAGGAACACGGGAGGCTGGTGTGCCCACTCCATCTGGGCCTGATGCAGGGCGCGTTGGCCCGGCTGGACGCCCCGCTGACGGCCACCGGCCTGGAACCCTTCGCCGAACCCGACTCCTGCGTGGCCCACTTGGCCGCGACCAAGGCCGCCTAGCCGACGTACTCCCCCCAGTCCGGGCACTCCCGCACTGCACCGCCGGCCCCCGGCGGAGAAAGGCCCCCGCACATGAACGGCACGTCCGCCGCCACCGCGAGCGCTGTCACCTTCGTCTGGCTCGGCATGGTGCTGGCGATCTCCTTCCTGGAGGCGCCGCTGAAGTTCCGAGCACCGGGCGTGACCATCCCGGTCGGCCTGGGCATAGGCCGGCTGGTCTTCCGCGCGCTGAACGCCGTGGAGGCGGTGCTGGCCGTCGTCGTCATCGCCGCGATCGCCGTGGGCGGTGCCCCGGCCGGGATCACGGCGCTCACCGCGGTCCTCGCGGTGCTGCTCCTCGCCCAGCTGGCCGCCGTCCGGCCCTACCTCAACCGCCGGTCCGACCGGATCCTCGCCGGAGAGGAACTGCCCCGCTCCCGCAGCCACTTCTGGTACGTGGGACTGGAGATGCTGAAGGTCATCGCCCTGATCGCCCTGGGAGTCGGCCTGCTCACGGTGTGACGGCGCAAGGTCGTCGCCCCGCGGCGCGCAAGGGCGCTTCGGCAACACGGGGGGCGAGACGGAAGTGTGCGCCCGCCCGGCCGGATCCGGGAGGACGCCGCCCCTGAGGCCCGTACCCCGGCCGCACAGGCCCCGCGGACCCCGCCCGCCACCGTGAACGCCTCACCTCGGACCCGACCCCGACCCGCAGCTGCGGTCGGCGTCCGACCGGCGCCCGAACCTGCCCCGCACGTCCTCCTCGTAGACCCGCCCGCGCCCGGCCCCTTCCCGTCACCAGCCCCGGCGCTCGGCGATCGACGTGTCGTCGGTCAATTGCCACAAGGCACGGGCGAAAGCGCCGTCAAGCGGCCCGCGGGGCCGAGGCGGACTTCGGCGGCCACCGGTCCTGCCAGCGCAGCTCCGTCTCCAACTGGGCGGCGACGGACACCAGCAGCGGTTCGCTGTGCGCGGGTCCGAGCAGTTGCGCGCCCACCGGCAGGCCGTCACCGACGAGCCCGGCGGGCACGTTCACACCCGGCCAGCCCAGCACGTTCCACGGCCAGGCGTACGGGCAGGCGGCGATCATGGCCCGGTCCGTGGCCAGCCCGCGCAGCCGGTACAGGGAGCCGATGCGGGGCGGGGGAGCGGCCGTCGTGGGCGCGAGGACGACGTCGTACCGCCCGAAGAACCCGCCGATCCGCCGGTGCAGCGCCGCCTCCGCGCGCCGGGCCGCGCGCAGTGGGGCACCGCCGAGCAGCCGGCCGAGGCGGGCCGCGTCCCGGGTGCGCGGATCGAGCAGCGCCGGGTCGGGTGCCTCGCGGACGTGTTCGGCGATTCCGGCCGTGGCGCGCGGCACGAAGGTCAGCCCGATCTGCCCGTACGGCGGGTCGGCCTCCTCGACGTCGTGCCCCAACGCGGCGAGTTTCCCGGCGAGTTCGACGACCCGGGCGCGGATCTCCGGGTGCAGTCGGGCCGGTACGGCGGTGAACGGCGGCTTCAGGGACAGGGCGATGCGCAGCCGGCCCGGGTCGCGGCCGACCGCGTCCGCCACGGTCAGCGCGGGCGGCCGGTGCGGGTCCCGGTCGTGGTTGCCGCTCGCCGCGTCCAGCAGCAGGGCCGCGTCGGCGACCGTCCGGGCGAGGGTGCCGTTGACCGTGATGCCCTGGAAGGACTCACCGCGCGGCCAGGTGGAGATACGGCCCCGCTGCGGCTTGATGCCGACCAGACCGGTCCACGCCGCCGGGATGCGCACGGAGCCGGCGCCGTCGGAGCCGAGCGCTGCGGGGACGAGCCCGGCCGCGACGGCGGCGGCCGAGCCCCCGGACGAACCCCCGGGCGTGTGCCCGGGGTGCCAGGGATTGCGGGTGTCCCCGAACGCGGCTCCCTCGGTGAACGGCCACTGCCCCAGCTCGCAGGTGTTGGTCTTGCCGACGATCACGGCTCCGGCCGCGCGCAGCCGCCGTACCGCCTCCCCGTCCTCGGCGGCCACGGGGAACGCGCCCGCGCAGCCGAACGCGGTCGGCTCCCCGGCCACGTCCATGTCGTCCTTCACCGCCACCGGCACCCCGAGCAGCGGACGCCGCGCCCCGCCGGCCAACTCCCGGTCGGCGGCGTCCGCTTCGGCGAGCGCCGCCTCGGCCCGCACGATGCGGAAGGCGTTCAACGTCCCCTGCGTGGCCTCGATCCGGGCCAGCGCCCGTTCCACCAGTGCACGGGAGGTCACCTTCCCGTCGGCGAGTGCACGCCGGGTCTCGGCGAGGCCGGCGGAACGGTCGTGCGTCATGGGCGGGCCCTCCGGGAGACTCCGGGACTGATGTCTACCGAACGGTAACGTCACAGTCGGGCAGTCGTACGGGTTTCGTCCGGATGTCCCGGGCCGGACAGGCGTCGGCGGGCCGTCTCGGCGGCCGCCCGCGCGGGAGTCACGCCCTCGCGTTCCGCGGTGCCGAGCAGTTCCGCGACGGTCTGTTCGATGGCGAGGACCCGCGCACGGGCCTCGTCGGACCCGACATGGTGGAGCTCGGCGCTGACGGCGTTGACGACCCCACCCGCTCCGGCGACGAAGTCGGGCACCCACACGATGCCGTGACGGTGCATCAGGTCGGCGACGTCCGGGGTGGCGAGCTGGTTGTTGGCCGGTCCGGCCACGGCCCTGCAGCGCAGGTGCGGCACCGACTCCCTGGTGAGCAGCGATCCGAGAGCCGCCGGGACGACGACGTCGGCCTCCTCGGCGAGGATCTCGTCCGGCCTGCGCCAAGCCGCGCCGAGCGCCTCGGCCGCCGCACGCCGGCCGGGGTCGATGTCGGTGACCGTCAGCTCGGCCCCCTCGGCCGCCAGCAGCCGGGCCAGGTGCTCGCCGACCCGGCCCAGACCGATCACGGCGAGGCGGAGGCCGTCCAGGGCGGGCGTGCCGCCCAGGCGCCGGCTCACGGCGCGCAGCGCGGCGAGCGTGCCCAGCGCGGTGTGCGGGGAGGAGTCGCCGCTTCCGCCCAGCTCCGCCGGCCGGCAGAACACATGCGGGGTCGTCTCGCCGATGACCGCCATGTCGGCGGGCCCGGTGCCGACGTCCGGACCGGCCGCGTACGTCCCGTCCAACGAGGCGATGACGTCGGCGACATCCTGGAGCACGGCATGCCGTCGCTCCGGGCCGAGAACCGTCCCTTCCGGCAGCGCGACCACCGTCTTCCCACCGCCGCTGGGCAGCCCGGCGACGGCCATCTTCAGGGTCATGGCCGCCGACAGGCGCAGCGCGTCGGTGAGGCCGTCGCGCCAGTCCGGGTAGTGCCACAGCCGCAGTCCGCCGGCCGCCGGGCCGAGCACGGTGGAGTGAACGGCCAGGATCACCGGCAGCCCGGACCGGCGACCGACTCGGACGACAACCTGTTCATGATCGAGCACCGGGCCCGACCCCCTTTCGTTCGTACGGGATACGACCGACACCCTTGCGCAAGTGATCCGCGGGCGGGGGCTGGGCCGAACGAACGGTTGAAAGAGGGTAGCCTCTGCGGCCATGGACGAACTTGATTCGGAGATCGTGCGGCTTCTGCAGTCAGATGCGCGGCAGTCCAACCGTGAACTCGCCCGGAAACTCGGTGTCGCCCCCTCGACCTGTCTCGAACGGGTCCGGGCGCTCACCCGCCGGGGAGTGATCCGCGGCTACCACGCCGACATCGATCCCGCGGCCCTCAACCGTGGCGTGCAGGCGCTCGTGTCGGTCCAGGTGCGCCCGCTCAACCGCACGGTGATCGACACCTTCAAGGGCTTCGCCAGTTCGCTGCCGGAGGTCCTCCATGTCTTCGTGCTCTCCGGCGGCGACGACTTCCTGCTGCATGTCGCCGTACAGGATCTCGACCGGCTGCACTCCTTCCTCGTCGACCGCCTCAGCAAGCGCGCCGAGATCACCGGCTTCCGCACCTCGATGATCTTCCAGCAGGTCAGCAACACCACCCCCGCGCACCTCCCGTCCTGAGCCGGCGGCAACCGCCGTCCGCCCGGCGGCCCGTGCGGCCAGGTGCCGGACCAGGCCCAGTCCGGTCAGCAGCGCGGCCAGGGCGCACACCCCGGACCAGCCGTACCCCGCGTACGCCCGGGAGCCCCACCAGGAACCGAGGCCACCGCCCAGGTAGGCGCAGGTCATGTAGGCGGTGTTGAGGCGGCTGCGGACATCCGGGGCGAGGGCGTAGACGCGCACCTGGTTGGCGACCATGCCGGACTGCATGCCGATGTCCAGCAGCAGCGTGCCCGCCACCAGGGACAGCACACCGGGGGTGCCGCCGAGGCCGCCGAGGGCGAGGAGCGCCGCGGACGCGAGGACCAGCAGGAAGCAGGCCAGGTTCATCGCGTCGGCTCCGCGGCGGTCCACGAGCCGGCCCGCGACCGGCGTGACGAGCATGGTCACCGCGTTGACCAGCGCGAGCAGTCCGGCCGCGTCCGCACCGAACCCGTACCTCGGGCCCGTGAGCAGCAGAGCCACGCCGGTCCACACGGCGGAGAAGCCGGCGAACACCGTCGCCTGGTAGAAGGAGGAGCGGCGCAGGGCCGGTTCGGCGAACAGGAGGCGGACGGGCTCGGTCAGCAGCCGCGGGTAGCGCTGCTGGGAGGGCACGGCCGTGGCTGGTAGCGCCCGTGCCAGCAGCAGCGCCACCGCGACGGTGAGCAGGGCCGCCAGGACGTACGGCGCCCGCCAGCCCAGCCGGTCGCCCAGGGCGCCGCCGGCCGTGCGGGACAGCAGCATGCCCGCCAGGGCGCCGCTGAGCAGCGTGCCGCCGGCCACGCCCCGCCGCTCCGCCGGTACCAGTCCGGCCGCCAGCGGGCCGGCCAGCGGGGCGATCACCGTGCTCGCGCCGACCAGCACGCTCGCCGCGAGCAGCGGCGGAAGCGCGGGCGCGGCGGCAGCGGCGCACAGGCCGAGGCCGGTCAGGGAGAGCAGGCCGACCAGCAACGGGCGGGCCGGCACCCGGTCGCCGAGCGGGACGAACAGGAAGATGCCGGCGGCGTACCCGAACTGGGTCGCCGTCACGACCCCGGCCGCCGTGCCGGGGGAGACGCCGAGGCCCGCCGCCACGAGCGGGGCGAGGGCCTGCGGGAAGTACACGTTGCCGACCGCGACCCCGCAGGCCAGTGCCAGCAGGAGCACGAGCCGCGGGGTACGCTGCCGGGTGTGGTGATCCGTCATGGGTCGAAGTCCACGCCCCGCTCGGGCGGTTGGCGAACGATGTAGACGGGGACTGAATGATCAGCTTCCGGCTCGGGGTCGACGACCTCGCCGACACCCGGTTCGCGATCTCCCCGCTGGGCGAGCTGATGGAGAGCCTGCGCGTCCTGCGCGCGCCCGCCCTGCACCCCCTGCACCGCGGCTGGCGCCGTTCCGCGCTCGCCGCCCTCGACCCCGCCGACCTGCCCCTGCTGGCGGCCCTGGTCGGCCCGGCCCTGGCCCTGCCCGACTTCCTGACACCCCGGCCCATCGGCCACGCCTCCACGCTGGCCGAGGAGTTGACCGTCGTACGGGCCACGCCCCCGGAGGTCGTACGGCGCGACCTGCGCGCGGCGCACGCCCCGTGTCCGCTTCCGGGCGCGCTCCGGCGGGCCGACGCACCCGGTGACGGCCCCGTCCTCGAACTCCTCGACGCCGTCTGCTCGTTGCTGCACCGCTACTGGCAGACGGCCCTGCTGCCCCACTGGCCCCGGATCCGGCTCGTGCTGGAGGCCGACATCACGCACCGCGCGGGCCTGCTGGCCACCGGTGGGGCGCGGTCGCTGTTCTCCGGTCTGCATCCGAACCTCGGCTGGCACAACGGCGTCCTGACCATCGACAAGATGATCGGCCGGCACGCGGTCGACGGCGCCGGGCGGGGGCTGCGCCTCGTCCCCTCGGTGTTCGCGCACAAGCCCGCGCCCCCGATCAGCGCCGCCGCGCCGCCGATGCTCGCCTACCCGGGCCGGGGCACCGCCACCCTGTGGGAACCGGAGCCCGCGCCCGACGCCTCCGCGCTCACCGCCCTGTTCGGCGCACCCCGCACCACCCTGCTGCGGCTGCTCGCGGAACCCCTGCCCACGGTGGAACTCGCCCGCCGGCTGGGCGTGACCCCGAGCGCCGTCTCCCAGCACCTGCGGATACTGCACGCCACGGGCCTGGTGACCCGCGCCCGGGACGGCCGCCGGGTGCTGTACCGGCGCAGTGGACTGGCCGAGCGGTTGGTCGCCGGCGGGGGTGACGCGGGCGGCTGACGGCCGGCGACTCGTACGCGGTGGGGGTGACCGCCGGTGCCGGCCTCGGGCGGCCGGCGCACCGCTCGTGCTCGCCCGGCTGGGCGGACTCTGCCAGGGCCGGCGGAACCGCCTGGCCTGCCCGCATCGGGTTGCCTTCGGGCGCGCTCCAGCACACGTACCGCCGTCCCGGAGTGCTCGCCGAGATCGCTGCCGCGCTCGACCGGGCCCCGCGTGCGCGGAAAGGGGCCGGACGGGATCCGGCCCCCTCGCGTGGTGCGTGCGTACGGCTCAGGCGGCCGCAGCCTCGCCCACGTTGCCGTGCAGACGGGCGACGACCTCGGTCAGCTGGGCGGCGACCTCGGCGTCGTCGACCGGGTGCGTCTCGGCGAAGCGGGTCAGGGAGCCCGGGATGGACAGCTTGATGTCCTCGATCACCTTGCCGCCGGCGATGCCCACGGCCTTGCGGGCCTCGTCCTGCGCCCACACGCCGCCGTACTGGCCGAAGGCGGTGCCGATCACGGCGACGGGCTTGCCGCCGAAGGCGCCGGCGCCGTACGGGCGGGACAGCCAGTCGATGGCGTTCTTCAGGACGGCCGGGATGGTGCCGTTGTACTCGGGGGAGAAGAGCAGGAAGGCGTTGGCGGCCTGCGCGGCCTCGCGCAGTTTGGCGGCGGCGGCCGGGACGCTGCCCTCGACGTCGATGTCCTCGTTGTAGAAGGGGACGTCGGCCAGGCCCTCGAACACCACGACCTCGGCGCCCTCCGGTGCGAGCTTGACAGCGGCCTCGGCGAGCTGGCGGTTGGTCGAACCGGCACGAAGGCTGCCGACGAGCGCGAGGATGCGAACAGACATGGGAACTCCAAGAGGCTGAAACATCGCCGTTACGATCCGGACCGAGGTCCGGTTATTTTGTAGCAGGCGAAACGGACCGCGGTCCAGTTTTCTTCCCGATGCTTTACGCTGGCTTCATGTCCAGCGCGCTGCCACCGTTCCCGCCACCTCAAGAACCCCTCGACGTGCCTCAGTTGCTGGAGGTCGGCCGGGGGCCCGAGGAGCCGTGCCTGCGTGCCGACGCGGCGCGCAACCGGGCCCGGCTGCTGGAGGCTGCCGCCCGGCTGATCGCGGAACACGGAGTGGCCGGGGTCACCATGGAGGCGGTCGCGGCGGCGGCCCAGGTGGGCAAGGGGACGGTCTTCCGCCGCTTCGGTGACCGTACGGGACTGCTGATGGCCCTGCTCGACCACTCGGACCGGAAGCTGCAGGCGGACTTCCTGGGCGGGCCGCCGCCGCTGGGGCCCGGAGCACTGCCCCTGGAGCGCCTGCGGGCGTTCGGCGTCGCGGTGCTGTACCGCAGGGTCGAGCAGCTCGACCTGTACCTGGCCGCCCAGACGGAACCCACCCGCCGGTTCTCCCACCCGGCGGTCGCCGCGCTGCGCACGCACATCACGATGCTGCTGCGGCAGATCCTGCCGGACGCCGACTGCGAGCTGCTGTCCCAGACCCTGCTGAACTCGCTCGACCCGGCCCTGATCCACTATCAGACCAGGCAGTGCGAGATGCCCATGGAGCGGCTGGAGGCCGGCTGGATCGACCTGGTGGCCCGCGTCACCGGCACGCGGCCGCGCCGCTGAGCTCAGGCCGGCGGTCTGGCCCGGTCGGCAAGACCTCCGCGCCGTGCCCCCGGCCCGGCGATCCGCACGGAGCGCTGCCGCCGGGCCGGGGTTCGGTCGCCAGGGCCCAGGACACGCGGGCCTCGGGGGCGCCGGAGAGCAGTGCTTCGGCACTCGCGGCAGCAGGTCGACGCCCCACGCGGCCTGTGCGCGCGGCACCCCGCCGGACTGGAGCAGGCCCATCAGGGTCTCGATGAGCCGCAGGTGGTAGGTGTCGAGTCCCTGCGCCGGCCGACGCATGCCCTCCCGGGTCAGGGCGGGCTTGGCGGGACGCTCGCGGCGGGAGCGGGGAGAAGCGGTCATGTCATCACGGTGGCGCTCGCAGCCGTCGCCGAGCGGCCCCGGCGGCGGATTTCGTCGAACGGTGAACCACCTCGCCCCGCCTCTTCCCGGTCCCCGCCCCTCTGCCAAGATGCGGACTGTCATGGTGCAGATACCGAACACGCCCACGAGTGCCGATGTGGCCCGCCTGGCGGGCGTCTCGCGCGCGACCGTGTCCTACGTCCTCAACAACACCAGTGCCGTACGGATCAGCGAACCGACGCGCCGCCGGGTGCGCGAGGCCGCGCGGGAACTGGGGTACGTCCCCCATGCCGCCGCCCGCAGCCTGCGTGCCGGACACAGCCGTATGGTCCTCATGCCCGCCCCGGCGATCCCGGTGGGCCCGCTCTACAGCAGGTTCCTCAGCGAACTGCAGTGGGAGCTCGGCCGGCTCGACTACACCGTCGTGCAGTACGGCAGCGTCGGCCTCCAGGGTGACGAAGCGGCCCGCGCCTGGGCGGAGTTGCGGCCGGTCGCCGTCCTGGTGCCCGGCGCGGACCTCGGGCCGCAGGGCGTCGGGGTCCTCAAGCGCTCCGGTGCCCGGGCCGTGCTCACCCTCGGCCCCGAACGCGTCGAGGGCGCGCACGCCCTGCTCATGGACCACGACGCGGTCGGCGAGTGCGCGGGCGCCCATCTGCACGCCCGGGGCCGGAACCGGATCGGTGTCGTGGTGCCCGAGGGGTCCGGCCTGGAGGCGTACTCCCGGCCCCGGCTCGCCGGTGTGCGCCGGGCGCTGCGCGGCACGGACGCCGCCGTCACGGAGCTGCCGCTCGCGTACACGGAGGAAGCGGCGGCTCAACTGGCTGCGGGCTGGCGGGAGTCGGGGCTGGACGCGGTGTTCGCCTACAACGACGAGTACGCGATGCTCCTGATGCGTGCCCTGCAGGACGCCGGGATGCGCATCCCCGAGGACGTGGCCGTGATCGGCGCCGACGACCTGATGCTCGGCCGGCTGCTGCGGCCCCGCCTCAGTACGGTGCACATCGAACTGCCCTCGGGCCGCGACCTCGCCGAACTCGTCGACCGAGCGGTCCGCGACCCCGGCGGCGAGCCCGAGGTGCACAAGGTCCTGGGCGCCTCGGTGGTCCCGCGCGAGTCCACCTGAGGGGGCATCGGGGCGAGCCGGAGTGCGAGTGAAGGCCGACGGGGTACACCTGCCGGTGGTGACGGGGTTCCGGAGCGGCGCCATCCCGATGTAGTTTCACGCTCAACCAAAAAGCGTCGAGGTGAGAGTTCCCCCACCGCCCGGCGATCGATCGGAGAGCCGTATATGCCGCTGCTCGACCCGAAGACCTGGCAGGACCGCAGCCTTGCCGGCCCCGCCCACACCGTCACCGAGCCCGCCACCGGCGACGCACTCGGCACCGTCACCCTGGCCGCCCCCGAGGACGTCGGTGACGCCGCGCAGGCCGCACGCGCCGCCCAGAGCGCCTGGGCCCGCGCACCGCACTTCCAGCGGGCCCAGGTGCTGCGCCGGGCGGGGGACCTGTTCACCGAGCACGCCGGGGAACTGCGCGAATGGCTGGTGCGCGAGTCCGGGTCCATCCCGGGCAAGGCGGACTTCGAGCTCCATGTGGCCGCCCAGGAGTGCTACGAGGCCGCCGCCCTCGCCTCCCGTCCGACCGGGCAGGTGCTGCCCAGCGAGGCGCCCCGGCTGTCGTACACCCGCCGGGTCCCGGCCGGAGTGGTGGGCGTGATCTCCCCGTTCAACGCGCCGCTGATCCTGTCCATCCGCTCGGTCGCGCCGGCCCTGGCGCTCGGCAACGCGGTGGTCCTCAAGCCGGATCCGCGCACCGCCGTCTGCGGCGGCCTCGCCCTCGCCGCCGTCTTCGCGGAAGCCGGCCTGCCCCAGGACCTGCTGCACGTGCTGCCCGGCGGCGCGGAGACGGGCCGGGCGCTGGTGGAGAACCCGCTCGTCCCCGTCCTCTCCTTCACCGGATCCACCGCGGCGGGCCGCGCGGTCGGCGAGGCGGCCGGCCGCCATCTGAAGCGGGCCCACCTCGAACTCGGCGGCAACTCGGCCCTGATCGTCCTGGAGGACGCCGACCTCGACGCCGTCGTCTCCACGGCGGCCTGGGGCTCGTTCTTCCATCAGGGCCAGATCTGCATGACGACCGGCCGGCATCTCGTGCACGCCTCGCTCCACGACGAGTACGTCGAACGGCTCGCCGCCAAGGCCGACTCGCTGGCCGTCGGCGACCCGTACCGCCAGCAGGTCCACCTCGGGCCGGTCATCGACGCGGGACAACTCGCCAAGATCGACGGCCTGGTGCGCACGAGCACCGCCCGCGGCGCGAAACTCGCCGCGGGCGGCACCCACGAACAGCTCTTCTACCGGCCGACCGTGCTGGCCGGCGCGGGCGACGACACCCCGGCCTACACCGAGGAGGTCTTCGGCCCGGTCGCACCGGTCCGTTCCTTCACCACCGCCGACGAGGCGGCGGCGCTCGCCGCGGACAGCCCGTACGGCCTCTCCCTCGGCATCGTCACCCGGGACACCGCCCGGGCCCTCGACCTCGCCGAGCGGATCCCCACCGGGATCGTCCACGTCAACGACCAGACCGTGAACGACGAGGCGGTCGCCCCCTTCGGCGGCGTCGCCGCGTCCGGCACCGGCGCGCGCTTCGGCGGCGAGGCCAATCTGGAGGCCTTCACCGAGCTGCGCTGGACGACCGTACGCGGCGACGTGGCGCCGTACCCCTTCTAGCCCCTACTTGGCCTGGCCCTCCTGGGCCGCGATGCTCTTGCGGACCTCGTCCATGTCCAGGTTCCGGGCCTGCCCGATGAGGTCCGCCAGCGCGGGCTCGGGCAGCGCCCCCGGCTGGGCGTACACGGCGACCTTGTCCCGCACGATCATCAGGGTCGGGATCGACTGGATGCCGAAGGCCTGTGCCAGCTCCGGCTGGGCCTCGGTGTCCACCTTGGCGAAGACCAGGTCCGGGTTGTCCACGGCGGCCTTCTCGTACACGGGTGCGAACTGGCGGCACGGCCCGCACCAGGCAGCCCAGAAGTCGATCAGAACGAAGTCGTTGTCGGTGACCGTCTGGTCGAAGTTGTCCTTGGTCAGCTCCACGGTGCTGCTCATGGCGTGAGTCCCTCTTCCTGGTGTGGGGTGTGCCGACGGCGGAAACACGGCCGCCGGACCGCCTATTCCACACGCGCACGTCTGTCGTCCGGCGCTCGTACCCATGTGGCCGTCGCGCACACCACCCACCAGACTGACCCCATGAGGGAATCGACGGAATCGGAATCCATCGCGTACGACGTCGTGGTGCTCGGGGCCGGGCCCGTGGGGGAGAACGTCGCCGACCGGACCCGCGCGGCCGGTCTCACCACCGCGATCGTGGAGAGCGAGCTGGTCGGCGGCGAGTGCTCCTACTGGGCGTGCATGCCCAGCAAGGCCCTGCTCCGGCCGGTCATCGCCCAGGCGGACGCCCGCCGGCTGCCCGGCCTCGACCAGGCGGTCGGGGGCCCGCTCGACACCCCGGCCGTACTCGCCCGCCGGGACGAGTACACGTCCCACTGGAAGGACGACGGCCAGGTCGGCTGGCTCGACGGCATCGGCGCCGACCTGTACCGCGGCCACGGGCGGCTCGCCGGCCCCCGTACGGTCACCGTGGCGGCCCCCGACGGCACGGTCACGACCCTCACCGCCCGGCACGCCGTCGCCGTCGCCACCGGAACCCGCGCCCAGCTGCCCGACCTGCCCGGCCTCGCCGAGGTGAAACCGTGGACCAGCCGCGAGGCCACCAGCGCCAAGGCCGCACCGGCCCGGCTGATCGTCGTCGGCGGGGGAGTGGTGGCCACCGAGATGGCCACCGCCTGGCAGGCCCTCGGCTCCCGGGTCACCGTCCTGGTGCGCGGCAAGGGCCTGCTGAACCGCATGGAACCGTTCGCCGGGGAACTCGTCGCCGAGGCGCTCCTGCAGGCGGGCGCCGACGTCCGCACCGGCACCTCCGTGGAGTCCGTCACCCGCGAGAACGGCACCGTCGTGGCCGTCACGGCCGCCGGCGACCGGATCGAGGCCGACGAGATCCTCTTCGCCACCGGCCGTGTCCCGCACACCGACGACATCGGCCTGGACACCGTCGGCCTGGCGCCCGGCTCCTGGCTGGACGTCGACGACACGCTCCGGGTCACCGGCACCGACTGGCTGTACGCCGTCGGCGACGTGAACCACCGCGCCCTCCTGACCCACCAGGGCAAGTACCAGGCCCGCATCGCGGGCGCCGCCATCGCCGCCCGCGCGGCCGGCGACCCCGTGGCGGACGAGTCCTGGGGCGCGCACGTGGCCACCGCCGACCACCACGCCGTACCGCAGGTGGTGTTCACCGACCCCGAGGCCGCCGCGGTCGGCCTCTCCCTCGCCGAGGCCGAACGGGCCGGCCACCGCGTCCGCGCCGTCGACGTGGAGTTCTCCGCCGTCGCGGGCGCGGGCCTGTACGGCGACGGCTACAAGGGCCGCGCCCGCATGGTGGTCGACCTCGAGGACGAGGTGCTGCGCGGTGTCACCTTCGTCGGCCCCGGCGTCGGCGAGCTCATCCACTCGGCGACCATCGCCGTCGCCGGCCGCGTTCCCGTCAGCCGCCTGTGGCACGCCGTCCCGTCGTACCCGACGCTGAGCGAGGTGTGGCTCAGGCTGTTGGAGGCCTACCGCGACAAGTGACCCGCTTACGGAAGTTGGAAGCCGAGCGCGTCGGCGGCCGCCTGTGGTGTCGGCCCGTTCCACAGCGCGGCGACCGCCTCGTTCGTGGACAGCGAGCGCAGTTCGGCGCGGTCCAGGTAGAGGGTCCCGTCCAGGTGGTCCGTCTCGTGCTGGACGATCCGGGCGGGCCACCCGGTGAACAGCTCGTCCAGCGCGCGCCCGTGCTCGTCCTCGGCGCGCAGCCGCACCTCGGCGTGCCGGGCCACCACCGCCTGCCAGCCCGGCACGCTCAGGCAGCCCTCGAAGAAGGCGGCACGGGCGGCGCCCACGGGCTCGTAGACCGGGTTGACCAGGACACGGAACGGCTGTGGCACCCGGCCCCGGGCCTCCGCGACCTCCTCGGGCACCGGCGCCGGATCCTCGAGGACAGCGATCCGCAGCGGCACGCCGACCTGCGGCGCGGCGAGGCCCACGCCGGGGGCGGCGTGCATGGTGACGCGAAGGGCCTCGACGAAACGGGCGAGCAGGGCGGGGCTCAACTGGCCCTCGTACGGCTCGGTGCCGCGCCGCAGTACCGGCTGCCCGGCGGCGACGATGGGCAAGGGGCCGCCGGCGGCGAGGAGTTCCTCGACCCGCTCGGCGAGCGGTGCGTGATCACGAAGAGGGGCCATCGCGTCAGCATGCCATGCCGCCCGGCCGCCGACGGGCACACCCTGGTCACGGCGCCGTGAAGCAGCGTGATCCGGCACGTCGGCGCCGTCTCCGGCGGCTCCCGGACTCCACCGACACCGGAGCGGGCCGTACGGTGACCGCCCATGGGAGTGTCGCTGACTCCGAGGAGAGAGATGGTGTTCTCGGTACGGCCCTTGACCACGGACACCTGGCCCGACTTCGCCCGGCTGGTGGCGGAGCACGACGGGGTCTGGGGCGGCTGCTGGTGCATGGCGTTCCACGAGGAGGGCGTCGGCCGCACCAGGACGCCCGAGCGGAACCGGACGGAGAAGGAGGCACGGGTCCGCGAGGGCCGGGCACACGCGGCGCTGGTGTACGACGGCACCGACTGCGTCGGCCGGTGCCAGTTCGGCTCCCCCGCCGAGCTGCCCCGGATCAAACACCGCCGCGCCTACGCGGCCGGCCCTCCCGCCCCGGCCGACTGGCGGATCACCTGCTTCTTCGTGCACCGCGCCCGACGCCGCGCGGGTGTGGCCTCGGCCGCGCTCGACGGCGCCCTGCGCGAGATCGCCCGGCTCGGCGGCGGCACCGTGGAGAGCTTCCCGCAGGACACCGAGGGCACCCGGGTGTCCGCGTCCTTCCTGCACAACGGCACGGTCGCCCTGTTCGAGAGCCGGGGCTTCACCCGTACCCGGCAGTTGGGCAAGAACCACTGGGTGGTGACACGCACGGTACGGCCCTTCGTCTGAGACACGCCGAGGGCCCGGCCCCCTGCCGGGAACCGGGCCCTTGCCCCGCGGCTCACTCCTGCGGGAAGTCGCCCGCCAGCGCCGAGGCGATCCGCAGATGCCGCTCCGCCTCCTCGTGCCGGGCCTGCCGCTGGAGCGTCCGGCCCAGCAACAGCCGGGCGTAGTGCTCCACCGGGTCGCGCTCGACGATGCGCCGCAACTCGGCTTCCGCGCGGCGCAGTTGGGCCGAGTGGTAGTAGGAGCGGGCCAGCAGCAGCCGGGGTCCGGTCTGCTCCGGCACCTCCTCGACCAGCCCGGTCAGCACCCGCGCCGCGCCCGCGTAGTCCTTGGCGTCGAAGAACTGCTGCGCGCGCTCCCAGCGCTCGGCCGGTGTGCCGTGGTCGTAGTACGTGGTCTCCACCTGCGTCTCCACTCGTGACCTCCTTCGACGGCCACAACGGAACGCGTTTGTTCAATATTCCACTAATGGTCCGTGCCCGAGGGGCCTGGGGCCACCTGTGTGGTGAGGAAGTCCAGCAGGGCGGTGTTGAAGGGCTCGGGCTGCTCGGCGCCGGGCAGATGGCCCGCCTTCTCGACGACGGTCATGGTCGCGTGCGGCACGAGACGGTGGATCGCCTCGGCTTCCGCGACAGGCGTGTAGAAGTCGTCGGCGCCGACGACGATCAGGACCGGTTGCCGTACGGCCGCCAACGTGTCCCGGTAGTCGGGGCGTTCGGCCCGTCCACGCAACGCCGCCGCCGCCCCACGGGGGTCGGTGGCGCGCATCATGCCGAGGACCCGCTCCGCCACCTCGGGCATCGCCGTGACGTTGTACGGGGCGAGCATCTTGTCGATCACCTCAGCCGCGTAGCCGTCCATCCCCTCCGCGAGGAGCCTGTCGGCCAGCCGGTTGCGGAACTCCTTGCCCTCGTCGGTTTCGGCCGGCGCGGAGGTGTCGGACAGGACGAGGGCGTGCACCCGCTGCGGGTGCCGGCGCTGGAACTCCATGGTGATCTGCCCGCCCATGGACACACCGCCGACCACCGCTCGCCCGATGTCCAGGTGGTCGAGGAGCGCGGCGAGGTCGTCGGCGAAGTCGGAGAGGAGGACCTTGCCGGGGTGGACGCTGCTGCGGCCGTACCCGCGCAGATCGGGGGTGATGACCCGGTATCCGGCTTCCGTCAGCGCCCTGGCCTGGGGTTCCCACAGGGTGCGGTCGAAGGGGTGCCCGTGGACCAGCAGGACCGGCAGACCGTCCGAGGGCCCGAGGTCGTCGTAGTGAATGGTGGCGCCGCGCAGGGCCACCGCGTTGATGTCAGGCACACGGACTCCATGATCGGCCGGTCGGACAGGTGCGTCACTGATGCTCGGGACCTCTCCCGCGTACGGAGGAGAGCTGCTCCGAGGCAGCCCGTGGCAGCGTAAACCCTGCCCCTGGGGGCAAGGTCAACTCGCTGTTCCGTCCTGTTGTGGGCGACGGAGCCTGGTGGTGGACGAGAGCCATGACGACCACCGGGGCTTTCTCGCAGCCGACCGCTGTATGGTGAACCGCGGTGGCCGGTGCCGCCTCGTCCCACGTGCAGTTGCTCTTGCGTACAGGGTTCCGCGGTGCGTTGCCCACGTACTCGAGGCTGTCGTTCGCGGAGGTGCTGTGGCCATGAACCAGCCGGTGTCCGACGAGCGGGAGGCGGACCGGGCGTCGGTGCGCATGGGGCCCTGGCGGTTCGTGGTCTGGTTCGGCACGGTCAGTCTGCTCGCCGACTTCGTGTACGAGGGCGCCCGTTCGATCACCGGCCCGCTGCTCGCCTCGCTGGGCGCGTCCGCCCTCGTCGTCGGCGTGGTCACCGGCGCCGGTGAGGCCGCGGCGCTGGCGTTGCGGCTGGTCTCCGGCCCGCTGGCCGACCGCACGCGCCGCTTCTGGGGCCTGGCGATCGCCGGGTACGCCCTGACGGTCGTCTCCGTCCCGCTGCTGGGCGTGGCCGGGGTGCTGTGGGCCGCGTGCGCACTGGTGATCGCCGAGCGGGTCGGCAAGGCGGTGCGCTCCCCGGCGAAGGACACGCTGCTCTCGCATGCCACCGCCGCCACCGGGCGGGGCCGCGGCTTCGCCGTCCACGAGGCGATGGACCAGATCGGCGCCCTGGTCGGCCCGTTGCTGGTGGCCGGTGTGCTCGCGCTCACCGGGAACGACTACGGTCCCGCGCTCGGTGTGCTCGCCGTCCCCGGCATCGCCGTACTGCTGCTTCTGTTCTGGTTGCGGGCCCGGGTGCCGGACCCGGAAGCCTACGAACGCGAGGTGACGGCCGCGGCGGCCACGACACCGGACGGGCGGGACGGGCGGCTGCCGAGGGAGTTCTGGACCTACGCCGCGTTCACCGCGGCCACCACGACCGGGTTCGCCACCTTCGGCGTGCTCTCCTACCACCTGGTCCAGCGCCATCTGCTGTCCGCGGCGTGGGTACCGGTGCTGTACGCGGCGGCGATGGCCGTGGACGCGGTCGCCGCGCTGGCCACCGGGTGGCTCTATGACCGCGTCGGCCCGCGCGTGCTGATCGCCCTGCCCGTCCTCACGGCGGGCGTGGTGGCGCTGGCGTTCACCGACACGGTCGCCGTCGCGGCGGCCGGGTCGCTGGTGTGGGGCGCGGCGATGGGAATCCAGGAGTCGACCCTGCGCGCGACGGTCGCAGACCTGGTGCCCACCGGGCGGCGGGCGACCGCGTACGGCCTGTTCGCGGGCGTGGTCGGCGCGGCGAGCCTGGCCGGCGGCGCGCTGACCGGCGGTCTGTACGGCTACTCGATCCCCGTGCTGATCACGGTGGTGGTCGCCATCCAGGCGCTGGCCGTGGTGCTGCTGCTGGTCATCAGGACCGATCGCCGCTGACGCGGAGTCGGTCGCTGGTCAGGGGTCTCGCCGCGGCTCACGCGGCTCGCCGGTGGCCGCGCGTCGCCGGGAGGATGTGGCACGGGTCGTGGGCGGGGACGCACAACACCTTCTCGTCGGGGCCGTGTTCTTCCTTCATGCGGCCACTCGTCGCAGGCCGGCAGCCGGCGGAAGGGCCGTGCCCGCACGCGCGGCGAGAGCGGTGGGTGCGTGTACGGCTCCTCCTGGCCGGTGCGGCCGGCCCAGGGACCGTCAGCGGATGTGTCCGCGGTCGCGGTGAGCCCCCTCACCGGCACGCCCTCAGGGATGTGCCCTTCCCGTGTGCTCCTGGGGCCCGTCGGCGCCCCGGCTGGTTGCCGCCCCGGCCGTCCGGCAGGAGACTGCTGGTATCCGGCGACGGGGTTCGCCGCCCACCGCTCCGACGCGGTGCCGACGGCCGACACCCGCTGACCCTGCTCACGTCCGAGGAGGTCAGGTCCATGCCCCGGATCACCGTCGACATCGACACCACCGCCTCCTCCACCATCCGCACGTCCGACGACGGCGCCTCCGGCCGCCTCACCGCGACGGGCTGGCCGGTCGGACACGGCCGCATCCCCGACACCCTCGACGCCGACGGGTTGCCCCTGGACGCCCTGGTGCTGATGCCCGAACCCGCCCTGGCCGGCGCCACGGTGCCTGCCTGGCCGCTGGGCGTCCTGCACCGCGCGGGTGCCCAGTCCGCGTCCGCCGCCCCCGTGCTGCTGTGCGTGGCCGAGGACCCTTCCTTCATCGACCTGGTCGACACCGACGACCTGCCCCGCTGGCATGCCGAAGGCGACGCCTGGGCCGCCGTTCTGGCCCGCCTGCAGCGCCGGACCGCCGGCGAGGTCATCGACTGCGGCACCCGCGCCGAGGCCGAACACCTGATCAGCGACGCCCGTCACGCCTACGAGCGGCTCACGGGCTGCCTCGAATGAAGAGGCAACGAGTCCGTCAAGATTCACCCAAGCGCTGCACAGGAAATCCTTAGGTAAGGCTCGCCTAACTTATGCTGAGCGTCGTCCCCAGGCAGCCCGCCCCCACCCGGCCGCCACCTGAGCACGACCCGGAGTTCTCCCCATGTCCAGCGCCAACATCGCCCTGCTCGGCGCCATCGCGGGCCTCACCATCTACCTCGGCCTCCCGCTCGGCCGGCTGCGCACACCGACGCCCCGCCTGAAGGCCGGGCTCAACGCGGTCGCCATCGGCATCCTCGTCTTCCTCGTCTGGGACGTCCTCACCCACGCCTGGGAACCGGTCGACGCAGCGCTGGGCGACCACCACTGGGCGACGGTGGCCTCCGGCGGACTCGTGCTCGCCGCCGGGCTCGCGGCCGGACTCGCCGGGCTGGTGTACTACGACGCCTGGACCGCCCGCCGCCGGGCCGCCGCCGGGCGCCCCGCCGGCCCCGGTGCCGCCGCGGCGACGGAGCTGGCGCCGAAGACCCGCAGCCAGGCGGCCTCCCTCGCCCTGATGATCGCGACCGGCATCGGCCTGCACAACTTCGCCGAGGGCCTGGCCATCGGCAACTCCGCCGCCAAGGGCGAACTCTCCCTCGCCGTGCTGCTCATCATCGGCTTCGGCCTGCACAACGCCACCGAGGGCTTCGGCATCGTCGCCCCGCTCGCCGCCGAGGGTGAACGCCCCAGCTGGGCCAACCTCTTCCGGCTCGGTCTGATCGGCGGCGGGCCCACCTTCCTCGGCACCCTCGTCGGACAGCACCTCGTCAACGACACGCTCTCCATCGCGTTCCTGGGCCTGGCCGCCGGCTCCATCCTCTACGTCGTCATCGAACTGCTCGCCGTGGCCCGCAAGGCCGGTCTCAAGACGCTCACCACCTGGTGCATCCTCCTCGGTATGCTCCTCGGCTTCGCCACGGACGCCGTGGTGACCGCCGCCGGAGCCTGAGCCCTGCCACCCCCTCCGGCGCGTGAACCCCCGCCGGAGGGCAGAACCGCCCTCCGCTCCCGGACTGCCCATGGCGAACCGTCCGCTGTCCGCGAGCGAGAGGGCGTGCGTGTTGTGCGGGTGGGGCGGGGATGATCCGCACGCAGGGCAGAATCCGCCGCGGCGGCCGGCCGTGACGGCCGGAACGGAAGCGCGGGTGCCGCGCCGATCGGTGTGGACGGCCGGGTGTGCGGGCCTCGGCGGCGGCATGTGCGGCCGCAGCCACGGACCTCGGAGCGCCGCTGCGGGACCTGCCCGCGGGGTGAGCTGCTGCGCTGCCGCCCCGGCGACCGGGCTCGGATCCTGGTGCACAACCGGAAAATCCCCCGAAGGCTCCCGCCGCCCCCGGAGGGGCGTTTCAGGTCCCCGGCACGCCGGCGGCCTCGAGGTCCGGCTCCGGCTCTGCGCCGGGCGCCGACGCGTCGCTCAGGCCGAGGCGGAGGTGTTCGACGTGGTACAGGGCCTGGTCGAGGAGTGCGGCGACATGGTTGTCGTAGAGGGCGTAGATCACCGAGCGGCCCTTGCGGGTGCCGGTGACCAGGCCGAGGTTGCGCAGCAGCCGCAGCTGGTGCGAGCAGGCTGACTGCTCCATGCCCACCTCGGCGGCCAGCTCGGTCGCCGGCAGGGGCCCTTCGCGCAGGCGGGCCAGGATGAGCAGGCGGGAGGGGGTGGCCAGGGCCTGGAGGGTGGTGGCGACCTTGGCGGCGCCGGCCGCGTCCAGACGCGTACGCGGAACGTTGCTGGCAGACGGTGCGGCTCCGTGACCCATGCGCCCATGGTACGCCGCGCCATGAACGCATGAATCGATGTTCATTCGTTCCTGTTACGGTGGTGGCGTCGGACGCTGACCGCCCACCGTGTGCGTAAGGACCCGTTTCTGATGTCTTCCACCCTCATTCGCCCCGTCCCCGCCGGCGACGCCGTGCGGGACGAGGTGGCGCCCGGGCGTCGTACGAGGATCTCCACGCTGCCGGAGGCCCGCTGGGCGGCTGCGGCCCTGGCGCTGTTCCTGATCGCCCTTCCGCTGTACCTGCTGGGAGCGCCGGCATGGGCATGGGGAACGCTGTTCGCCCTCACCTACGCCAGCGGGGGCTGGGAGCCCGGCTGGGCGGGCCTGAAGGAACTCAGGGGCGGGACGCTCGACGTGGACCTGCTCATGGTTGTCGCGGCGCTGGGCGCGGCCGCGATCGGGCAGGTGCTGGACGGCGCCCTGCTGATCGTCATCTTCGCCACCTCCGGTGCGCTGGAGGCGATCGCCACCGCCCGCACCGCGGACTCGGTGCGCGGCCTGCTGGACCTGGCCCCCGCGACCGCGACCCGCCTCGGCGACGACGGCGGCGAGGAGACGGTGCCGACCGGGCAACTGAGCGTGGGCGACGTCGTATTGGTGCGGCCCGGGGAGCGGATCGGCGCGGACGGCCGGGTGCTGGACGGGACGAGCGAGGTCGACCAGGCCACCATCACCGGCGAGCCGCTGCCGGTGGCGAAGGAGACCGGGGACGAGGTGTTCGCCGGCACCCTGAACGGCACCGGTGCGCTGCGCGTCGAGGTCGAGCGCGACGCCTCCGACTCGGTGATCGCCCGGATCGTGGCCATGGTGGAGGAGGCGTCCGGGACCAAGGCGCCGACGCAGTTGTTCATCGAGAAGGTCGAGCAGCGCTACAGCCTGGGCATGGTCGCCGCGACCGTGGCGCTGTTCGTGCTGCCGCTGGTCTTCGGGGCGGCTCTGCGGCCGACGCTGCTGCGCGCGATGACCTTCATGATCGTCGCCTCGCCGTGCGCGGTGGTGCTGGCCACCATGCCGCCGCTGCTGTCGGCGATCGCCAACGCCGGACGCCACGGAGTGCTTGTCAAGTCCGCGGTGGCCATGGAGCGGCTCGGACAGGTCGACGCGGTGGCGCTGGACAAGACCGGCACCCTGACCGAGGGCACTCCGCGGGTGACGGAGATCCGTCCGCTGGCCGGCTCCGGTCTGGACGAGGACGGGCTGTTGCGGCTCGCGGCGGCGGCCGAGCATCCCAGCGAGCACCCGTTGGCCCGCGCCGTGGTGGCCGCCGCCCGCGGCCGCGACCTGGACATCCCGCCCGTGGCGGACTTCGGCTCCGCACCGGGCAGTGGGGTGCGGGCCACCGTCGAGGGCAGGCCGGTCGCGGTCGGCAGCCCCGCCCGGCTGCTGAACGCGCCTGCCGGGCACCCCGCCGGCGTGGTGGCCGGCCGGCTGGAGGACGAGGGCCGTACCGCTGTCGTGGTCGAGGTCGACGGGATCCCGGTCGGGGTGCTGGGGATCGCCGACCGGCTGCGCGAGGATGCCGCCGCCACCGTCACCGCCCTGGCCGTGCTCACCGGCAGTGCGCCGGTGCTGGTCACCGGCGACAACCCGCGCGCCGCCGCCCGCCTCGCGCAGGAGGCCGGCATCACCGACGTGCGCGCCGGGCTCCTGCCGCAGGACAAGGTCGCCGCGGTCAGGGACCTGGAGCGGGCCGGGCGCAGGGTGCTCGTGGTGGGCGACGGGGTCAACGACGCCCCGGCACTGGCCGCCGCCCACACCGGGATCGCCATGGGCCGGGCCGGCTCCGACCTCGCCCTGGAGACCGCCGACGCCGTCGTGGTCCGCGATGAGCTGGCCACCATTCCCACCGCCTTGAACCTGTCCCGCAGGGCCCGGCGGCTGGTGGTGCAGAACCTGGTCGTCGCCGGGGCGTTCATCACCGGCCTGGTCGTCTGGGACCTCGCCGGAACCCTGCCGCTGCCGCTCGGTGTGGCCGGGCACGAGGGCTCCACCGTGATCGTCGGCCTCAACGGTCTGCGCCTGCTGGCGGACGCCGCCTGGCGCCGCGCCCGCGTCGGGACCGCCCGGTGAGCCGCCGCCGACCCGACCCCGCGAGCCCTGCGGCTGCCCGCGGCGAAGCCGCCCCCGCGAGCCGTACGGCGGCCGGCTGCACCGTCACCGTCTGCCGCGGCTGCTGCTGCGGTACGGCGAAGATCCCCGGACTGGACCACGCCGCCCAGCTCGACCGGCTCCGCCGGGCGCTCGCACGGATCGCGCAGGTGCGCGTGACCGGCTGCCTGGACGCCTGCGAGCACGCCAACGTCATCGTCGTCCAGCCCTCGGCCGCCGGTCGTGCGGCCGGTGGCCGGCCGGTGTGGCTGGGCCTGGTCAACGACACCGACGCCGTGGACGACATCGCGGCCTGGGCGGAAGCCGGCGGCCCGGGTCTGGCCGACCCGCCCGGTGTCCTCGACCTGTACGCCTTCACCCCCTCACGGCGCGTCCGCCGAGCCGTCGAGCCATGACCCGCCCGGTCCGCGGCCGCGTGGCGTCAGTCGTGCGGCGGCAGGTGGCCGATCTGGTGGTCGGCGATGTTGAGCGCCTCGTCGACCAGGCGGCGCAGATGCCCGTGCCGCAGGGCGTACACGACCCGGCGCCCCTCCTTCCGGGTGGTCACGAGCCCGGCCAGGCGCAGCCGGGCCAGATGCTGGCTGACCGAGGTCCGGGTGGCATCGGTCGCCCCGGTCAGCGTGGTGACGTCGGCCTCCCCCTCGCCGAGCCGCCGCAGCAGAGCCAGTCGGGTGCGGTCGGCGAGCAGGCCGAGGACCTCGACGGCGACCGCGAGGCGTTCACCCTCGTCCGCTTGTTGCGAGGGGTGCGCACCTGATAGATGCATGCGTGCGTTCATGTGCACATAATGAGGGAGCAGCAGTCCGGCGTCCACCTCCGGCCAGCCCGCCGTCCGCGAAAGGTGCACCGTGAACGAGCAGACCCACACCCACGAGCCGTACGGGCACCACCACGACGACCACCATCACGGCGACCGCGGGCACGTGCATGACCATGAGCACCCCCACCCCCACCCTCACCCTCACGCAGGCGGGCGGTGGTCGAAGGTGCGCCACCAGCTCGCGCACCTGGTCACTCCGCACAGCCACGAGGCGCTGGACAAGATCGACTCCGCGATGGAGACCTCCCGCGAGGGCATGCGCACGCTCTGGCTGTCGCTCGCCGTCCTCGGGGCGACCACCGTGGTCCAGGCGGCGATCGTGGCCGTGTCCGGGTCGGTCGCACTGCTGGGCGACACCATCCACAACGCGGCCGACGCGCTCACCACCGTACCTCTCGGCATCGCGTTCGTCCTCGGACGTCGGGCGGCCGATCGCCGCTACACCTACGGATACGGTCGTGCCGAGGACCTGGCCGGCATCGCCGTCGTGCTGACCATCGCCGCCTCCTCCGCGCTGGCCGCCTACGAGGCCGTCGACCGCCTGCTGCACCCTCGCGACGTCGGCCATGTGTGGGCCGTCGCCCTCGCCGCGCTGGCCGGCTTCCTCGGCAACGAGTGGGTGGCCCGCCACCGCATCCGCACCGGCCGCAGGATCGGCTCCGCCGCGCTGGTCGCCGACGGACTGCACGCCCGCACCGACGGCTTCACCTCCCTCGCCGTCCTGCTCGGCGCCGGGGGCGCCGCCCTCGGCCTGCGCTGGGCCGACCCGGTCGTCGGGCTGCTGATCACCGCCGCGATCCTCATGGTGCTGGGGGACGCCGCCCGCGAGGTCTACCGGCGCCTGATGGACTCGGTCGACCCCGCCCTGATCGACCTCGCCGAGCGGGCCCTGCACACCGTCGAGGGCGTCGAGCGGGTCGGCTCGGTGCGGATGCGCTGGATCGGCCACTGCCTGCGCGCCGAGACCGACATCGTCGTCGACCCGCGGCTGAGCGTCGCCCGGGCCCACGCCATCGCTGTCGAGGCCGAACACGCCCTGATCCACGGGGTGCCCCGGCTGACCGCCGCCACCGTGCACACGGACCCGCACCCCAGCCCCGGCATCGGCGACCCCCACGAGCCCCTCAGGCACCACGCCACCCGCTGAGCCCCCGGGGCAGGCCCGGTCGTACGGGCGGGCGCAGACGTTGGTGATCCACCGGACGCAACGCGGCTCGGACGCGGCCGATTGCGGTGTTCCTTCACTTGTCCGTTCTGCTGCCCGCTCGTCGTCGGCGTGTCCGCCGCGTCAGTGTCTCCCGGGGGAGCAGGTCACCGGGCAGCAGGCGGAGCGCGAGTGCGGCGGCGACGGCGTAGAGCAGTGCCGAGCCCAGGGCGACGGTGTGGAAGCCGTGCACGAAGTGCGCGCCGCTACCGGGCCGGCCGGCGATGGCACCGGCCACCGCGATGCCGATCGCGCCGCCGGCCTGGCGTGCGGTGTTGTTGATGGCCGAGGCGAGACCGGAGCGTTCGCCGGGCACGGCGGCGATCGCCGCCGCGACGACGGCGGGCGTCAGCAGACCCAGCCCGACGCCCCACAGCAGGAACGCGGGCAGCAGGGCGCCGTAGCCCGACGCCGGTGTCACCCGGGTCAGCAGCGCCAGCCCGGCCGCGGCGAGGAGCAGCCCGGCCCCGGCCGGCAGGCGGGCCCCGATCCGGCTGGTCAGCCGCCCGCCGAACGGCGCCAGCACGGCCAGCGGCGCGAACAGCGGAACGATCGCCAGGCCCGCCTCCAGCGGTGGGCGATGCTGGAGCGACTGCAGGAACAGCATCAGGACGAACAGCGTGCCCAGGGTGCCCAGGTTCATCGTCCCCGCCGCCGTGTTCGCCACGGCGAAGCCCGGGCGCCGGAACAGCCCCAGCGGCAGCATGGCCCGGTCCCCGCGGTGCCGTTCGACGAGGACCAGCGCGACGAGTGCTGCCAGGGCCACCACCGCGGTCGCGACGACCGCCGCCGATCCGGCGCCGGAGCGCCCGGCCTGGATGAACGCGAACGTCGTCGCCAGCAACAGCAGGCTGCCCGCCAGCAGTCCGGGCAGATCGAGACTCCTGGCCCGCGGCTCCCTGCTCTCCCGGACGACCGCCCCGGCCCAGACCAGGGCCGGCAGCACGATCGGCACGTTGAGGAGGAAGATCGAACGCCAGCCGAAGCCGTCGACCAGCGCCCCGCCCAGCAGGGGTCCCGCGGGCAGGGCCAGGCTGCCGATGCCCGCCCACACGCCGATCGCCTTCGCCTGCCCGGCACCCTCGGGGAAGGCGTCACTGATGATCGCCAGCGTTCCGGGCAGCAGCAGCGCCGCTCCGACTCCTTGTACGACGCGGGCGGCGACCAGCACCGCCACGCCGGGGGCCAGGCCGCAGGCGAGCGAGCCCGCCCCGAAGACCGCCAGTCCGACCAGCACGATGCGTTTGTGGCCGTGCAGATCACCCAGTGTGCCGGCGGTCAGCATCAGCGACGCCAGCGCCAGCGCATAGCCGTCGACCACCCACTGCAGTCCGCTCACGTCGGCGCCGAGCCCGGAGCCGATCCGCGGCAGCGCGACGTTCACGATCGTCACGTCGAGCAGCACCAGGAAGTAGCCGGCACACATCACGACCAGTACGGTGCGCGAGCCGGCTTTCCCGGCCCGGGGCACCGTACGCCGCAACAGACTCACAGCCGCACCGGCCACCGGGGCCGCGTACCCCCGGGAGACGCATCGATTCCCGGGAGTCCGGTCTCTCCGGGGCGAGCGGCGTGCAGGGAATCGGGGCTCCTGGGTCCGGTCAGCCCGACAGGGCCCGGTCGTCCGGTTGGGCCCCGTGCCGGGCGCGAGTTCTCGGAATGAGGGAGCCCCGTCACTGTGCCAAGCTGGAGTTGATCACGAGGACCACACGCCCTGGCGCCATGTCCGAAGGCGGGTGAGTGCAGATGACCTCGAGCTCCGCCGACGCCCCCGCCCCCCGGCCGGCCGGTACCGGCAACGGGCCTGCCGTCTCCCGCGAGGAGTTCGACGCGCTCTTCGAGGCGGTCCGGACCTGGGGTCGCTGGGCCCCGGCCGACCGCGGCGCCTGGAACCGGGTGACCGCGGACCGGGTGCGGCGGGCCACGGCCGCGGTGCGGTCCGGGACGGTCGTCCCGCTGGCGCTGCCCTGGAACACCCGGCCCGGCCCCGACAACCGCACGCCCGCGCTGCATCACATGACCGACCTCGGTGACGTGGAGGGCCCCGAACCCTCCGCCCGCAAGGACTTCATCGCCGCCGACTACCACGGCAAGGGCATCACGCATCTCGACGCCCTGTGCCACATCGCCTACCGGGGGCGGCTCTACGACGGCCGGAGGGCCGGTGACGTCGTCGACAGTGCGGGCGCCCGCTTCGGAGCGGTGTCGGCTCTCGGGCCCCTGGTCACGAGGGGGGTGCTCCTCGACCTCCCCGCCGTGCTCGGGATCCGCTGGCTGGAGCCGGGACGAGCGGTCCGGGCGGAGGACATCGCCGTCGCGGAGAGGGCGCTCGATGTGACCATCGGCGAGGGCGACGCGGTGCTGCTGCGCTCGGGACATGTCCGGCGTCGCGCTGAGCTCGGCGCCTGGGACCCCGACACGGCGAGCGCGGGCTTCCACGTGGACGCCGTACCGCTGCTGGCCGAGCGCGGCATCGTGTTGCTCGGCGGTGACGGCGACAGCGATGTGCGGCCCTCGCCGGTGAAGGGCGTGCACTCGCCGGTCCATGCCCTGGCTCTGGCCGCGATGGGGGTGCCGCTGCTGGACAACCTCGACCTGGAGGGCCTGTCCGCCGCGAGCGCGGAGGCCCGGCGGTATGAGTTCCTGCTGGTCGTGGCTCCGCTGAACATCCCCGGCGGGACGGGCTCACCCGTCAACCCGGTGGCGGTCCTGTGAGCCGGGCGTCGGCCGGTCGTCGGCGGTGAAGAAGCTTCCGATCCATGACTTATGTGGCTGAATTTCCGTATCCTCATCTATGCCAGATTGTTTCGAAAAGCGGACTATCGTGAGCGCGGGTGAGCGAAGCGTGGTTCGGTCCGGCGGGGCACTGATACCGACGGGGCGTGCGACAGACGGCACGGGGCCCGTCCGTTCGCGTGAGCGGTTCCTGGAGGGCGAGCCGGTCGAAGCGGGCGTACGTGCGTCCATCTCGAACTCCTGGCAGCGCTGCCGGTTGCTGGGGCTCTCGCCGGACCAGGCCGACCTCCCCTTCCGGGAGGACTTCGATCCGGACGCACGGATCGTCCGGGCGGCCGTGCCGGTGCTCGACCGGCTGCAGTACAGGTTCAGCGGCAGCCGGATGAACCTCTCCGTCGCCGATGCCGGCGGCACCGTCCTCGTGCGCCGTTTCGGAGAGGCGTCCCTGGCCAGAAGCCTCCCGGCGATCCAGCGCGAGCCGGGATTCGTGTTCGCCGAGCAGGTCGCCGGCACCAACGGCATCGGTCTCGCAGTGGCGGAGCGGCAACTCGTCCGGGTCTACGGTGCCGAGCACTTCGCCGAGCGCTCCCAGGCAAGCGCCTGCCGGGCACTGCCGGTCCGCGACCCGCTCAGCGGCCGCATCGAAGGCATCCTGTGCTTCGGCTATCCCCGCACCTGCGATGACCCCGCACTGGACACCGTGATCCGCAAGGCGGCCCGGGCCATCGAACGGCGGCTGCTGTGGCAGAGTTCCGCGCGCGAGCGCGCTCTGCTGCGGGCGTACCTGGACACCGAGGTCGAAGCCGCCGTCGCCCCTCACCACACCGTCGGGTTGGACGAACTGGCCCTCGGGCAGCATCCGCGCGACCGCGCGATCCTCATGGAGAAGGCCACCGAACTGCTCTCCTGCGCGCAGCGGGCCGCTGTCCACGTCGCCCTCTCCGGCGGCCGGCGGGTCACGCTGCTGAGCCGTCCGATGAGGGGTGCCGCCGGGGTGGAGGGCCTGGCCGTCGAGGCCGTCCTGGCAGGCCCCGCACCACGAGAACCCCTCGCCGCCCCAGGGCAGGTGTCCGAGCTGCCGGGCCTCCTGGCCGGGCCTGCCGCCTCCCGTGGCGTCCTGCCGTCCGGGGCCGGCGTCGGAGCCGCACCCGGTCGGACTCCGGTGAGAGGGCTCGTGCTGGTGGGGGAGCCGCAGGTGGGGCGGTACGCCCTCGCCGCACGCCGCCGCCTGGAGCTGCTGTGCGAGACCAGTACGCGCATCGGCACCACCCTGGACGTGCGCCGCACCGCCCAGGAACTGGCGGAGACCGCGGTGCCGCAACTCGCCGACTACGTCACGATCGACCTGCCGGAGGCCGTACTGCGCGGAGAGGAGTCCGCCCATCCGTACGGAGACCTGCGCCGTACCGTCGTCCACGGCGTCCGCGACGACTGTCCCTTCCACCCGGTCGGCAAACAGGCCGACTACGGCCCGACCACGCCGCAGCTGCGCTGCCTGACCAGTGGGCGGGCGGTGCTGGAACCGGACCTGAAGACCGCAGCGGGCTGGCTCGCGCACGACCCCGAGCACACCGCGGAACTGCTGGCCCACGTCCACTCCCTCATCGCGGTCCCTCTGGTGGCCCGCGGTGTCGTGCTGGGCGTCGCCGCCTTCTACCGAGGCCGGGACCCCGCCCCCTTCGGCGACGACGACCGTTCGCTGGCCCAGGAACTCGCCACCCGTGCGGCCCTGTCCATCGACAACGCCCGGCGCTACACCCGCGAACGCACCATGGTCCTGGCGCTGCAGCGCAGCCTGCTCCCGCAGGGACTGCCCGACCAGGACGCCGTCGAGGTCGCCCACCGCTATCTGCCCGCCGAGTCCGACGTCGGCGGGGACTGGTACGACGTCATCCCCCTCTCCGGCACCCGTATCGGCCTCATGGTCGGGGACGTCGTCGGCCACGGCATGCTCTCCGCCGCCACCATGGGCCGGCTGCGCACCGCCGCACGTAGCTTCGCCGAGCTGGACTTCCCCCCGGACGAGGTCCTCACCCACCTCGACAACCTGGTGGGACGCCTGGACCGGGAGGAGCCCGCCGCCGGGGAATCGGGCATCATCGGCGCGACCTGCCTGTACGCCATCTACGACCCGACCGCCCAGCAGTGCACCATGGCCCGCGCCGGGCACCCTCCCCCCGCGCTGGTCCTCCCCGACGGCACGGTGTCCTTCCCCGAACTGCCCGACGGGCCTCCGCTCGGCCTCGGCGGTCTGCCCTTCGAGGCCGCCGAGATGGACGTGCCCGGGGGCAGCCGGCTGGTCCTCTACACCGACGGGCTCATCGAGGACCGCCACCGCGACGTCGACGTGGTCCTCGACCGGCTGCGCGGGGCCCTGGCCCACCCGGAGCGCACACCCGAGGAGACCTGTCAGGTGGTCCTGAACACCGTGGCCCCCGCCCATCCCTGCGACGACATCGCGCTGCTCGTCGCCCGTACCCGTCCCCTGAACCCCGACCGGATCGCCGCCTGGGACCTGCCCGCCGACCCGGCCCGCGTCAGCGAAGTGCGCGCCTCGGCCATGCGGAAGCTGGCCGACTGGGGACTCGACGAGGCCGCGTTCGCCGCCGAGCTGTTGCTCAGCGAACTGGTCACCAACGCCATCCGCCACGGCTGCGGACCCATCCGCGTGCGGCTGATCCGCGACCGGAAACTCATCTGCGAGGTCTCCGACACCAGCAACACCGCCCCGCACCTGCGCCGGGCCGCCACCACCGACGAGGGCGGCCGGGGCCTGTTCCTCGTCGCGCAGCTGGCCCAGAGCTGGGGCACCCGCTACCTCCCGCAGGGCAAGGTCATCTGGGCCGAATGCGGCCTCGACGGCGCATGAGAGCGGCGGCGCCGCTGACCCGTTGGTGTCACAGCGGGCGGCAAATGTCTGAAATGCCATAACTCTGCCCACTAGGATCACTGGCGAAAGCCGGGAAGAAATCGCCAGGCCGACCCCCGGAGATGTCCGTGCACGACCCTCCCGACACCTCTGCGGAACCCCTGGTCCGCATCCGCGGGCTCGCCAAGCGCTTCGGCGGCACCCGCGCGCTGGACGGGGTCGACCTCGACGTCCACGCGGGCAGCGTCCTCGCCCTCCTCGGCCCCAACGGAGCCGGGAAGTCCACGCTGATCAAGGTGCTGGCCGGCGTCCACCGGGCCGACGCGGGACGGATCACGGTGGACGGGCACCCGCTCGGGAGTCCCGCCGCCTCCAGGCGCATGTCCTTCATCCACCAGGACCTCGGTCTCGTGGAGTGGATGACGGTCGCCGAGAACATCGCCCTGAGCACCGGCTACCCCCGCCGCGCCGGACTGATCTCCTGGCGGCGCACCCGGGAGCGCTGCACCGGCGCCCTGCGGCTCGTCGCCGGACACCTCGACCCCGACGCGCCGATCGCGCAGCTCGCCCCGGCCGAGCGCTCGCTGGTCGCCATCGCCCGGGCCCTGGCCGCGCGGTCGCACCTCATCGTCCTGGACGAGCCGACGGCCCGCCTCCCCGCCTCGGACTGTGCCCGCCTCTTCCGCGTACTGCACACCCTGCGCGACCGGGGGCACGGCGTTCTCTACGTCAGCCACCGCCTGGACGAGGTGTACGAGGTCGCCGATGCCTTCGCCGTCCTGCGCGACGGCCGCCTCGTCAGCCACGGCCCGCTCGCGGGTCACGGCGCCGACCGTCTGGTGCGTGACATCGTCGGCGAGGAACCGATCCGCCACCGCCCCGCCGCCGTCCCCGCCGGCGGCCCCGCCGTCCTGTCCCTCGACGGCGCACGGACCGCCGGGACGGGACCGGTCGACCTGGCACTCGGGGCCGGGGAGGTGCTGGGCCTGGTCGGCCTCTCCGGCGCCGGGCACACGGACCTGGGCAGGGCCCTCGCCGGTACCCGGCCCTTCCTCGCCGGCCGGGTGCTCCTCGACGGGCGGCCGTACCGCCCTCGCACCGTCGCCGACGCCGTGCGCCTCGGTGTCGGCCTCGTGCCCGGCGACAGACTGGGGGAGGGCTGCGCCGCCGCGCTGACGGTACGGGAGAACCTCCTGGCCAACCCGCGCGCGGAAGGCGTCGGTGCGTTGCACTGGATCGCGCCCCGCCGCGAACGCGCCGAGGCGGCCCGCCTGATCGAGAGGTTCTCGGTGCGTCCCCGCGACAGCGAGGCCCCCCTCGCCACGCTGTCCGGCGGAAACCAGCAGAAGGTGATGATCGGCCGGTGGCTCCGGGTGGGCCTGCGGCTGCTGATCCTGGAGGAGCCGACCGCGAGCGTGGACATCGGAGCCAAGGCCGCCCTCTACCGCCTGCTCGACGAGGCGTTGGCCGGCGGCCTTGCGGTGCTGCTCGTCTCCACGGACTTCGAGGAGGTCGCGGGCGTGTGCCGGCGCGCCCTGGTGTTCGTCCGCGGATCCGTGACGGCCGAGCTGAGCGGTCCGGGCCTCACGGCCGCCGGCCTCACCCGGGCGGCCTCGGCCATGCCGGCCTCCGGAACCGCGACGGACTCATGACCGCCCCGCCCTCCTCCTCGTCCCCGCCCCGGCCGCACCGGCGGACCCCCACCGGACACCTCGTCAGCGCCTACGGCCTCCTGGCCCTCACCGCCCTGCTCTTCCTGGTCTTCTCACTCCTCCTGCCGCGTACGTTCCCCACGCGGGACACCGTCGACTCGATCCTGTCCAGCCAGTCGATCCCGGCCGTCCTCGCGCTCGCCGCCACGGTCCCCGTCGTGACCGGCGCGTTCGACCTCTCCATCGGCTACGGCCTCGGCCTCGCCCACGTCATGGCGATGCAGCTCATCGTCATCGAGGGGTGGTCCTGGCCCTGGGCCTGCCTCGTGGTGATCATCGGAGGGGTGGTCGTGGGCGCCCTCAACGGTGTCGTCGTCGAGTTCGGCCGGATCGACTCCTTCATCGCCACCCTCGGGACCGGCAGCATGCTGTACGCCGTGACCGGCTGGGTCACCGGCGGCGGCCGGATCGTCCCCGGTCCGCAAGGGCTCCCCGCCGCCTTCACCGATCTCTACGACGCAAGGTTCCTCGGCCTCCCGGTTCCCGCCTTCTACGTGCTCGCCCTCGCCGTCGCTCTCTGGCTCGTGCTGGAACGGCTGCCGCTCGGCCGGTACCTCTACGTCGTCGGCTCCAACCCGCGCGCCGCCGACCTCGTCGGCATCCCGACCCGCAAGTACACCGTCTACGCGTTCGCCGCATCGGGCCTGATCGTCGGCTGCGCCGGCGTCCTGCTCGCGTCCCAGCAGCAGATCGGCAATCCGAGCGTCGGCCTGGACTATCTGCTGCCCGCCTTCGTGGGCGCCCTCCTCGGCTCCACCGCGATCAAACCCGGCCAGCCCAACGCCCTGGGCACGCTCGTCGCCGTCGCCGTGCTCGCCGTCGGACTCACCGGTATCGGCCAGATGGGCGCCGACTTCTGGACGATCCCCCTGTTCTACGGCGGCACCCTCCTGCTCGCCGTCGGCCTGGCCGGCTACTCCGCCCGCCGCCTGCGGACCGGGGCCGACGCGCCCCCCGTACCCCCGCAGCCGCCGCCCCCGGCGCGGGACGGCGGGACGGCGGCCACCCCTCCATGACCACGCCACGCGCCCCGCCTCCGCACCCCGGCCGCGTCCTCCCGCTCAACCCTCCGCGAGGAGCTCCCGTGCACCGCAACCGCAAGGCCGTCCCCGGCGTCGCCAGAGCGCGAACCGCCACCATCGCCCTGCTCGCAGCGGCAACCGCCCTCGCCGGCTGCGAAGGCGGCTCGTCCCACGGACCCGGGGTCTCGGCCACGGGCCCGGGCGGCTGCCCCGCGGTCCAGGCCGGGGCCCGGACGGCCGTCACCCGGGCGGAGAGGACCGACGTCCCCTGGAACGGGCCGACCAGTGGCCCCGCGGCGGTGTCGGGCAGGACGATCGTCTACGTCGCCCAGACCATGACCAACCCCGGAGTAGCAGGCGCCGCGCAGGGCGTACGGGAGGCCGCGAGGGTCATCGGCTGGAAGGTCCGGGTGATCGACGGCGAGGGCACCCCGGCCGGCATCCAGGCGGCACTGGGCGAGGCCGTGGACCTCAGGCCCTCGGGCATCGTCATCGGCGGCTTCGACCCCGGCTCGACCGCGCAGCAGGTCGCGCGGGCCGACGCGGCGCGCATCCCGGTCATCGGCTGGCACGCGGTCGCCTCCCCCGGCCCCAGCGCGCGGCCCAGGCTCTTCACCAACGTCACCACCAGCGTCGAGGACGTGGCCGCGATCAGCGCGCAGTGGGTCGTCTCGCGGTCCCGGGGCCACGCCGGGGTCGTCCTCTTCACCGACGCCTCGATCCCCTTCGCCAGACACAAGTCCGACCTGATCAGGAAGGGTCTGGCCGCCTGTCCGGGCGTGCGGCTGCTGGCCTACGAGAACATCCCGATCCCCGACGCGGGCAGCCGCACCCCCAGGGAGGTCTCCTCCCTCCTCTCCCGCTTCGGGACCAGCTGGACCTACTCCGTCGCCATCAACGACCTGTACTTCGCCGACGCCGCCCCCGCCTTCCGCGCGGCCGGAAAGCAGGGCTCCGGCCCGCCCTTCAACATCGGCGCCGGTGACGGCGACCCGTCCGCCTTCCAGCGCATCGACGGCAGGCAGTACCAGGCGGCCACCGTGCCCGAACCGCTGTCGCTGCAGGGATGGCAGATCGTCGACGAGTTCAATCGCGCCTTCTCCGGCCGCACGGCCAGCGGCTACGTCGCCCCTGTCCACATCTCCACGGCCGCCAACAGCGAAGGGGCCACGACCTGGGACCCGTCGGGCTACCGAGAGGCGTACCGGAGGATCTGGGGCAAGTGAGCGACGTACGACGACAGACGGTGACGGTGGGCGTCGACCTGGCCGCCCGTGCCCGCCGCACGGCCGTGTGCCGGGTGGTCTGGGGATCCGGAGACGGTCCGACGGCGGAGTTCGTCGTGCCCGAGGGGGACGAGCAGTTGCTCGCCGTGGTCCGGGCAGCCGACAAGACCGGGCTCGACTGCCCGCTCGGCTGGCCGTCGAGCTTCGTGGCCACGGTTCTGGCCCACCACCAGGGCGTACGGCTGCCGCGCCCCGCCCGGTTCGGGGAGCGCGCCGACGGCAGGCCCGGCCTGGACGCGTTGCGGTTCCGGCTGACCGACGACCTCACCTGGAAGGCGACCTCGACGCGCCCGCCCCTGTCGGTGTCCACCGACCTGCTGGGTGTCGTGGCGCTGCGAGCGGCCCATCTCCTGGACGCGCTCGAGGCGTCGGGCGTCCCGGTGCCGAGGGACGGCTCCGGGCCGGTCGCCGAGGTGTATCCCGCCGCCGCGCTCAGCCGGTGGGGCATCCGCCTGACCCGCAGCTACAAGACCGCCGCACCGGAGGCGCACGCCCTCAGGGAGCAGATCCTCCGTTCCATCGAGGCGGGTCTGGGGTCGGCTCTGCCAGAGGCGGTGCGTGCGCGGTGCGCCGTCAGCCACGACCATCTCGACGCCCTGGTCTGTGCCCTGGTCGCCCGCGCCGTCCTGGTCGGGGACACGCTGTGGCCGCGCTCTGCGGACGAACGGTCGGCCGCCCTGCAGGAGGGCTGGATCCACCTGCCCGGCCCGGACCTCGCCACCCTCCGCGGCTGACCGTCTCAGGCGCCCCGGCAGCGCATGCCGCCACCGACTTCGGCCCGGTCGCACTCGCCCAGCTCCCACCGGGATCCACGCACTGGCCGGTGAGGTCGGGCGGGTGCTGCTGTCGGGTGGCCTGTTCGTTCACACCGTGCGCCACATCGGCGACGCCCACTTCGGGACCGGCACGCACCTCGGTGTGTCTCACTCTCCGTCGATGTGGGGCCGGAGCTCCACCGTGAGGGCCGCGTCCTCGGGGCCGGTGCCCTCCTCGTCCTCCCAGACGAGCACGCGCACGTGCGACTGGCCGGTGCCGCTCATCCTCCAGTCGCTCACCAGGTCGGTGACGACCAGGGCGGCCACGTACTCGGCGTTCTCGGCCGGGTCGTCGGTGGCGACGGTCCCGCGCCACCGGTCGGGGTCGTCCCCGTAGGGGCGCCAGCCGGCCGAGCCGTGCGGCTCGTCGACCCGGTACACCCAGTTCATGTCGGTGCCCATGGCACCGATCCTTTCACCGTGGCGAGAAGGGCGCGGTGTCACGGACCGCTCGGACTGCCGGCGAGGGCGCCGGTGTTCTTGACGATCACGGTGTCGCCGGCCCGGCTGAAATCGTAGAAGCGGCGGGCGTCCCGGGTGCTCAGGTGGATGCAGCCGTGGGAAATGTCGGCCCGGCCGATGGCCTGGTCCCAGGGTGCCGCGTGGACGAACACGCCGGAGCTGGTCAGGCGCACAGCCCAGTGGACCGTGAGGACGTAGTAATCGGGATGACGCGGATCGCATGTGATGTGCGCGCTGCACGAGGTCATCTTGATGACCGCATCCTTGCCCAGCACATGGAACGTTCCGGACGGCGTGTCGAAGCCGGGCCGTCCGAAGCCCGCGGTGAAGGTCATCACCGTCCGACCGTGATCGGTGACGGTCATCCGATGGGTCGCCGCGTCGATCGTCGAGACGTGACCCGCCGAGGCCGCCCGGGCGGGGCCGGCGCCCAGCGTCAGGACGGCCGCGACGGCACCGGTCAGGACGAGCCGGACGGCGTCGCGAAGGCGCGGGCGTGGGACTCCGTGCCGGTGGGCCACTTCTGATCACCGCCGCTCCGTGCAGACCAGCATGTTCTGAGGACCTCCGCCGCATCGAGGCGGCGCGACCCGTCTCTGCGGGTTTCCACGCACCGAAGCGCTCAACCGGCCGACCCGAGAACCGGCCGACCACGAGCAGGTCGCCCGGCGGCTCAGCGCACCCGACCCCGCGGTCTCAGTGACACGGCCGGAAGCTCGGGCGCCGTCAACCGGTCCCCGTCGTAGCCCTTCACCTCGCCGAAACGGGGCCCCTTCATCCAGTCTTCGCGGGCCTGCTCGATCTCGGTCTGGGTGCGGGCCAGGAAGTTCCGCCACATATCGAAGTCCGTCGCTGTTTCCCCAGGTCAGTGGCCTGCGCGACTGCTCTTGGTCAGCAAAAGGCCAGCACCGGTCGCGAGGACCGAATGATGCGGTTCCCCGTGGCACCCCGGATCAGCAGGGTGCCGACCGCCGGCCCCAGCACAGGGCTCAGCGCCACCCGTCCAAGCATCGATCCGTTCGGCTTCCGCACAGTTTGCTCCCGCCAGAACTCCACAGCACTCAAGTGGTTGCGGAGCCGACGGCACTTGAGTCGCGGTTGAGCCGCCTCGTCCGGCCCCATGCCACACTCGGCCCATGCTCCACAGGCGTGCTGATCAATTTCTGATCGAACGGACAAAACAAATTCGCAGGGGCCTCATGGGGACCCCGTTGGTTCCCCTGGCGGACGAGCAGTGCGACATCGTCGCCAAGCTGGAATTCTGCAATCCCGCCGGAAGTACCAAGGACCGTTCGGCACTGTGGATTCTGGAACGAGCGGTCGGCCGAGGGGAGATAACGCACGACACCACGGTGGTCGAATCGTCGTCCGGCAATTTTGCGCTGGCTCTTGCTTTCTACTGCCGTATGCTCGGCCTGTCGTTCGTTCCGGTCATCGATCCGAACTGCAACGAGGCCACAGAGGCCCAACTCCGTTTACTGTGCGAGCGGGTGGAGAAGGTCACCGTCCGTGACACGGCGGGCAGCTACCTGAAGTCCCGGCTGTCCCGGGTGCAGGAACTGCTGGGCGACCTCGAGTCGGCGTACTGGCCCAACCAGTACGCCAATCCGGATGCCCGTGACGCGCACTACCGCTTCACCGCGGCTGAACTGATCGCGCAGGCGGGCCCGCTCGACTACCTCTTCGTCGGTGTGGGCACGGGCGGCACGATCGCCGGGCTCTCCCACCGGATCAAGGAGACGTACCCGCGCTGCGTGATCGTCGCCGTCGACACCGAAGGCTCGGTGATCTTCGGAGGGCCGCCGAAGAAACGGCGTATCCCCGGCATCGGCTCCAGCATCGTGCCTCCGCTGTGCGGCGAGGCGCTGATCGACCAGGTCGAGATCGTCTCCGAGGTGCGCGCCGTCGAGGCATGCGGTGTCCTGGTCGCCAAGTACGGTCTCCACGCGGGCGGTTCGACCGGCAGCAGTTATGCCGCCGTCCAGGACCACTTCGCTCGCCACCGTCCCGGCGCACGCCGTCCCCGGGTCGCCTTCATCGCCGCCGACCGCGGCCAGGCCTACGCCCAGACCGTCTACAACCCCGCGTGGGTCCGGCAGCTGCGCTCGGAAGCGGTCAAGGCCTCCGGCGTCGAAGCCCTGGCCGTCAACTGAAGGAGAAGCACTCCGTGTCCACCCTGGCTCCACCGCCCATGACCGTCATCGGCGCGGGCGACATCGCCGCCGAGACGGACGCCCACCGTCCGGAGCTCCTCGAGGTCGTCCGTGCCGCCTACCTCGCGCACGACGCCGGACAGAGCTCGAACCCGCACAGCTCGTTCCTGCGCTTCCCGCACCAGAGCCGATCGCGCATCATCTCCCTGCCCGCTTATCTGGGTGGCGAGTTCGAGGTCGCCGGCAACAAGTGGATCGCCAGCTTTCCGGACAACACGAAGCAGGGAATCCCGCGCGCCTCGGCCACGCTGATCCTCAACGACTGCGCTACCGGCTACCCGTTCGCCTGCATGGAGTCCTCGATCGTCTCGGCGACGCGGACGGCGGCCTCGGCGGTGCTCGGTGCGCAGACGCTGCTGGGTGCGCGTCGTGCCCGCCGGGTCGGCATCGTGGGCACGGGTCTGATCGCCCAGCACGTATGGCGGTTCCTGCGTGATCTCGACTGGGAGATCGACGCCTTCCGGCTCTTCGACCTCGACCCGGCGGCCGCGAACCGCTTCGGTGCCGTCCTGGCCGAGCACACCAAGGCCGAGATCGTGGTCGCCGACACGGTGGAGGACGCGTTCACCGACTGCGACCTGGTGTTGCTGGCCACCGTGGCCGGCGAGCCGCACCTGCACGACCCCGGGCTGCTGGCCCACAACCCGGTCGTCCTGCACCTGTCCCTGCGCGACCTGGCCCCCGAGATGATCCTCGCTGCCCAGAACGTCACCGACGACGTCGACCACGCCGTACGCGAGCGCACCTCGCTGCACCTGACCGAACAGCGCACCGGAAAACGGGACTTCGTCGACGGCACCCTCGGCGACCTGCTGCGCGGGCGGTTGCGCCGGGACCAGGGGCGCCCGGCGATCTTCTCGCCGTTCGGACTCGGCGTACTGGACCTCGCCGTCGGCAAGTGGGTGCACGACCGGGTCGTCGCCGCGGGCAGGGGCCACCGCGAGAGCGACTTCTTCACCGGTGTGGGGGTCTGACACATGAGCGCCTCACCCGCACCGGGTCCCGCCGGCGACCGGTACGTCGTCGTGGTGAACCACGAGGACCAGTACTCGGTCTGGTTCGCCGACCGTGCCCTGCCCGCCGGCTGGACCGCCACCGGTGCGCAGGGCACCCGCCAGGAGTGCTTGGACCACATAGAGCAGGTGTGGACCGATCTGGCCCCGCGCTCCGTACGGGCGTCCCGATGACGGACCCTGGCCTCGCAGCGTCCTGGCTGCGCGGGCTCGGCAGCCGTGAACTCACCGCGCGACGACGCCTGTTCGTCTTCCCGCACGCCGGAGCCGGCGCTTCCTCCTACCGGCTGGCGGCGTACCTGCCGGACACCGTGGAAGTCTGTACGGTCCAGTTGCCCGGCCGGGAGAACCGTTTCACCGATCCGGCCCTGACGTCCATGGACGAAGCCGTGGCCGCGCTGGCGCCGCTCATCGCGGAACACACGGATCAGCCGTACGCCTTCTTCGGCCACAGCATGGGCTCCCTGATCGCCTTCGAAACGGCCCGGCAGCTGCGCCGGCTCGGCACGCGCCTGCCCGACCGCCTGTTCCTGTCGGGCATGCGCGCCCCCGGCCTGCCGGACCGCGACCCGCGGCACACGCTGCCGGACGACGAGCTGCTCGCCACAGCCGAGTTCGACGACCTGGACGCCGAGTTGCGGGAGCTGCTGCTGCCCATGCTGCGCGCGGACCTGACGCTGTGCGAGACGTACACACACCGGACCGAGGCACCCCTGCCCTGCCCCCTGACCGTTCTCGCCGGCTCGGACGACGACAGCGTCGACGAGGCGGAGCTCGACGGCTGGCGCGAGCACACCTCGGCCGACTTCGAACTGCACCTGTTCCCGGGTGCCCCCCACCTGTATGTGCGCGGCGCGGAACGACAGCTGGCGGAGACGATCACACGCGCCTTCCCCGCACGGGGCTGAGAAAGGATCCGTTCATGGCGCCGACCACCCTGGTCGCACTGTGGGAGCGGCAGGCAGCCGCGACCCCCGACGCGATCGCCGTCGTCGCGGGAGCACATCGCGCGACCTACGCCGACGTGGACCGCCGGGCCACGGCACTCGCCGCCGAGCTGCAGGCACGTGGCATCGGACCGGAAATGCTGGTCGGCGTCTGCCTCGACCGCTCGGTGGAGATGGTCGTGGCCCTGCTCGGCGTCCTGAAGTCGGGTGCCGCGTACCTGCCCCTCGACCCCGGCTACCCAGCCGACCGGCTGCGGCACATGACCACCGACGCGGGGGCCGCGCTGTGGCTGTGCGACGCGGACGGCCGCGCGCAGGCCCTGGCGTCCGGCGTGAGGGACGTCCTGCTGGTCGAGGAGTTCCCCTCGGAACCCGGCGTACCCGTGACCCGGGTGGCGCATCCGCACCACCTGGCCTACGTCATCTACACCTCCGGATCGACCGGCCTGCCCAAGGGCGTGGCCGTCGACCACGCGGCGATCACCTCGTTCCTGCGCAGTGTGGGCGAACGCCCCGGCCTCGGGGCGCACGACCGGGTCCTCGCACTGACCCCGCTGTCGTTCGACATCTCCGTACTGGAGCTGTTCCTGCCGCTGACCCGGGGGGCGACGGTGGTGATGGCCCCGCGCGCCGCCAACACCGACCCCGAGCTGCTGGCCGCCACCATCGCCGAGGCGGGTGTGAGCGTCGTCCAGGCGACCCCGACCACCTGGCGGATGTTGCTGGCGTCCGGCTGGACCGACGGGCACGGCCGGATACTGCTGTCGGGCGGGGAACCGCTCGATCCGCCGCTGGCCCGCGACCTGCTCGCCACCGGCGGCACCCTGTGGAACCTGTACGGGCCGACCGAGGCGACGGTGTGGGCCACCGCGGCCCGTGTCGACGCCGTGACCGACCGGGTCACGGTCGGCACGGCCCTTTCCCACATCCGGCTGCACGTCGTGGACGAGGGTGGACGGGAGGCCGGCCCGGGAGTCACCGGCGAGCTGTGGATCGGTGGCGCGGGTGTGGCGCGCGGCTACCTCAACCGGCCCGCGCTGACCGCCGACCGGTTCGTGCCCGACCCGTTCGGGGACGCTTCCGGGCGCCTGTACCGGACCGGCGACCTCGCCCGGTGGTCCGACGACGGCACCCTCGAGGTGCTGGGCCGTAACGACCACCAGGTCAAGCTGCGCGGTTTCCGCATCGAGCTCGGCGAGATCGAGGCCTGTGTGCGCAGTCATCCCCTCGTCACGGACGCGGTGGTGGTCGTCGACCCTGATGCAGCGGGCGGCGACCAGTTGGTGGCGTACCTCGTGCCCGCGCACGACGCGCGGAACTCGTCCGACGGCCTGCCCCGCCAGGTCCGTGACCATCTCGCACGGCGGCTTCCCGCCCACATGGTGGCCCAAGGCTACGCGGTGCTCGCCGCCCTCCCTCGGACGCCCGCGGGCAAGGCCGACCGCGGCGCCGTGCGTCGGATCCCCTACAGCCCGGTGAGGGGAGGCGGCCCGGTACTCGACGATGCCCTGCTGCCGCCGCACACCACGGCGGTGCGCCGGGTGTGGGCCGAAGTGCTCGGGCTCGACGACGTGTCCCCGTACGACGACTTCTTCGGCCTGGGCGGCCAGTCGCTCACCGCGTTACGGGCCGTGGCCCGGCTGCGTGCCGAGCTCGGCGTACCGGTCGACGCCCAGTCCGTCTTCGCCCATCCGACACCCGCCGCGCTCGCCGCCGCCCTGGACGACCTGGCCCCGTCGGACGACGAGCCGATCCCCCCGGCCGCGACCGCCGAACTCTCCTTCGGCCAGGAGCGGATCTGGTTCTTCGAGCAACTGAACGACTCGGTGCCCGCGTACCATCTGCCGGTCGTCCTCGGCATGCCCGGCGGCACACGCTTCGACCTGACGTTGCTGCAGAACTGCCTGACCGCGCTGGTGCGAAGGCACCCGGCGCTGCGCACGGCCGTCGTAGCCGTCGCAGGCCGGGGCCTGCCCGAACCGCATGAGCCGGGACCGGTGCCGCTGCGCCGCATCGAGGTCGCCGAAGAGGACCTGGACGCGCTGCTGACCGAGCGGATCCGCGCCCCCTTCGCCCTCGGGCGGCCACCGCTGCTGCGCGCGGACGTGCTGGGCACCCGTAGTCGTGACCTCCTGTTGCTGACGTTTCATCACATAGCCTGTGACGGAACCTCGATCGACCTGATGGTGCGGGAACTGGGTGAGCTTTACACGGAGCTCGCCGCCGGCCGTCGCCCCGACCCGGCACGGCTGCCTGCGACGTACGCCGACTACGCGGCCTGGCAGCGCGAGCGACTCACCGGTGCCGAGCTGGAGCGGCTGCTCACCCACTGGCGCACCCGGCTGTCCGGAGTGCCCGTCCTGGAGCTGCCCACGAGCCGCCCCCGGCCGGCCGTCGCGAGCCACCGCGGTCGCCGCGAACTGCTCTGCGTCCCGGCCGACTTGGCTCAGCGACTGCGCACCCTGTGCCGGGCCGAGGGCGTCACGCTGTTCATGGGTCTGCTGGCCCCGTTGCAGGTGCTGCTCGGTCGGTACGCCGACGAGAGCGATGTCGCCGTGGGCACCCTGACAGGCGGCCGGCCACGCGCCGAACTGGACGATGTGGTCGGCTATTTCGTGAACACCGTCGTTCTGCGCACCGACCTGTCCGGCGACCCGACCTGGCGCGAGCTGCTCGGCCGGGTCCGCGAGGTCGCACGGCAGGCGTACGCGCACCAGGAGCTGCCCTTCGAGAAGCTGGTGGCGGAGCTGAGCCCTGAGCGCGACCTGAGCCGCAATCCGCTCTTCCAGGTGCTCTTCGCCCTGCACGAGGAGCCGAAGGCAGGTCACCTGCCCGAACTGTACGACCGCAAGGAACTGGAGGGACGGCTCGGCACCGCCCGCTTCGACCTCGCCCTCGACGTGACGGACCACGCCACCGGGGCCGGTGACCTCAGCATCTCCGTCGAGTACGCCACCGACCTGTTCGACGCGGACTTCGCGCGGGGCCTCGGCCGGCACTTCCTGCGGGTGATCGAGCAGATGGTCTCCGACGCCACCTCCCGACTGTCCGAACTGGAGATCGTCTCGGCCGACGAGCTGCGTGCCGTCTCCCTCGGCAACCGTGCCGAGCCGCTGCCCGAGCCGACCACCCTGGTCCGCCTGTGGGACCGCCAGGTGCGGACGACCCCGGACGCGGTCTGCGTCGTGGGCGACGGCCGGTCGCTGACGTTCGCCGAGATCGACGCGCGGGCCGGCGCGCTGGCCCGGGAGCTGCGTGCCAGGGGAGTGCGTCCCGAAACCCTGGTCGCGGTCTGTCTGGAACGCTCGGTGGAGCTGGTGGTCGCCCTGCTCGGCGTGCTGAAGGCGGGCGGCGCCTATGTGCCGCTCGACCCCGGTTACCCGACGGACCGGCTGCGGTACCTGCTCGCCGACTCGGGCGTACACCTGGTCGTCGCCGACCCGGAGCACCCCACCTCGGTCCTGTTCAGCGACGGCGTCCGGCTCGTGGCGGTGGACGAGGAGCCCGGAGCGGACCCCGGGCCGGCCGAGGAGGCACAGCCGCACCACCTCGCCTACGTGATCTACACGTCCGGCTCGACCGGCAACCCCAAGGGTGTGGCGATCACCCACGCCAACATCACCGGGTTCCTGGAGTGGAACCAGCGGCTGTGCCGACTCAGCGGGCGGGACCGGGCCCTGCTCAACCACTCGGTGGCGTTCGACAACTCGGTTTGGGAGATCTTCCAGTGCCTGCTGTCCGGCGCCGAACTGCACCTGGCGAGCCCCACCGCCGCCTACGATCCCGAGGAGTTCCTGCGGGAAGTCGCCGAGCGCGGCATCACCACGCTCAACGCGACGCCCTCGCAGATGCGGATCCTGCTGGAGTCCGGTACGGATCCCGCTTCGCGACTCGCCTCCGTACGCCTGGTGTTCACCGGGGCCGAGGCCGTGCCGCACGACGTCGCCCGCCGCATCCTGTCTTCCACGGCGCCGGGATGTCAGGTCTTCAACGAGTACGGGCCCACGGAAGCGACCGTCACCTCGGCGTACTGCCCGATCACCGAGGAGTCGCTCGATCGGCACAGCCATCTCCCGAGCGTCCCGTTCGGCCGGGCGACGGACAACGCGCACCTCTACGTGCTGGACCAGCGCCTGCGCCCGGTCGTCCCGGGCTGTCGCGGGGAGCTGTACGTCGGCGGCAGTGCCGTCGGTCGCGGCTATCTCGGCAAGCCGGCCCGCACGGCCGCGGCGTACCTGCCCGACCCGTATGCCGCGGAGCCCGGCGCCCGCATGTACGCCACGGGTGATGTGGTCCGGCTGCTGCCCGACGGGAATCTGGTCTTTCTCGGCCGCAACGACCACCAGGTCAAGGTGCGCGGCTTTCGCATCGAGCTCGGGGAGATCGAGGCCGCGCTCCAGAGCCACCCCGCCCTGGCCGACTGCGTGGTGGCCGTGCGCCGAGCCGGCACCGGTGCGGACCAGCTGGCGGCCTATCTGATCCCCGACCTCCCCGACCGACCCGCCCCTGACCCGGCGGAACTGCGCGCCCACCTGGCGGAGCGGCTTCCGCCGTACATGCTGCCGCAGAGCTATACCGTGATCGGCGAGATCCCCCTCACCCCGAACGGCAAGGTCGACCGGAACGCACTGCCCGACCCACGCCCGGTGCCCGACCAGGCGCAGGCCACCCGCCGGAACCTCACCAAACAGCAGCTCCTCGTCGCCGACGTGTGGCGGGAGTGCCTGGGCGTCGAGGACGACTTCGGCCCACAGGACGGCTTCTTCGACGTCGGTGGCTCCTCGTTGACCATCACCATGGTCGCGAGCCGCCTCGGCGAGCGGCTCGGACGCCGGGTCCCGCCGGTCCTCCTGTTCAGCAACCCCACCGTTGCGGGTCTCGCAGAGGCCTTGGAGGCGGAGGCGCGGCAATGGGCAGCGCCAGACGGCACCGGCGTCGTTCCGGTCGACTCCCGTACTCAGGGGCACGCACCGAAGCGGGGCTCCTGAACCGCGGCCGCAACGGCAACCGCAACCGCGGCCGTGGCCGCGAGAGCGCGCGGCGGCTGATCGTCCGGCGCCGACCTCTCCGCCCCAGGCCGGCATGGCGCCCGACACTGAAGGTGCCGTCGGCCGTCAGGGTGGCATCGCACTCGGCGGAGAGCGGCTCGGCGAGCCGATGGCGGCCGGACCGCGACATGAGACTGCGGCGCGGGCCGGCGGACAGCGAACGGCGAACACGGGGAACGCCGTCCGCCGCCCGGTGTGCTGCCGGACGGCGGACGGCGTTGGGGGTTCGGTGCGGCTCGGCAATCGTGGCCAGGTTCAGTCGACGGGGTCGCCTCCGAACCGCTCCGCGGAGGACGTGTCCCTGGCTGGTGCGGCCTGGCCCGTGTCGGTGGGCGGCCGGTCGAGACCGATCACGAGCGGTACGGCCAGCACGCTGATCGCGGCGAGGAACATCCAGGGCAGCGCCGCACCACCCTCCAGCAGCGCTGTGAGCAGCGCCGGGGCGACGGCGGCACCGATCGACCAGGACATCTGGTAGACGCCGAGATAGCGGCCCCGCAGATGCTCCGGTGCCATCACCACGCTCAGTTCGCTGGTCGGCGGCGAGCCGAGCATCTCGCCCACGGTGTAGAGCACCATCGCGATCAACAGCCCGACGACCACCGCCCAGCCGGGCAGCACAAGCAGTGTGCCGAAGACGACGAACGCCGCCGCGTTGAACAGCAGGGCCAGCACCAGCACCGTCACCGGGCTGCGGGACTCGATCCACCGGCTGGCGAGCGTCTGGAGCAGTGCCACCATGGCCGCATTCAGCACGACGATCACACCGACGATCCAGGCGCCGACAGCGAGGTCGTCCACGGCGTAGACGGCGAGCAGCACGGAGATCACCGTGGAGGCGAAGACGAAGGAGATGTTCGTCGCGACCAGCCGCAGATACCGGGTGTCCTTCATTACGGTGAGATAGCCGGCCGAGGGCTGCCGGGTGGTTTCGTCCGCTGCCTGCTCCGGCCGGACGGGCTTCGGCTCGTCGGGCTCGGCGCCGGCCGCCTCGCTGGTGTCCGTTCCCCGCAAGGTGAGAACGAGCCAGCCCGCGACGGCGAAGGTGACCGCGTTGATCACCATGACCGTCCGCAGCCCGGCGACGGTTCCGATACTCAGGGCCACCGCGGACACGACGCCGCCGAAACCGACGCCGACGTTCCGCATGGCACGCACGAAGCCGAACCAGCGGGCCCGCTCGACGCCCTGGGCGACCAGCACGGTGAGTGGACTGTTGCCCATCCAGAAGGCGGTGGAACCCAGTTGCACCACGAATTGCCACCACACGATCTGCCAGGCCGCGTGCGAGAACTGGAATCCGATGAATCCAGCCACCGATACCCAGTTGCCCGCGCCGACCACGAGGCGCGGACCGTACTTGTCCAGCTGGTGCCCGATGATCAGCGGAAAGGGCAGGGCGAGCAATTGGCCGGCGGTGAGCGCGGCGCCGACGGCGACCAGTGACAGCGTCGTCGTCTTCACGAAGAAGACGACGGTGAACGCCACCACCAACCCGTTCCCGAGGCTGTCGATCAGATTGGCCGTGACGAAGCGGCCCTTCCCGTTGAGGTTCGGCAGACCCCAGGCCGTCTGGAACCGCTGCCACGCCGAAGGTGCGGGGGACTGCTGAGGCATCATGGCGTCTTCTCTTTACTTCACCGCGCCGGCGGGCAGCTCACTCTGGTAGAAGACAGCCGCGCTGCACGCCTTGGCATGCGCTGCGATGGAGATGATGCCGCCCGAACCGGCCGGCACCACCTTGGCGTAGGATCCGGCACAACCGTCCGGGGTGTAGAACAGGCCGTAGGCCGCGTGCCATTCCTCGGTTTCCCCGGATACCGGGTCCACCACGAGTTCAGAACGCGGCATCACCCTCTGCTGCACGATGCATCCTTCTTCGGCGTAGTTCTCCAGAGCCTGCCGCCAGGTGGCGTCGTCCGTTTCCCAGCCCACGACGACGCCGACTCCGCCGCCACGCCCGTTGACCTTCAGGATCAACTGATCGCGCCGCGCCAGACATTCGTCGACGAGGTCGGTGTCGGCCTTGAGTACATCGGTGTTGATCAGGCGGGTCCAGGGCAGCACCCGGTCGACGAGTCGGCACTCGTCCTCGCTGAAGGTGCGCCGCCACGACGGGTCCGAAAGCAGCGCCATACAGGCCTTGTTGGCGAACACGTTGCTGGAGAGCGGGGTCCACAGCAGTGTCCCGCCCGCCTGGTGCGCGCGGAGCAGGGGTGCGATCAGGTCCCAGCCGCCGGGCTCCTCGGCGATCTGGTCCGGGACGAAGGCCCGGTAGACCACGTCGATCTTCTTGTCCCCGAGGTAGAGCGCCCCGTCGCGTTCGTGCACATCGGAGACCTCGGCCAGCAGGATGTCGAAACCCGCTGAGCGCAGTGCGGACTGGAAGTTGAGCCAGAGCTCGCCGTAGTCCCTCATTCCGCCACGCCATTCAAGCATGGCCACCACCGGCTCGCGGCCGGGTGCCACCCGAGCGCCGAAACTGCGGAGCGCCTCGACCACGGCCCGAATGGGATGCACATGGCCGAGCCGGTGCCGGCGCGCGAAGTCGGCGAAGGCATCGACCTCCAGCGTCGCCTGGGACATCTCACTCGCAAGAGCCCAGCCGCCGGACTCGCTCCCCAGATTCGTCTCAAGGAGCTTGAACGAGGTGCCGTCGTGGTACATGTCGGCCCGGCCGAAGGAGGGGGGCACCAGGTCACCGAACCGCCGAATCGCTTCCCATCGGCCGTCGGTGATGCCGAGCACCTTTCGGAAAGCGTCCAGATCTCCGCCGAACATGCGGTCCGGAAGGGAAAAGAGAATGTCGATGAGGTGCTGCAGATCTTCGGAGAATTCGCGAAGCTCCCGCTCGGCGACGAAGAGGGGCCTGGCCAGGTACTCGCCGTGCCACGGTACGAGCGTCGGGAAGTTCTTGACGTGCTGAGCGACCCGGGGCAGGACGCTGCCCGGCGCGCGGAACTCCTCGTTGTACTGGGCCGTTACCCGCTCCGCCGACATGTGATCTCCGCTCCTGCTCGCCGATGACCGAGCCCCTCGGTCCGCGATGGCCACTGTTCCACTCCGTTCCCCGTCGCGACTCAATCGGGGCTCAATTGGGGCTCATTTGCTGACCATTGGCCCCTGCGGGCGCTGAGCAACTGTGTTAGTAATGGATTTCTTGAACCACCGGAAAGGCCGCCGCTGATTGGTCGAACAAGCAGGACGAAGCCGCCGGGGCTGTTGCCGCCTGCGTGAGGCGGCACATTCAGCGTCCGATCGCGCAGCGAGTTCGCGGGCACGGTCTGGCAGAGACTTTGGAGGCGCGATGACCGCCACGACGGACACGTTCGCCGACGCCGTCGGAGGGCTCGGGGACACCGAGTGGGACCGGCTCGCCGACGGGCGGTTCTACTCGTCGGCGCTGTGGTTGCGGGTGTGCGCCCTCGACCCCGGGGCGGTCTCCGGCGGACTGCACGTACAGACCCCGGGCGGTGGCCGGGCCGCGATCCCGGTGGCAGCGGTGACCGACGAGCCCAACCCGGCTCTGCGGTGGCACGACCTGCTTACCGCGCGCGGTCTGCCGGCGCCCGAGCCGGGCGGCCTGCTGATCGGCCAGCGCCGAGGCTACCTGGCGCACCTGCTGACCGGTGAGGGTACCGATCGGGTCGAGGCGGCCGCCGCAGTGCTCGGCGCGGTCCGTGCGCTGCGCTCGCCCGTGCACGGGGACGAGAAGATCGCCCGCGTGGCGATGTACCTGACCACCGGGGACGTGAAGGCGATGCGAGCGGCGGGGGCGCGGACCGCCCCGGTCGCCTTGAAGACCGACGCCTGGATCGAGATTCCGCCCGGCGGCTTCCCTGCCTGGCTGGAATCGCTGTCGGCGCACCGGGCCCGTCGTATCCGCAGCGAGATAAGGAAGTTCGAGAAGGCCGGATACGAGTTGGAGCACCGGACGCTCGCCGAGTCCTGGCAGGACGTCGCCCGGCTGCTGGCCCGTTCGCTGCTGCGCTACGGCAGAACCGTCGACGTGGCCCCGATGGCCGAGTCATTCCGCATGCAGGGTGAACTCGCCGGTCCACGCGCCCAGGTCGTGCAGTGCTCGCGCCCCGGCGAACCGCCCGTCGGCTTCTGCATGTACTACCGCCGGGGCGAAACCGTGTACCTGCGGGCGCTGGGCCTGGACCACGACCGACTCGCCTCGGCCGCCGAGTACTTCAACCTCACCTACTACATGGCGGCGCGTCTGCCCGGAGTGCGCTGGGTGCACGCGGGCACCGAGACCGCGCAAGGAAAGGCGCTGCGTGGCGCGAGGCTCCGGCCGCTGTGGCTGCTGGACCTGTCCGAGGACAGCCCGCTGGCCGGGTACGACGAGGAGATCCGCGCGCACAACCACGCCCTGCTCGCCCGTCTGCGCGACTCCTCGCCCGCGATCTCCGGCGCCCTGGAGTACGAGCTCTGGGAGCCGTACTGCTGAGGCCGACCGCCGCCGGGGCGAGCGGGTTCTGCGACGCCCCGGCCCGGGTCCGGGGCATGGGCACCGCTTCCACGTCGCGGTCCTCATGGCCGCGTCCGTGCACGGGGTCGCCATCGGGTGCAGACCGCCGGGAAGATCGCCGCCGGCACCGGTGTTGCCGGGAAGGCTCCGGCGTACTGGTGCCGGCGGCGAGTATGTGGTGCACACGGTCGCCTGGGGCCTGCCGAGCGGTACCGCACCCTGTCGGGTCTCGGCGTCGGTGTGGCGCCCGGTCCGTGGGCTCAGGCCATCGGGTTCATGTCGATGATGAGCATGTCGCGCACTCCCAAGGCGCCCTCGGGGACGATCGGCGAGACCTCGTGCGTGATCATGTTGTCGTCGATGAACATGGTGTCGAGCGGCTGGACCAGGGTGGTCTGCACGATGTCGCCGCCGTCGTTGGGGTGGACGGTGGACAGACCGCCGGTGACGCCCTCGCGGCGCATCAGGTGCATCCCGACGTAGGAGTGCCCGTCGCGGTGGCGGCCCTCGGGAGTGGGGAGTCCGTCGGCGTCGGCGCGGGCGACGACGCGGACCAGGTGGACCCCGGTCCGCCACGAGTTGTTTCCGCCCGCTGCGGTCGCCATCCGGGCGTTGAAACCGACCAGGGCGCGCATGGTGGGGCTGAGCAGGAGGTCCTGGTCGACCGGTTCGAAGAGCCGGTCCCTGCCCTCCCACAGCGGGATGGAATCCTGACGGAAGGCGGCGTGGGGCAGGACCTCGTAGGTGACGGTGTCGCCGTCGACGACGACGCGCAACCGGCTGTAGCGGCGTTCGCGGTACACGCCGACGCCGTCGACCTCGGTGTCGACCGGCAGGTCCTCCCAGGCGTCGCGGAGTTCCTCGAGGTCGGCGTCGCTGATCAGCCCGGCGAGTTCCTCCTTGGGTATGACGGCGAAGCCCGTACGGCGGACCTGCTCCGCGAAGGCGGGTACGCCGTCATGGAGCTGCCGTCCGGTGGTCGGCGTGTCGCTGGTGCTGGCGGTCATGGTGTTTCCCCTTTGTACGGGTGTCCCGGTGGCGTCGGCGCGTACGGCCGGGACGGGTGCGGTTGGTGTCGGGTGGGACCGATGGTCCGGTCACGCCCGGTGACGGCGGTCGCCGGATCGGCCGTCTCGGGTCCGGCCGACCGGGAGTTCGCCGGTCGGCCGCACATCTCGGTGCGTGCGGCGGCCGGCCGCCTGTACCGGATGTTCCACAAGATCGGAGCGAGGTCCTGCGCCCGGCTGCCGTGGCCGGCCGCCCGGACACGCTTCAGGTCAGTCCCGTTCCTCGTACTCGACGTGCAGCGTCTGTGCGAGGTGGGCGAGGTAGGCCGCGGCCTCCGCGTCCGACTCGTGGTGCGAGAGCACGACCGCCGGGTTTCCGGTCCAGTCCGGGTAGGGGCGCAACAGCGCTCCGGGCCCCGCGGTCTCCACCACGTAGTCCACCCGCGGGTCGGCACGCACCGCCTCCAGGCCCCGTATCCGCTTGACCCGTCCGCCGCCGCCGATCGGCACCAGATAGGCCGCCGCGTGGCCGGCCGGGGCCGGCTCCTCGCGCCAGCAGAGCGGCTCTTGGCCGAGGTGGATGCGCAGCGCCTCGGCGGCCAGGTCGATCCCGCTGCTGACGTGGGTCAGGTGGTGCATGTTGCCTCCGCCTCCGAGGCGCGCGGTCATCTCCAGCAGCACCGGCCGTACTCCGCCCACCAGCCGTAGTTCGGTGTGCGTGGTGCCTTCCGTGACGCCGAAGGCGTGGTGGGCGCCGATCACCTCCGCCTCGATCGCGGCGAGTATCTCGGCCGGTAGCTGGGCGGGGGCCCGGAGCGTGGTCTCCTCGAAGTAGGGCCCCGTCAGTTCGCCCTTCCAGCTGATGGCGCAGACCCGTACCTGTCCGTGGAACACCAGGGATTCCGCGGAGATCTCCGGCCCGTCCAGGTATTCCTCGACCAGCACACCGGTGTCCGAGTGCGATCCGTCGGCGGCGGCCATGTGGGTCTCGACGAGACTCCAGGTGCGGGCCACGGCCTGCTCCAGGCTGTCCCTGTCATCCGCACGGATGACTGCGAAACTGGAGTGGCCGTTCGCCGGTTTGACCACGACGGGAAAGCGCAGGGTCAGCGCGTCGGTCCAGTGGTCCGGATCCTTGACGACCACGAAACCGGGCACGCCCAGCCCCGCTTCCAGGAGGAGCTGACGCATGCTCCGCTTGTCGCGCACCACGGCCGCCGCCTCCTCGGTCAGCCCGGGGAAGCCCAGCTCCCGAGCGGCGCGCGCCACGAAGGGAATGACCCTTTCGTTGCCCGACATGATGCCGTCGAAGGGCTCTTGGCGGTGGCGTTCGGCGAGCGCCGACAACGCACCGTCCGGGTCGTCGTCGATGTCCAGTGGCAGGAGTTCGACGACCGCGTCGGGCCGCCCGGCGGACTCCAGCGTGTCGTCCCCCCTGGGGACGAGGATCAGATCGATGCCGGCACGTTCGGCGGCTTCGAACGCCCAGGGAAACACGGACAACTGACCGACGAGGACGAGTTTCGGGCGCTTCGGCATGACGGTTCTCCAAGGATCGGCTGTGTGGAAGGGTCTGAAAGGGCCGCGCCGGCCGGAGCGGTTCTGTGTGAGGTCATCCCGGCGATCACAGGCCGGGGAGGCTGATCAGCCCGTGGTAGGAGTCGCACTCGGCTGAAGCGCCTGCCGCGCACCGCGCACCGAAGACGCGCGATACGAGGGGCAGGATGGCACCGGGACCGGGCGTCAGGCGGAGCGCATGACCGACGCGCTGCCCGGCCGTGCCGCGAACGGGCTTGTCCCAGGTTCCCATTCGTAGGAGAACCGGCCGTTCACACTCGGACGGTGCGGGCGCAGCAGGTAGTTCTCCGCCAGTTCCTCCAGCAGGTCCTCGGCGCGCTGGTCACTGATCCCGAGGGCCGCGGCGGCGAGCGCCGGCGTGAGCCGGTCGGGGGCGACGGAAGACACCAGCCCGTGGGCCAGGGACCGCGACTCGGCGGACAGTGTCGCGAGCGTCCGGTCGAATCCTGCCCACACGCCCAGCGGATCGCTGTCGGCGCCCCCGGACGCGAGGACCCACGCGGTGGCCTGCCTGGCCGTCCAGTGCGGACGGCGGCGCAACTGCGCCGCGATCGCGAAGAGCGCGCCCGGCAGCCCCCGGCACAACCGGGCGAGCTGTCGCAGTCCTTCGGGGTCCAGGGCGATGGGGTGCCCCGGCACGGAGGATGCGAGCAGTCGCAGACAGTCGTCGAAGGGCAGTCCGGGGAGATCGACGTGGACCGCCGTCGAGGACACGAACAGCCGTCTACGACTGCCGATCACCACGCCGCAGCCGGCACCTGACGGCAGCAGCGGCGTCAGCTCCTCCACATCGCACACGTCGTCGAGCACCACCAGAACGCGCAGGTCGGCGGTCCAGGTACGGAACAGCAGGCTCAGGTCGGTCGTACTCTGCCGCAACTGCTCCTCTGTCGCACCGAGTCCGCGCAGGAACGAACGGAGGATCTCGGCGGGCCGCACCCGCCGACCGGCGCCGTCACGCAGACGTGCGTGGAGTCGCCCGTCCGGGTAGTGACCGCTCACCTGATGCGCGGCGTGCAGACACAGTTCGCTCTTCCCCGTGCCGGGGGCACCGCCCACGACCACGAGCGGCCGGTCCTCCCGCGCCCGGCCGGCCAGTACCTCCGTGAGGCGCGCCAGCTGGCCGGCGCGTCCGGTCAGACGCTCGCGCGGGGCCGGCAGATGGCAGGGCGGCCGGGTGGCCGCGGACACGACCGTGAGCCGCCCGCCGGGACGCAGCAGCGCCTCGTCCGACGTGAGCACGGCCGTGTGCAGGGCTCGGAGTTGGGGTGAAGGATCGAGTCCCAGCTCGGTGGCGATCCGTTCGCGTGCCCGGCGGTAGACCTGAAGCGCTTCCGCCCGCCGGTCCATGCGGTAGAGCGCCGTCATCAGATTGCCCTGGGCCCACTCGTCCGTCGGTTCCTGCACGGCCATCGAGGTGAGTTCGCCGAGGACTTCGTGGTGCCGGCCGAGGTGCAGGTCGGATTCGATGCGCAAGTGGTGTGCGCTGGTGCGCAGTTCCTTCAGCCGGATGGCCTCGGCCTTCAGCATGGGCCCCTTGCGCACGTCCACCAGGGCGTCGTCCCGCCACAGCCGCAACGCCGCGGCGGCTGTGTCACGGGCCCCCGCGAAGTCTCCGTCGTGGAACTCCGTTCGGGCACGGGCGAGCAACGGCTCGCAACGGAAGACGTCCACGTGGTCGGCGGGCAGCGACAGCTGGTAGCCGCCGTCGACCGTGCCCAGCAGCGGCCCGGCCGCACGTACCGCGCCGCCGCTCCTCGGATTGCCGAGGGAGAACCGCTTCCTGAGCTGGTACACGTACGTCTGCAACGCGGTGGGCGCGCTGGCCGGCGGATTGTCGTTCCACAGTTCGTCCATGAGGTGCTCGAAGGGCACCACCCGGCCCGCGTTGAGTACGAGCACCGCCAGTGTCTGGCGTACTTTCTGGGCGGCCGGCGCCATGTCGACGCGGTCATCGTCCCCGTAGGCCTGAAGAGGCCCGAGAAGGTTGATTCTCATGAAAATCGCCTTGCCTCAGGTTCGTGCGGTCCCGTGCGGCCCCCCTCGGACCGGCCGCCGGCGCCACGGCCGGGCCCGGCCACTCGGGCCCGGCCGTGGCGCCGGCGGCCGGTGTCAGGAGTTCCCGGACCCGGCCACCGCGGCCAGGTGGGGATGGTGCCGGGCGACGATGTCGGGGAAGGAGCGGACCAGTCCCTTCATGACGTTGTCGCCGTAGAGGGCGAACAGAGGGTTGCCGACGACGTCGATGACTCCGTCGGCGCCCTCGACGTAAGGGCTCGGCAGTGACTGCATCGTGGCGTCCAGCCGGGGGTTGTAGAAGAAGGGAATGGAGTAGCGGTCGACGCCCGGGGCGGGCCGGACCACCCGGTGGAGGGTGGCGCGCACATAGCCCCGCGTCGCCACCTCCAGCAGTTCTCCCAGATTGACCACGAACGCCCCCGGGATCACCGGTACGTCCGCGAAGCGGTCGTCTTCGACCGCGACCTGAAGGCCGCCGTTGTCGTCCTGGACGAGCAGGGTGAGCAGCCCGAGGTCGTTGTGAATGCCGGTCCCCTGGTCGGAACCGGTGTCCTCGCTCGTCTGCGTGGGACCTGGGTAGTGCAGGAGCTTGAGGTGGATCTGTGGATCCGGGTCGACCACGTCGTCCAGGAAGTCGGCGGGGGCGTCGAGCGACTCGAGCAGGAGCCGCAGCAGCCGGTGTGACAGATCCGTCAGCCGGGTGATCCAGGACTCGACGGCCGGGCGCAGCTCGGGCATCGCGGCAGGCCACTCGTTCGGACCGATCAGGCACCGGTAGGCGGGATCCCCGGGCTCGGACGGCCTCGCGGGCTGCTCCGGGCCGATGTCCAGCTGCCGGCGCTGGTCGGGCACACCTCGGGTGTGTTCGCGGCCGAGTTCGGAGTAGCCGCGGAACAGCGGCGAGTCGAGGATGTTCAGCGCGAGCCGGTCGGGCTCGGGCAGCTCGAAGAACCGGCGGGTGAGGTCGAGCATGTCGTCGGCGTCCTCGATGCCGTGGCCGACGAGCTGGAAGAAGCCGATCTCGTGCACGGCCCTGCGCAACCGCAGCAGGAACTCTGCCCGGGCTTCTGGCGAACCGGCGGCGTCCCGGAGATCGAGCACGGGGAACGGGTCGGTCATGACAGCTCCTTCGGATCGCTGTTCTGATAGGTCGTCGGATCGGTCACGCCGGCGTCCCGGAACGCCTGCCGGCGCTCCTCGCAGGCTGCGCACCGCCCGCACTGGAGCGTGTCGCCGCGAAAGCAGCTCCAGGTGTCGGTCCAGGGGACGCCGAGTTCCTCACCGAGCGACACCACGTCGCTCTTGCGCAGCTTGACCAGCGGGGCTGTCAGGGTCAGGTCGGGATGCGCGTATCCGTGGGTCGCGATCCGCTCCATGGCGAGGAAGGAATCGATGAAGGCGGCGTTGCTGTCGGGTGCGGCCTGGAGGTCGTCGACCACTCCGACGGCCACCGCCTGCGCCTGCTGGGCGACGGCGACGGCGAAGGCGACGGACAGCAGGAGGGCGTTGCGGTTGGGTACTACGTTCGGGCTGCCGCCGGACGACCCGCTCCGGTGATCCGGCACGTCGACGGTCGGGTCGGTGAGCGAGGAGCCGCTCAGGAGCTTGCCGACGGGGCTGAGGTCTACGACGTCGTGGGGCACCCCGAGAGTTCGAGCCGCCTTCGCGGCGAAGCGGTGCTCGATGAGATGACGCTGTCCGTAGTTCACGGACAGCAGGTGGAGGGTGTGTCCTTGCGCCTGGAGGTGGTAGGCCATGGTGACCGAGTCCAGGCCGCCGGACACGATTGCGACGGTTTTCGGCATGTGTCGACTTCCGGCAGACGGAAAGGGATGGAGGATCAGTACCTGAGGGGTCAGGACTGCGGTGCGCCGCGCGCCGGAGCGGCCGCGGACGCAGGGGTGTCCGTCACGGCGTCGGCGTGGCCGGGACGACGAGGCGGGTCGATTCCCGGCCCTTGCGGTAGGTCAGTTCGACCTCGGGCCGCGGACCGTCCAGCCTCGTGGTGATGGTCCGCTCCTCGCTCCAGCCGACCAGGCGGTATTCGTCTCCGCCGAGGGCCACCAGCGGGAAGAGGTGGTCCTGCGGTGAGCGGACGGCCAGTTCCGTGCCGGTGTCGACGATGCCGAAGCCGGCCTGCGGCTGCGCGCCGGTGAGCGACCCGAACACCTCTATCTCCAGCAGGTGCTCCGGCGCGTCGAACGAACACCGCGCGGCTTTGCGCTCCTGGTCGGTCGTGGCCACGCCCGGACGGTTGTAGAGCACATCCGGGCCGTCGAAGTAGTCGGCCCAGTCGGCCGGGAACAGCCGCGCGAGCTCCGGTGTGACGAGCACGTCCACGACCAGATGCACCCGGTGCTCGGGTCCGAGGTTCTGGATCTGGTGCTTGCGGCTGAAGTCACCGAACCAGAACTCACCGGGCTGCCAGCGATGAATTTCTCCGTCGAGGTCGAGCGAGGCTTCCTCGTGGGTGATGACGGGGATGTGCAGCCGGGCCAGACCCCAGTCCGGGGCGAACTTGGCGTCGCAATGGCGGTATCCGACGACTCCGGGGCCGAGGTCCAGGAACCGGGCGGCGTAGAGGGGGCCGGGAATCGCGTGCAGGACCTCCCGCACGTACGGCATGTGGTCCAGCCACTCGGTGTCGGCGAACTCCGCACTGCCGGGGCCGCCGGGGTCGGTGCGTGTCTTGTCACCACCGGGGCTGCGCACCGGGAGACAGCGCCAGTCCTGTTCGGCCCACCTGGAGACTCGCCCGTTCTCGTGCGAGCTCTGTTCGTCCCACAGGTGGTCGCGTGCGGTCATGAGGTCGGCCAGCAGCCGCTCGGCGTCCAGCTCGGGAAGCAGCCGGGCCGCTTCCGCAGGCGTGGAGGAATCAATGGTGTTCATCGTTGTCCTTTCATGTCGACCGGACCGGATTCGCGGATGTGCCGAAGAGAGCGGCCTGTTGTTCGCCGCTCCGCGACCGGGACGCGGCCGACGACCGCCGCGTTCGCGGCACGGCGGGCAAGGCGAATGCGGGGGCCGACGCGGAGGCGATCAACGTGCCGGGCGATGACCCGCCGGGGAAGCCGGCGGGAACCACGTTTCGATGAGGAACGCCTGAAGCGGCAGCCGGTGCCGAGACCCTCCAGCGCGGTGAGAGTCCGGCACGGCGCTGCCGGTACGCGTGGCCACCCGGTGCGGATCGCGTGGTGCGGTGGCTACCGGATCACCGACCCCGGCAAGGCGTGGGCGGCCCACTGGCGGAGCCGGACGGCTCGTCAGGCCCGGAGCAGGTCGAACAGCTCGCCCCGGAGCCCGGGGTCCGTGCTGAAGTCCCCGCGATACGCGGTCGACGTCATCTGCGCGGGAGCCTTGATGCCGCGCATCGACATGCAGAGGTGCTCGCCCTTCGCTACCACCGCGACGTCCGGGGCGCCGCTCAGGGTGCTGATCTCCATCGCGATCTGGTCCACGAGACGCTCCTGGACCTGCAGCCTGTGCGCGTACTGATGGGCGACCCTGGCGAACTTCGACAGGCCGAGCAGTTGCCCCGTCGGGCGGTACGCGATCGTCACGGAGCAGTTGAACGGCAGGAGGTGGTGCTCGCACAGCGACCAGACCTGAATGCCCGAGACGACCACGAGCTGGCTCGTGCCGATCGATTCGAAGAGCGTGCCCAGCGAACCCGGGTCGTAGTTGGTGAATTCGCGCCACCAGCGGGCGAACCGCGCAGGGGTGTCGCGCAGTCCGTCACGATTGGGGTCCTCGCCGATCTCCTCCAGCAACTGGCGGGCGATCCCGACCAGTGGGTCCTCGGTCGTCCTGGTCGCCGACGGGTCACCGTCGAGTTCCACATCTGTCACCGACATGCGGCTGCCTTTCGTCCGGGCTTCGTCGTCGCCGGCCTCACGGCCGGTACTCGGCCCACGTCTTGGGAGTCTCGGAGATACGGACACAGGTCAACTCGGGAAACTCCATCACCCATGTCCTGTAGACCCAGGCGGCCATGTTCTCGGCCGTCGGGTTTTCGTCCATCACATCGTTCAGATGCCGGTGATCAAGCTGCTTGTCCATCCATTCCTTGAACGCGGACAGCTCTCCGTAGTCTCGAACGAAGCCCACGGGCAGCAGACTCGCGTCATCGGCTGCGAGTTCCAGCTCGATCACGTAGTTGTGCCCGTGCATCCGGGCGCACTGGTGATCCGGAGCAAGACCGGAGAGCCGATGGCTGGCCGAGAATTCGAATTTCTTCGTGATCCGAAATGTCATCGGACGAGTTCCCTTCTTCTTGTGCGGGCCGTGGGTCACACGCCGCGTTTTTCGCCCCACAGCAGGGTGTGGAGTCTCGTCGTCAGGTTCCAGCCGCGCTCCACCACCGCGTCGGCCAACTCGCCCATGTGTTTGGTGACGTCGTCGGCGGTACGCCCGATCGGCATGATCCACACCGAGGGCAGGCCGAAGTCGGTGACCAGCTGCGCCACTTCGTCGAGATCGCGGGTGTTCTGGCAGACGAACTTGAACGTGCTGCCCGGCAGGGCCGAAAGACTGGTGAGAGCGGCGGGGACGATCCTGCGCCGCAGGGGGTCACCGGAGTGCGACAGCTTGGGCGAGACGTTGAACCTGACGCCGGCGGCCACGAGTTCGGGGTGCGCGGCGTGCGTTCCGTTCGTCTCGATCTCGATCTCTTTACCGCGTTCGGTCAGCGCTGCCACCAGAGGGATCAGCCGTTCCTGCTGGCCCAGGGGCTCACCGCCCGAGATCACGATCAGTTCGGTGTCGAACGCGAGCAGCTCTTCGACGACGTCTTCGACCGGGCGCCGGTGAAGCTCCTTGCGGGGATCGTGGGCGATCCCGCCGTCAGCGGCTCCGACCCAGTCCCACGTGTAGGGCGTATCGCACCACGAGCACGACAGATTGCACCCGCCGAGTCGCAGGAACGCGCACCTGCGTCCCATGGACCGGCCCTCACCCTGGACGGTCGGCCCGAAGACTTCGTTGACCACGAGATCCTGTTCCATGGCGCACCGCCTCCTAGGGGTGGGACGGCTCGACGGCCGCCGGCTTCTGCGCCTGCACGATGAACCAATGCCGGCTCAGCCGGACGCCCTGATCGACGGAGACCGCGGCGACATATCGGTCGAACGCCTCCCTGTCCGCCGCGGAATCGTAGTTGTCGACGATCGGCACTTGGTGCAGGAATGTGTTCAGGTCGTCCGGCGAGTGGTAGAACTCCTCGAACCGGAACGCCTGGTTTCGTGTCACGACGAAGCCCGCGTCGGAGAGTTCGAGGGCAACCTCGTCCGCCAAGGGCCTGCCGTTCCAGCTGTCGAAATTCTGGCCGCGGCCGAACGTCTCCTTGAGTTCGCGCGCGTCCTGCTCGCCGATCCCCATGTACATCACGACCCCACCGGGGCGCAGCACCCGCTCGAACTCGCCGGCGATCAGCGGACCGCGGCGGGACGTGATCACATCGGCGTATCCGTCGGGCAGCCCCGTATGCGCGGCGTCGCGCAGCTCGAACGTGACATGCGGCAGACCTGCCTCGCCTCGATACCGTGCGGCGCACTCCAGCATCGACGGCGACAGATCGATCCCGGTCACGGCGCCGTACGGTCGTGAGATGCGCAACAGGCTGCGCCCGTCGGCACAGCCGACATCCAGCAGTCGGGCCTGTGGTGTTCCCAGTGCGGTCGCCAATTCGTCGAAGACGGCGTCCGGGCGGCCGTCGGCGAACACGTCGGTGCTGCGCGCATCGCTGAAGTAGCCGCCGAACCGCTCGGCCACCCGGGAGTAGAACTCCGCGTCCATCGTCATCAGTCGTGCACCTCCTCTTGGGCCACGGTCGAGAAGAGGCTCTGGTGCGCACGCAACGCTTCTCTCGTGCCGCGCCGCGATTCGGTATTCGGGACGCCGCACGCGGCGGGTGTCACCACGTCCCAGGTCACTACGGTCATTCGGACCACTCCTTGAGGGCTGTCCCCCCGAAGGGGCGCCGAGGTCGGCAGGACCCACTGTCCGGTGTCGCTCTATCGGCACGGCATCACGGCGCATCCACGGCACGGATAGGGCGGTGATAGCGCGGTCATGCGGCCACGATGGGCACCTGGTTCACGCTGGTGTCAGTGACACCCGGACGGACTGCCGAAGGGGTCGCGGAGGTAAGGAGAACCGAGATGGCCATCAGGAAGTCGCCGGCCGATGAGCTACCCGCCCTCAACACGCCGTGGACGTGACGGACCTGTCTGCCTGCTGGGGCCAGCCGACGGACGTCATGGGCCTGCCCAGCATGGCAACGATGTCGGACCGCGCGGCGGCGGCCCCGCTGTGGTCCAGGATCCGCTCCCGGATCTTGGCCGATAGGGAGTAGTATTGGACGGCCTGTTCCCTTCGGTGCAGGTGGGCATTGACCCGGCCGAGGTCGTGCAGCACATACCCCTCGCCGACCAGGTCGCCGCTCGCCCTGACCATGGCGAGGACCTCGAGCAGGGTTTGTTCCGCGGCCTCGTAGCGTTGCTGGCACGTCAGCATCTGGCCCAGCCGCCGCAGTACGAGGGCCTGGCCCCGGTCGAAGCCGGCCGACCGGCAGATGCCGAGGGCTTCGTTGAGATGGGAACGGGTTCGCGTGAAGTCCGCCCGCCGCATCGTGATGTGTGCCATCTCGCCGAGCACGTACGCCCGTCCGATCACGTCCCGCGCCCGCAGGAAGCCGCGCTCGGCGTTCGTGTAGAGGGCCAGTGCCCGATCGTCGTCACCACGGTGTCGCTCGATGCGCGCCAGGTCACGCAGGCACAGCGCCTGACCGCGTACCTCACCGATCCGCTCGAAGATCTCCAGAGCGGCGCTGAGGTAGGGGCCCGCCGCCTCGTGTTCGCCGCGGTACAGGTGCAAGGTCCCGAGCGAGCCGAGCACCGCCGCCTGGCCCCGTTCGTTGCCCGCTTCCTGCACCGCGGTCAGCGCCACCCGATGGGTGCGCTCCCACAGGTCGGGATAGCCGCGAGCCTCGAAAAGTGTCACCAGGGTCGTGGCCAGCTCCCAGCATAATTCGTCCAGGCCCGACCTGGCCGCCAGCTCGACCGCGTTCAACAGGTTGGTCTGCTCTCTCTCCAGCCACCCGAGCGGGTCGCGCACGCACCGTTGGACATGGCTTTCCGACGGATGCCATCGCTCGCCCCGGCCCGTCACGATGGTGCATGTACCGCCGTAGATCTCTCTGTGCGCCCTCTCCGCGAGCGCCATCCAGCCGCCGACCATGCGCCGCACCGCTCCAGCGCGATCTGCCTCGGTGAATTCCGCCGGGAGCCGTTCGTGCGCGAACATCCTGACGATCTGCGACAGTCCGCATCGGAAGTCCCCGCCCTGGTCCATGGCGGTGATGCCGAGGAGCCGCATGTCGATGAGGGGTTCCAGCAGGTCGGTGGAGTGCGGCGTGCGGTCGTCGACGAGGGCGGCACCCAGCCAGCTCGGGACTTCCGTCCCCTCGGCCAGGCTGAGCAGGCACAACAGGCGACGGTCGGCCGCCGCCAGGCCGTCGTAGCTGAGGGAAAGACTTGCCCGGATCGACAGTTCGCCGTGCGCCAGCTCGTCCAGTCGGCGGTGCTCGTTCTCCAGCCGGTCTCTCATGGAGGCCAGCGACCAGTGCGGCCGCGCGGCCAGGCGGGCGCCGATGATCCGCAGAGCGAGGGGCAGCCCGCCCACCAGATGCACGAGGACCCGCGCCGCCTCCGGCTCGCTCTCCACCCGGTGCTCTCCGATGATCCGCCCCAGGAGCTGGACGGCCTGTTCCGGGCTCAGCGGTGCCACGCCGAATCGGCGTGTGCCCGGCAACGCCGTGAGCTGACCGCGGCTGGTGACCAGCACGCTGCTGCTGCTGGTTCCCGGCAGCAGCGGCATCACCTGCGACTCGCTCACCGCGTCGTCCAGCAGCACCAGTGTCCGGCGACCGGCCAGCAGACTTCGGTACATCTCCGCGCGCTCGTCGAGCGCGTCGGGTATGGCTTGGCCCGGCACGCCCAGCGCCCGCAGGAAGCGCCCCAACGCCTCTGCGGGGCCTACCGGTTGTCCGCCCGGCCCGCGAAGGTCGCAGTAGAGCTGTCCGTCCGGGAAGCGCTCGGTCGCCACCCGGTGCGCCACATGCCTGGCCAACGTGCTTTTGCCGGCACCAGGTCCGCCGAGCACCAGGACCACGTTCAGTTGCCCCTTGTCCTGCCCCTCGGTGACGGCGTCGCAGACCGCTGAGACGAACCGGCCGTCCGCCACCAGGTCGCCGGTGTCTGCGGGAAGTTGCCTCGGGGTCACGACCGGGTCGGGATCGGCGCTTCGTTCTTGAGCCGCCTCGGAGAACGGCGTCGCCACGACAGGACGTGGTTCGGCCGGCTCGGCCAGGGCCAGGTCGGGGTCGTGGGTCAGGATCGCCTGCGCCAGGTCGCGCAGTTCCCGCCCCGGGTCCAGGCCCAGTTCCTCGGTGAGTATCGCGCGGCCCTGGTGGTAGACGTCCAGCGCCTCCGCCTGCCGGCCCGAACGGTACAACGCCACCATGAGGTGACTCCGCAGCCGCTCACGCAACGGATGGCAGGCGACAAGCTGCATCAGTTCGCCGACCAGGTGCTCGTGACGACCGAGCTCCAGCAACAGCCCCATGCAGGTCTCCACCGCTTCCAGGCGCCTCTCGTCCCACTGCGCCGCCATGCCGGCCAGGACCTCGCTCGGTACACCGGCCAGGCACCGCCCCCGCCACAGGCCCGTCGCCGAGCGAAGCTTCTCCACCGCGGGCAGCTTGAGACCGTCACGGGCCAGGGCATGCGCCTGAGCCACCAGGCGACGGAAATCGCCGATGTCGGTCGCGTCCTGCGGCGCCCTCAGCACGTATCCGCGGGGACGGGTCTCGATGGTGGCGTCCACGCCTCCCTCCGTAAGTGCCTTCCGGAGCCGGGAGATGCAGATCTGCACCTGGGCCCGTGCGGTCTTCGGCGGACCGTGATCCCAGATGAAGTCGATCAGACGGGTCGTTTCCACCACCCGGTTCAGTTCGAGCACCAGCGCCCCGAGGACGATCTCCTGACGCCCCGGAGCCACGGGCACGATCCCCTGCTCGCCGCTCACCTCGATCGGACCGAGCACCCGGAAGGGAGCTGCCGCCCCGACGGTGCTGTCGCTGTCTGAAGAGACTGTCATGCATATCCTGCTTCTGTGGTCTCAGCCAGGCGGTGCGTCCGGCTTGTGAGGGGGACGGAATTCGTACCGGCCTGTCTGCTCAGCCGTATCCGTCGGCTGCGCGGCCGAGCACCCTTCGAGGGCTTGGCCGGGCACGTGGACGACGGGAGAGAGAGGGTGCGGTGTGCGCGGCTGAAATACACCGGGGCCGTGGTGTGCCGCGTCGTTGATCGGGAACGTGCGCTCCAAGTGCTGTGTCTGGTGCCGGTGCCTGCCGTGGACGTGCCGTCACACGACCGGGGCGGTGTCCGGGACGGTTCTGGCCAACCCGCGATGCCCGAAGGCGTCCAAGGAGACGCGCCGGTTGCGCTCGGGCTCGTCACTGCGACGGCCAGGTGCGAGCGCTTCTTCACCCTGTTCTGGAGAAGTGGTGGCGGTACTGCCCCGGTGTGACGCCCAGGGTGTGCTTGAAGCGGCGGTGCAGGGTCTCGGCGAAGCCGAAGCCGCAGAGCCGGGCGATCGCGTCGATGGTGGTGTCCGTCGTCTCCAGCAGAGCTCGGGCGGCCTCGATGCGTACGGTCTCCACATAGGCGGCCGGAGTGAGTCCGGTCTCGGCGCGGAACACCCGGGTGAAGTTCCGCTCGCTCATGCCGGCCCGATCGGCGAGCATCCGGACGGTCAGATCGTCGGCGAGGTGGTCGGTGACCCACGCCTGCACTTCCCGCAACGGCTTGCGCGTGGGCCGCTGCGCGGCGAGCTGGGTGCTGAACTGTGCTTGACCGCCCGGACGTTGTACGAACATCACCAGCATCCGTGCCACGGCTCGGGAGACCTCGGGCCCGTGGTCCTCCTCGACCATGGCGAGCGCCAGGTCCATCCCCGCCGTGATGCCGGCCGAGGTCCACACCGGCCCGTCGTGTACGAAGATCTGGTCCGGGGCGACCGTGACGTCCGGGTGTGCCCGGGCCAGCCGTTCGCAGGCCGCCCAGTGCGTCACCGCGCGCCGCCCGTCGAGCAGCCCGGCCCGTGCGAGCAGGAACGCGCCCGTACACACGGAGGCGACCCGCCGGGCCCGGCCGGCCGCCTCCCTGAGCCAGCCGATGAGCTCTTCGTCGTCCGCCGCCTCACGATCGCCCGGTCCGCCCACGACCATGAGCGTGTCCAGCGGACCCACGCACTGTTGGACGCCTCTACCGGCCGCTACGTCGATTCCGTTGCAGGCGCGCACCGCTCCGGCCCGGCCCGCGACGATCTCGACGGCGTAGCCCTCGCCCTCGGGCACCCACCGTTCCGTCTGCGCGAACACCTCATGCGGTCCCGCCAGGTCGAGCACCTGGAACTGCGGAAAGACGAGGAAGACGACGCGCCGTTGTGTCATCCGATCATCCTTGTCCGCCCTGCCGTTTGGCGGCAAGGACACAGAGCTGACGATCTCCGCCATAGGGCCGGTTCCAGGCTTCGCCTTCGGCGGGTGCGGCTGCCGGCGGCGGGGCGGGTGGGCCGCTCCGGGGCAGGTGCCGGCCGGTCCCGGCGCCAGGGGCGTGTCGTGGAGAGCGCATCCCTGTGCCGCACGGGTCACCGCCCTGCGGTGAGGGTCATCGTCCAGCGCCTGTCTCCGCGCCTTCGGTTCCCACGGTTCGTCGTCGGCGTGCGTCGTCCACGCCGCTCGGAGGCACGACACATCTGTCCGGCATCTCGGCTGACGCGCTCTCACCACTCGGGCGTGCCCCGTCACGGGAACCCGAGCCCGCGGCACGGCGGTGCCGTGTGGCGTACCGGCGTGTGTCATCCGGATTGAGTTGAGCACCCTGTCTCCCTGTCTGCGAACCCGCCACTTCTGTGCGGTCAGAGGCGGGTGGCGCCTCTTCACCCTCTTGCGACCCTCGTGACCAGCGCAATCGTGGAGCACCACGACACGGACCACGAGATCGGCAGGCCAGATCCACGACACCGGGAACGTGATGGCGGACGCGACATTCCGGTTCCGCCGCACCTGTGCGCGATCATGGTGGTTCTTCTCACGGTGCGGGTCACGCCACCGAGGCAGGGCGCACGCCGTCCTCGTCCATGAGGACGCCCACGTCCACACGAGGAGGCAGGAGTGTCCCGAACGGCATGTGCACCACGGGAAGCGGCACGGCTGCTGGCCGCAGCGGTCGAGCGCGCTCGTGCGGGCACCGGTCGTCTGGTCCTGCTACGCGGTGCCACCGGCACGGGCCGCACCACCGTTCTGGAGGCCGCCGCCGAGGACGCCGCAGCCCGTGGTATGCAGGTGATGCGTGCCCGTTGCTCCGCCGGCGACTCCGCGTTCCCCTTCGCCACGATCCTTCAACTCCTCTGCTCAGGAGCCGAGTTGATCGATCCCTCAGGGGACGGTGATGAACGCAGGACCGGCGCCGGGCTGCGGAAGGTGCTGCACTCGCACGCCGAGCGGTCGCCGCTGCTGATCACCGTGGACGATGTACACCTGGCTGACGCGGCGTCCCGCCGCTGGCTGGTGGAGTCCGCCCGGCTCATGGACCGTCTGCCGATCATTCTGGCGGTCACCGAGCGCAGCCAGTACGACGTCGACCCGCCCGCACAGAGCCTCGCCCACGGTCTCTCTCCTGCCCTGGTTGCCACTCACACGCTGACCCCGCTGTCCCACGGTTCGGCCGTGGCAGAGGTCCGTTCGGCTTTCCCCGACGCGGACGACTCCTGGATCGAGGACTGTGTACGGGCCGGGGCGGGCAATCCGCTGCTGCTGCGCGCCCTGCTGGACGACCTCTCCGACGGCAGTCACCCGGTCGTGCCGGACACCTCGGCCGCGCTGTACCCCGGAGCGTTCTCGGCGGCCGTCCAATGGTGGCTGGACTGCGCCGGGCCAGGTACCGCGGAGGTGGCACGGACACTGGCGATCCTGGACGAGGGCTGGGACCACGGCCCCGCCCCCAGCACGGGGTTCCCGGTCCTCCACATCCACTCGCTCCTCTCCGAACTCACCGGCGCCGACCCGACCCGGGTCTCGGGCTGGATCACCGCGATGGCCGGCCTCGGCCTGCTTCGCCTCGATGGCATGGGCCGCGCCCGCTACACCCATCCGCTGCTGAGGGACGCGATACTCATCGGCGTGCCCGCGGCCCGGCGGCGCGCCGCGCACCGGACGAGCGCCGAGTCGATGCTGCACCGTGGTGTCGCGAGCGAGATCGTCGCCCGTCAACTGCTGCTCACCGACGCGGTGGACGCGCCCTGGGTGCTGCCGGTGTTCCAGGAGGCCGCATCGCTGGCATTGCGTGAGGGGCAGATCGAGGACGCGGTGGCCTTCCTGCGCCGCGCTCTGGAGGAACCTCTCTCCGATGAGGGCAGACAACGCCTGCTGACCGAACTGGGGTCGCTGGAGTACGCGGTACCCGGCTCCTCGGCCGCGATCCTGAGGCTCACCGAGGCACTGCGGCTGCCGGGGCCGCCACAGGAACGAGTGCGCGCCGCAGTCGCTCTCGGGACGGCGCTGACCGGCCGTGGCATGACCCGTGCGGGCGTCGAGGTGCTGCGCTCGCTGTACGACGCGCTCGCCGACCGACCCGACCTGATACGCATCCTGCGGCAGGCGTTTCTGCAACTGTCCGACAAGGAACTGCTGGTGCGGCAGGAGGCGTACAAACGGCTGATGGAGACTGCCGAGCGCTCGCCGGAGTCGATCAGCCCGGCCGGTCACGCCTTCCTGGTCAAATACGCGGTCATGGCGGGTCGGAGCTCGGCGAAGGACGCGATGCTGCGCCTGCGAGGTCTGCTGTCGGAGCCGGCCGACCCGCTGTCCGAGCCCTACCTGCTGGGGATGGCCGCCGCGGTCGCTCAGTGGGCCGACGAACTCGACGAAGCCGAACGGCTGGTGGAGCGCGGCCTGGCCGGGCAGCGCCCCGACGTCCTGCACCCCATGCAGGAGGCGCTGCTCGACACCCGCTTGGACATCATCGCGGCACGAGGCGACTTCACGCGCCTTCTGGCCCACCCGCTGCCCGCCACCGCGACGCCGAGGAACGCCCATGCCCACGCGTTGACGGCACTCGTGGAGACGGGCCGTGTCACCGACGCCGAACGCCTTGCCGAAGCCTTCGACCTGCGGACGGCGCCGGAGTCCTGGGAGCTGAACCGGTTCTTGTACGCACGCGGGCGACTGCGCGCCGCGACCGGTGACCTGGCGGGAGCCCTGCACGACTTCCTGGAGTGCGGCCGCCGCCAGTCGGCCCGGGAGGTGTTCAGCCCGGTCGTCACCCCCTGGCGCACTGCCGCCGCCGAGTGCCATATGGCCCTGGGGGTGCCGCGCGAGGCGCTCGCCCTGGCGGAGGAGGAGCTGCGCCTGGCCGGGGTGTGGAACACACCCCGCACGGTGGGCCGGGCACTGCGTGTCCTCGGCACCGCGACCGGCGGACGCCGGGGCCTGGACCTGACTGAGGAGGCCGTACGGCTGCTGCGCGGCGGCCCCGCCGGACCGGAGCTCGTGGCAGCGCTGTTGGCCGTGGGCCGCCAGTTGACCGCCTCGGGCGAGTCCTCGCGCGCCCGAGGCATCCTGCGGGAGGCGGCCGGGCTCGCCGAACGCTTGGGCGCAGTAAGGCTGCGGGGCCTGGCGGAGGAGGCGCTGCGTGCGAGCGGCGCCCGCCGTCCGACGACACGCATCGGTGCCGCCTCGCTCACCGACAGCGAGCGCCGGATCGCCGAACTGGCCGCGGAGGGACGCACCAACGCGGAGATCGCGGATCTGCTGCATCTGGCCCGCCGCACCGTGGAGACCCATCTGACGCACAGTTACCGCAAGTTGGGCATCCGACGGCGCAGCGCCCTGAGCACGGCCCTGACCGGCGGCACCCGGCGTACGGAGTCCTGACAAGCGGCAGGGACACGTAGGGCGAGCACGGATTTCGTAGCGGGGCGTCGGGGACGCCGGTCGCAGGTGCCCTGGGGGGGGTGAAGCGGCTCAGTGCCGCGTCGATCCGGGCCAGGGTGTCCGGATGCAGCTCGACGCCCGCGACTGCGAGGTTCTCCGCGACATGAGCCGTGGTGCGGCTTCCCGGAACGGGCACCACGAGCTCGTCCTGACGGAGCAGCCAGGCGCACGACGAAAACCGGTTTGAGCACTTCCTGGCCCGCCTGGGCGATGAAGTCGTCTGCTCGGGCGAGTCGTCGAGCGAGGGCGGCTCGGTGACGGCTGCGCTTGCCTGGCGGGTCCGCGCGGATTGCAGCCATTGTGTTTCGGTGTGTTCGGCCGCACCCAGCAGCCTGACCACTGCGCGCGGCAGCCACCACGTCGGCAGCGTCCCGTGTCGGACGTTCCTCCCACTCCATCTGAACTTAGAGGTTGTCTCATTTGGTGTCATCGGTAGTCTGGGTGTGTGCTGATCGTGGAACGCTTGGTGCCGGACGAGTTGTGGGAACTGTTCCAGCGGGC